>JAFZKG010000031.1 GCA_017553695.1 Lachnospiraceae bacterium
AAAGGATCCTTACGGAAAATGGGTGTTTTCTGGTTGGACACGGAGCATCTCATGACAAATGGCAAAGTAGTTTAAATGGGAGGTTTTTCTTCGTTCCCAGACATCCATCAAAGGAAGTGAAAAAGGGAACGGTCAGAAACATATTGAAGCAGGCAGGGATTCAGGATTAAAGGAGGATACGATGGGTAATTATTATTTCCCCGCAGTTTTTACAGAAGAGGGAGAAGGGTATAACGTTAGATTTCCGGATCTGGAAGGGTGTTTTACCTGTGGAGATGATCTGAAAGACGCGCTAAATATGGCGGCTGATGTTTTAGCGTGTTGCCTTTGTGATATGGAAATTGAGGATCAGCCGATCCCTGCACCGTCGGATGGGCAGAAACTGAAAATAGAAAAGGGAGAATTCATAAACTATATTACCTGCGATACCGATGCATATCGCAGGCAATACAAGAAAATCTCTGTAAAGAAAACGCTGACGATTCCACAATGGTTGAACGAGGCGGCAATCGTCCGAAACATCAACTTCTCGCAGGTACTACAGGAAGCCTTGATCGAATTAGTAAATAAATAAATACTTACGGCGTGTTTGTGAACATCGCAATTGCCGGATTATAGTTGTCTGATTTCCACGCAAAACAGGTGGAGGCGCTGTTATCTTGCGCAATCCGGATGTTTTCCAAAAGACGGATGGAGGAATTGGCAGTGATACTTGAGGTGTGATTCACCAGTCCGAATCCCTGTCCGGCTTCGATCCACATCATGACGGTGGCCAGGTTTGGCGCATAGCGGATATCCGGGAAATGCACGCCTGTCTTTTTCAGAAACGCATTGATCAGTTCGTAGCCGGAACGGCAATCCTCCGGCGAGATGAGGATCAGCGTTTCTTCAGTCAGATCTTGCAGCGTGATCGTCTTTTTCCGCCCGGTTTTCGTATGGCGGGAGATGGCAAATACCGTATTGTCCGGATAGAAGGTCGATGTAATTATGCCGTCCATGGACTGAACGTCAAAGTCAAGGGTGACAGCAATATCGATTTCTCCGGACATCAGCCATGTCCGGAGATCCTTGAAGGATCCTTGCTTAAAGATCAGATCGATGTTCGGATTGGCCGACATGAACTCCATGGTCCGGGAAGTGAGTTCCTCGCTGATGGACTGTCCGCCGAGCACGCCGAGCGTCAGGCTGCCGGAGTACCCCTGACCGATCTTCTTTGCTTTTCGCACAGCTTCTTCGATCTGCGTATTCAGATTCGATAATTCTTCAACCAGAACGGCGGCAGCCGGTGTCAGTTTCACACTGTGCTTATCGCGGATAAAGAGCAGCGTATTCAGTTCCCGTTCCAGTGAAACGATCTGCCGGCTCAGCCCCGGCTGCGAAATGAAAAGCTGATTCGCTGCTTTGGTAAAGTTCAGCGTTTCGGCGACTGCCAGAAAGCATTTGATCTGTGTGGTATTCATATCGGATCTCCTTTTTCACGGTTATTCCTGATTTTATGTTTTTTCATGCAATTCCATTATAACAGATTGTGTGAGACATTTTTCACGAAAAAGCAAGAAATGTCTGGCAAATGGATGAAAAAGGGCGTCGGAGATGTCCGACGCCCCTGATTTATGGTATGTGTTTGGATCGTTAGCCGTTATCCGGAAGATTTTCCATTAGCTTCCGGGCTGCTTCTGCCGGGAAGTCCGGCGTCGGAGGTGTTTCAATCAACTCTTCCAGTATCGCATGCGCATTGTGGCTCTGCGGAAGCATGAAACCGGCTTCACGCATGACATCTTCTGCCAGGATGCGCTCGGACTTTGCGATGGCTTTCATCAGGCGGTAGAGACTGTCTTTGGATGTTCCGCCCGCAATCTGAAGAGCCATCTTTTCCTGATCCGCCTTGCTCTGTGCAAGTGTATTCAGCGTTGCCACCATGGCGTCATCCTTCGGTTGCTGCTTCGGGTATTCCAATGGGACCATGCTGATGGCACTGCTTGGGCAGGCAAGGGCACAGTTCTCGCAGCCAATGCATTTTTCCACGTCAATAATACTGTTCTCGGTATCTGTCGCCCCCGTCGGGCAGACATACAGACAGATGCAGTCTTTTGTACAGAGCCGCAGGTTTCTTACAGCAACTCGTTTCATGCCTTAGCCCTCCTTTCGATCTTTTCAAATTTCCAATCAGGGACTTTGCAGACCGGGCAGAGCTCCGGCGGTGTTTCGCCGATATAGACGAAACCACAGGCGGTGCAGACCCAGATATCAGTGCCTGCCAGTAAAGATTCTCCATCATGCAGGTAGCGGGTCACAAGTGAGGAGAGCATGCGGGTAACTTTTTCACCCCAGACACAGACGCGCGCAGCGCCACGGTCTTTTAAGGCGTCAGCCTGTGCGCGGATGCTATCGTAACTATTGATGTCTCCTTGCAGTAAAGACGCCAGTTTTTCCACATCCGCATCCGGGATTGCCGGCGTGATCTTAGTAAAGTAGGCTGCCAATTCACGGAATAGTCCGGCTTCTTCCTCTTTATACATTTTTTCACAACCGCGGGCCAGATTGGAGCAGAGTGCGGCGAGCTGCCCGGCGGATAATTTCTTTAAGTCGGCTTCCGGCACAGTATTTGTGGCGGTGTCTGCGGTTGCTGTCTGCGGGGCAGTATCTTCCGGAGCGGGTGCAGCTTCCGGCTTGAAATCCGTTTTGGCTGCTTTGCAGAGCGGACATTTCCAATCTGCAGGAAGTGCCTCGAACGGTGTGCCTTCTGCGGCCTCGTCATAAATGTAGCCGCAGATCGAACAGATATATTTCATAAGCAGTTCCTCCTCTAAAACTATTCGGATACTTTATTATTCTGCTTCTTTCTCTACACCGCACGGATAGGATGCTTTTGCGGCAGCAATTTCTTTTGTCACGCTCTCATAGAAGCGGTAGCCGCCTGAGAAATTGTAACAGTCATATCCATTCTGCGTCAGGATACGGCAGGAAATGTAACTCCGAATACCGCTCTGGCACATCACATAGACTGGTTTGCCTTTTTCTACTTCATCCAGACGATCCCGAAGTTCATCGACCGGAATATTGAAGAACTGATCGGCACAGCCCCTCTCATATTCGCCCGGGGTACGCGTATCCAGAAGGATCACGCTGCCGTCTCTAGGCAGAGCATCGATCTCATCCCAGTGGAATTGTTTCACGATTCCGCGGACAATGTTGTCGATCATAAAGCCGGCCATATTCACCGGATCTTTGGCGGAGGAATATGGCGGAGCATAGGCCAGATCCAGATCCATGAGCTGGCTGCCGGTCATGCCGACTGTGATCGCAGTCGCAAAGACGTCGATGCGCTTATCTACGCCGTCGTAGCCTACGATCTCGGCGCCGAGCAGTTTTCCGCTTTCTTTTTCAAACACAACTTTTATGTTCATGGTCGTATCGCCCGGGTAATACGAAGCGTGAGAAGCCGGAGACAGGATGATCCGCTCGTATGGGATCCCGAGTGCCTTTGCCGCATCTTCCGAAAGCCCGGTCGTAGCGACGGTCATATCGAAGGCTTTGATCACAGAGGATCCGGTGGATCCCGGATAATGCCGGTCGAGTCCGCAGATATTATCGGCTGCCAGACGGCCCTGCTTGTTTGCCGGTCCGGCCAGAGGGATCACGGCATCTTTCCCGGATACAAACTGACGGATCTGCACGGCATCTCCAACAGCATAGATATCCGGATCAGAGGTCTGCATCTGATCGTTTACAAGGATGCTGCCTTTGAGGCCAAGTTCCAGCCCGGCGTCTTTCGCCAGAGAGGATTCCGGTGTGACGCCAATGGCAAGGATGACCATATCTGCTGTAAGCGGTTCATTGTCTTTCAAAAGGACGCGAATGCCTTTATCGGCATCTTCAAATCCGGCCACTTCCTGTTTTAATGCCAGGTTGAGGCCTGCTTTGCGGAGCCCGGCATGAAGGAAGGAAGCCAAGTCTCGGTCCAGGTTATTTAATAGATGATCCATAAGTTCGACGATCGTCACATCCAGACCGAGATCCTTGAGATTCTCTGCGATCTCCAGGCCGATAAAGCCGCCACCTACAACAACAGCAGACCGAGGGCTTTCTTTTTCCAGATAATCATGGATCGTAACAGCATCCTCAACAGTGCGGAGAGTAAAAATCTTACTATTATCGATTCCCGGGAAATCTGGTCTGGTCGGTTTTGCGCCAGGAGATAAGATCAGTTTGTCATATGTATCTTCAAATGTGGTTCCGTTTTCCAGATCCAAGACGGTCACAGCCTTTTTGGCTGGATCGATCTTTGTGACCTCGTGTCTGACTTTTACATCAACACGGAATCGCATCTGAAAACTCTTCGGTGTCTGCAATGTCAGTGCACGCTGTTCACGGATGGTTCCGCCGATATAATAAGGCAATCCGCAATTGGCATAGGACATATAGCCGGAACGTTCATAAATGGTGATGTCTGCTTCTTCGTTCAGCCGGCGAAGTCTTGCTGCAGCGCTTGCGCCCCCGGCAACGCCGCCGATAATGATGATCTTCATAATTCTTCTCCTTTGTGAGTTGTTTTTATAACTGCATTCATTTTAACACATACCGTCGAACTTTTCATTCGTGATTCGTTAGAATGGAGGGAAAAAAGATTTCAGAAATACTATCCAATGGAAGAGAGAATAAGGTATAATATCGGGTAATCATTTAACAATAAGGAGAATAACTATGAATGCCATAATTACCGTTGTCGGAAATGACCGCGTGGGGATCATCGCAGCGATCTGCGTAAAACTGGCGGAATACAATGCGAATGTTCTGGATCTTTCGCAGACGATCCTGCATAACAATTTCACTATGATCATGGCGGTGGATCTGAGCAAGGCCAATGCCCCGTTTGCTGAGATCGCGGAGGCACTCCGGGTGCTGGGCGAAGGTATGGAGCTTTCCATCCATATGCAGAGAGAAGAAATATTTGATGCGATGCATACGATCTGAAAGTCCGGGAAGGGAGAACGGCAATGTTAAATCAGAAAGACATTCTTTCCACGATCGAGATGATCGAGCAGCAGCATCTGGATATCCGTACCGTCACGATGGGGATCTCGCTCTTAAGCTGCTGCGATGCAGATATTGATAAGGCATGCGGAAATGTATACGACAAGATCTGCCGTTACGCGGAACGGCTGGTACCGGTTTCAGAAGAAATCGAAATGGAGTTTGGCATTCCGATCGTCAATAAACGGATCTCGGTCACACCGATCGCACTGGTGGCAGCCGCCTGCAGATCGGATGAATATGCGCTTTTTGCCCATACGTTAGACAAGGCGGCAAAGACCTGCGGCGTCAATTTTATTGGCGGATATTCTGCGCTGGTGCAGAAAGGCATGACGGATGCGGATCAGAAACTGATCGCATCGATCCCGCAGGCGCTCTCGGAAACAGATTTGGTCTGTTCCTCCGTGAACGTGGGTTCTACAAAGGCTGGCATCAACATGGATGCAGTCGCGTTGATGGGAAAAATCATAAAAGAAACTGCAGCAAAGACTTCAGACAGGGAAGGTATCGGCTGCGCGAAGCTGGTGGTTTTCTGTAATGCGGTGGAGGATAATCCATTTATGGCTGGAGCATTTCATGGCGTCGGCGAGCCGGAGAAAGCTATCAACATCGGTGTATCAGGGCCTGGCGTGGTTTACAGCGTATTGAAGGATCTGGATGGCGAACCATTTGACGTCGTAGCGGAAACCATTAAGAGGACAGCCTTCCGTGTCACCCGTGTGGGACAGCTGGTCGCGCAGGAAGCATCCCGCAGACTGGATACGCCTTTCGGCATTGTGGACCTTTCGCTGGCGCCGACGCCTGCACAAGGCGATTCGGTCGCGCGGATCCTGGAAGAGATGGGATTGGAGGTCTGCGGCACGCATGGTACCACGGCGGCACTGGCGATGCTGAATGACGCCGTCAAGAAGGGTGGCATTATGGCATCTTCTTCGGTCGGTGGTCTGTCTGGCGCTTTCATTCCGGTTTCGGAAGATGAAGGCATGATCGCGGCAGCATCAGGCGGAACTCTGACAATCGATAAACTGGAAGCCATGACCTGTGTCTGCTCAGTCGGTCTGGATATGATCGCTGTGCCGGGGGATACTTCAGCAGAGACAATCTCAGCTATCATTGCGGATGAGGCAGCAATCGGCATGATCAATAATAAAACAACAGCGGTCCGTGTGCTGCCGACACCGGGCAAGAAGGTCGGCGATACGATCGAGATGGGCGGACTTCTGGGAAGCGCACCTGTCATGCCGGTCCATCCGGAGAGCAGTGCAGCATTCATCAACCGGGGAGGCCGGATTCCGGCGCCGGTACACAGTCTTAGAAATTAAAGAAAGGAAATACGATGGCAAAGAATCTGAATATCACCAGAGACGAGGCTTTAAATCTTTTAAAGAAATATAACAAGGAGGCGTTTCATTTGCAGCATTCCTATACAGTGGAGCAGGTGATGCGCTGGTACGCACGAGAACTGGGCTATGGCGAGGATGAAGAGTTCTGGGGTATTGTGGGACTGCTTCACGATGTGGATTTTGAAAACTGGCCGGAAGAACATTGTCAAAAAGCTCCAGAACTTTTGGCGGAGATTGGTGCATCGGATGATATCGTGCATGCGGTCTGCAGTCACGGGTACGGCATCTGCTCGGATGTGGAGCCGGTTGACGAAATGGAGAAGGTGCTATTTGCCGCTGACGAGCTGACCGGACTTGTCTGGTCGGCTGCCCTGATGCGTCCATCCAAAAGTTGTAAAGACATGGAAGTATCCAGCCTGAAGAAGAAATACAAAGATAAAAAGTTTGCAGCCGGATGTTCCCGGGAAGTCATTGCCACTGGCGCAGAGCGCCTTGGCTGGCCATTGGAGGAACTGATGGAGAAAACGATCCTGGCGATGCGAAGCTGTGAAGATCTGATCGCCGAGATGATGCAAACGGAGTGTTAGGAGGTTGATGAGTATGAAAGAACTCACGGAAAAACAAAAAAACAGTCCGCTTTATAAATACTACATCAGAGATATTGCACCAGTACCGGCGGAAAAAGCAGAAATCGTCATGCGCGGCGATTTTAACGATGCGGATGGCATCCCGATCCAGGAAGTCAACCGAATGTTTGAGGATGGATATCTTTCGGATGAATTCGGAATCTTTCATCTTCCGGGCGGAGGTGTAGAGGTATCCAACCTGACCGATATGCCAAATGTGACACCGGATATGATCGATTTCTGGTTCGCATGGCATGGACTGGATTCGTTCCGCTATATGATCTGGGATAAGGATGATCATTATTATTGCCAGACGCAGAATCCGGAGATCAGTCTGAACGAGAAGCTTTCTTTTAAGGAACGTTATTGGCACACGACCCATATCGTGGAAGAGGCTATGCTGGATGATATGGAACCTTTGCGGTTCCCAATCAATTTCGTCCCACCATGGGAAGTGGGATTTGATAAGGAAAAATGGGAGAATTTCACGGGCACGATCGTTTCCACGAACGGAACCATGATCCATATGCTGAGAGAAAAACCGGATGGGAACGGTTATGAACTCCGGACCCGTTTCTATATGGGATGGAACTTTGACGGGACCGACTGGCATTTTCAGGAAAGAATGCCCGTCAATGATATGTTCGCAAAGGCACTGCTGATGCACAATATCAAAGAATACCGGCATCTGGCAGAAATCCTGCCGGAAGTATATGCGGAGTTTAAGGATAATTTCCGCGTGGATCTGGAGTGACTTGAGGAGAGACAATGATTAAATGTCCACATTGCGGTGGAGAGCTTTCGTATCTGCCGGGAACCGAAATCGTAAAATGCGATTACTGCGGCAGCGAATTCTCCCCGGAAGAAATTGAAAACTATCGGGAAGTCGATGCGGCGGAGTATCAGGAAAAAACGTGGGAAGATGATACAACCATCGAAGCCACGGTCTTTACGTGCCCGCAGTGCGGCGGCGAGATCTACAGCCTGGATCAGAGTGCTGTGACGTTCTGCTCTTACTGCGGATCGCAGGTCACGCTGATGAGCCGTCTGACAAAGATCCGCCGGCCGGATCATGTAATCCCATTCAAACTGACGGCAGAACAGGGCATTGCGGAATACTATAAGCATGTCCGGAAAGCGCTGTTTGTCCCTTCTGCCATGAAGAAAGATTCTGAGGTGGAGAAACTCCGGGGCATCTACATGCCATACTGGATCTATGACGTGAAGGCACCGGAAGTGCTGACCGTGAAATCCAGCGTGGAGCATACGCAGGGAAATTATGTGGTGAAGGATCACTATTCCACGGAGATCCGGACGGAAGGCGGAGTGGATGGGATCGCGTTTGACGCCGCGTCTGCTTTTTCAGATGAAATGTCGGATGCCATCGGACCGTACGATTTCCGGGAAGCCAAGGACTATCATCCGGGTTATCTTTCTTCTTATTATGCAGACGAAGGCGATGTGGATAGCAGCCTTTATGAAGAAGACGCGATCCGGATCGCCGGCCAAAAATACGCGGAGACGGTGTATCACCCGGATATGCATAAATACGGACTGGGGCAGAATGAGATCGCAGACGCATTCGTCACGGACGGCGTGGATAAGAAACTGGGCTATTATCCGGTCTGGTTCCTGGCAAATAAAAACAGAAAAGGAAACAGGGTCAGCTACGCGACAGTTAACGGACAGACCGGAAAGGCTGCGGTGGATCTGCCGGTGGATTTCCGGAAATATCTGATCGGATCACTGATCATTGCGATCCCGATCTTTGTGCTGCTGACGATGTTCCTGACCATGACACCGCGTGTATTGGGGATTGTGGTCATGGTGTTATCCATCGTTGCAGTCATTTTTGCCAACTTTAAACTGAACGCGGTCTATGCGCGGAAAGGTATGTTTGACGATCTGGGATTATCCTCAAAGGACCCGGCTGCCCAACAGCGGGTGCAGGAGCAGATCCGGAAGAAACGGACACAGAAGTCTTCTTCGCATTCAAAAGTGTCGATCGGAGGGACAATCGGATCCAGTTTCTTTATGGCTCCTTTTATTCTGGGCTCCGTCTATATGCTGACACGTATGGAAGGAATCGCGATTCTGGTATTTCTGGCGTTCCTGGTGTTCCGGATCGTGTCTGCGATCGTCCGGAACGGGAAAAAGACTGCCAAGGTGAAAACATCTGTCAGCGCACCGTTTAAGGATAAGATCGTGACGATGTGGAAATGCCTGGCAGCCTTTGTGATCTGCCTGGCAGTCATGCTGATCGATCCGGTAAGCGATATGATCTATTACGGCGCGGATATCGTGGCGATCCTGCTGACGGGCTGGACCGTGCTGGATATCGTGCGTGCACATAATGAGCTTACGACAAGGAAACTGCCGCAGTTTGGAAAGAGAGGAGGCGATGAACATGAGTATTAAAAAACATCGCAAATATGTTCTTGCAGCCTTCTTGATCCTTCTGGTTATTGTGGCGAGCATTTCCCTGAGCATCACGGCGAAGGCATATGAATATGTGGATCCGGATACAGGGAACACCTGCCTCATCATGGATGACGCGGATATCCTGACCTCTTCGGAAGAGCAGCAGCTGGCGGAAGACATGAAACCGGCGCTGCAGTATGGCAATATCGTCTTTGTTTCCACGGAAGTGGCACATACAGGTTCCACTCTGTTCTACGCGGGTGATATTTATTACGAACTGTTTGGAAACAACAGTGGCACGCTGGTCATCATCGATTTTTATACGCGTGAATTCTATATCGCTTCCGATGGGAAAAATTATGATGTGATCACAGAGGCGAAAGCCAATGTCATCACGGATAATAATTACCGGTATCTTTCAAAAGGGGAATACTATGAAGGCATCAGCAGGACATTCCGGCAGATCATAACAGTCCTCGGCGGAGACCGGATCAGCGAGCCGATGAAACATATCTGCAACGCGATCCTTTCGATCCTTGCCGGTATGCTGATCTGCGCGATCATCGTCGGTGCCACGATGGGTGTGAAGAAGACGGCACAGACAGATGTCGTGAGAATGGCCATGGCTCATCTGAACCTGACAGGCCTATCCACCCGAAAGACGAATACGACCAAGCATCAGGTCTCCAGCGGCGGAGGCGGATTCTTCATCGGAGGCGGTGGAGGCGGCGGTCACAGCAGTGGCGGCTTCGGCGGAGGCGGAGGCGGCTTCGGTGGCGGCGGAGGCGGTTTCTCCGGCGGAGGCGGTGGCCACAAATTCTGATCATAAAAAAGGCGTCGGGTTCCCCCGGCGCCTATTATTATGAGTATTCGAATCTTTGAGCAGCTTTATTTGCGGTGTTTCTTCTTTGCTTTCACGATGATGGTGACAACGACCACGACGATGACGGCGACGATCAGCATCCAGATCCAGTTGCGGGCGAAGAAGATCACCAGACCTTCCAGGAAGTTCCCGAATCCGGAGATGCTGCTCTTGAATGCTTTGGCGATACGCTGGCCAAAGGAAAGCGGCGCTGCTTCTTCGGAGATCTTGTAGACTTCGCGCAGTTCGATAGAAACGGTGGAGTAGCTGATCTGGGAATCATAATGCTGGAGCGAGCCGGTCAGGCTGTCGATCTGATACTGAGTATCGCTGATCTCGCGTTCGATGGTGATCATGTCTTCCACGTTGGTTGCGGCTGCAAGGAGCTCCTGCAGACGGGCAAGTTTGGTCTTTGCCGTCTCGAGACGGGTTTCGATATCATAGTAACTTTCCGTCACGTCCCGCGCATTTTTGTGGAGGGATGTGATGGTGGCGATCCCTTCGCACTGATCCAGGAAAGCATCCAGATTCTCTTCCGGCACGCGGATGACGTAGCTGGCTGTCCGATAGTTGTAGGAACTGCTGTTGACGCTGGCGTCTTCAAAGTATGCGCCGGTCTGCTGAGCCAGTTCTTCAATCCGCTGCATGGAGGTATCAAACTCCGTTGTTTCCATATAGAGATATGCGGTGTAGATGATCTTGAGATCATTCTGCTGTGGAAGCGTACCATCCGCACCGGATATGCCTTCATTTTCCCAGGCAGATTCCTCCGACGCCATATTGTAATCCTTTGATTCATAATAGGATGCTTCTGCTTCGTCGCTGACATACGCGCCATTATACTCTCCGGCACCAGCAGGTGACATATAGGAATCCCGATAGTCGCTGGAACCTTTCTGGAAGGCACCACCAAGTCCTGCGGCTGCAGCAAGCAATCCGCCGGCTGCTACAAGTATTGCACAGGCAGCGATCGCAATTGCGCGCCATACTTTCATATGCCGACGCATCTTTTTCGGATCCTGCGAGAACTGCTTTATATGGGATCTTTTCCCGCCGTCTTCTGCCGCAAATTCGTTCAGGTCCGTCTTCGGGTCGATCGCTTTATTTATATATTTATCATTCACATTGCCTAAGGCTTCGGAAAACTGTTCGATCTTCATATGACATAATCCCTTTCTGTAAGATACTTCTTCATTTTTGTGCGCAGGCGGGTAAGGCGAACAGACACGTTCTTTTCCGAAAGCCCGGTTTGCGCGGCGATATCCGCATAGGAATCGGAAAAATAATATCTGCGCATGAAAAGGATCCGGTCCGTTTCATTCAGGGTATCCAGGAATTGTTCTATGAACGCAGTAAGCTGCTTGGATTCGATCTCGCTTTCCACGTCCTTCAGGGACGCGATGCACTCTTCCAGTTCGTCGATGCTGGCATCATAAATGCTGTTGCGCTTTGAGGCTGTATTATACTGATAGCGCTTCAAGGAGAGGTTGCGGGCAATCCGGCAGACATACGCGGATAACGATTCCGGATGGTTTGGGGGAATACTGTTCCAGACGCCGAGATAGGTGTCGTTGACACATTCCTCTGCATCGGATGCATTGTTCAGAATATTCTGCGCGATCTTCTGGCAGAGCCGGCCGTATTTTGCGGCCAGCTCATTGATTGCTGTTTCGGATCGCTGGAAAAATAATTCAATGATCTTGTTATCTTCCATGCTTTTTCCCTTTCCGCCTCAATTATATACTACGGTTTTGGATCAAAAAACTACATTCGGGTGAAAGTTTTGTGAAAAAAAACAGAAGGCCTGTGTTATAATAATGAAAATTTAAATGGATCATCTGACAGACAGAAAGGGGAAGGTTATGGCAAATAAAGTTGGAAAGCTGATCAAGAAGGCCCGTACGGAAGCAGGGCTGACACAGGAGCAGCTGGCAAAGAAACTGAAAGGCGTTTCTGCTTCGGATATCAGTAAAGCAGAACGCGGTGAATTGAAACTGACCAATGAGACGCTGAAGAAGATCGCAAAAGCAACGGGTGTGACGCAAAAGTCCCTGACGGATGCTGCTGCAAGCAGCACTTACAGCGGAAAGTCCGGAAAGACCGGAAAGACGAGCAGCACGAAACCGAAACAGACGAGTACGAAGCCGAAACAGACCAGCAGTTCTACCGGATCTAAAACATCCATGCAGGTAACCGCTACCGAGAAGAAACTGGTGCAGTTATACCGTAAGGCAGACGCAGATGCCAAAAAGAAAGCAATGGCAGCACTGAAGGGAACCGAGATCAGTGATGCAGTGGAGTCATTCATTGGATCCGCCATCGACAGCCTGTTCAATAAGAAATAGGAGGAACCGGATATGACAAGAGTAAAAGTGGAGCCGGGTCCATGCGGGTTTAAAACCGTTGTGACAGCAGAGGCATCGGAAGATGATCCGTCTGAAGTGAAGGTAAAGGTTGCATGTGGCTGTGAGGCTGTGCAGAATATGATGAAAGAACTCGGGGATACGCTGGATGCTTACGAGGTCTGTCTGCAAAAACCGGGACGCGGACCATTATTCGATTACGCGGCAGAACATTTCCCGGTGCACGTGGTATGTCCGGTCATCACCGGCATCACCAAATGTGTGGAAGCGGAAGCGCAGCTGGCATTGAAACATAATGTAACAATTGAATTTGTAGATTGATAGCAGCCAATGAATATTATTATTTCTAAAAAAATGAAGATGCTCTGCCAGATCTTTGTTCTGGCGGGGCTTCTTTGCTTTCTGATGGGATGCAGCGGCCTCTTTCCAAAAGGCGGCACAGTGGATCATTCCGATCATGACGCTCCAAAGGAGATCCAGTCAGATGACCTGGTATGCCTTTCGGTATCCTTTTTCCGCTATGCGGAAGTGGAAACGGAGAGGGAAGGCGCAGAATATCATTTTGATCTGAGAAAAGAAGACGGAAAAGTCA
Source organism: Lachnospiraceae bacterium (assembly GCA_017553695.1). Lineage (GTDB taxonomy): Bacteria > Bacillota > Clostridia > Lachnospirales > Lachnospiraceae > RGIG5612. The sequence goes on from JAFZKG010000031.1 coordinate 13,242, forward strand.
CCCTTTCGGAAGATGAATGCTATAAGATTTCCTGTGAAGTGGAAGAAGAGGTGCTTGCTGGGGCCCAAAAGATCATCCGGCAGTATGATCTTGTCCTGAACAATGGCACGGACAGGTATACGAGAGGGATCGTTCCGGAGTATGGCCCGTTTTCGCTGACCGCCGATTATGCATCCGGAGAAAAGCTCTATTTTCATATGAATATTGATCCATATGAAGACTGGACTTGGGCATTTCTGAAATATTTCCGCAGAGTCTTCGCGGATCATGGCTTTACCGAGATGATCGCCCCGGAAGAACGGTATGTAGTCGATCGGTTTGACTTCTCCTTTAATGAAGGAGATACGATCTACGATTACGGCACGATCCTGATGCCGGGAACCGCAGAGGAATTCGCGACCTGCCTTTACCGTCGTGTTTACGCGCCGGGAGATGCCAAGAGCGGGACGAAGATCATTCAGGTTCCGGAGAAGTATTTTGATCAGGTGGAATTATTCCTCTTAAAAGAGAATCTGTATGAACTGGCAAACGGAAAGATTCAGCCGGTTGATTTCCATTCGGGCGATGATGATTTCTGCTCGTTCTGCATTGAGACTGAGGACGGCCGCCAGTTTAATGGATGGTTCCAGGGGGAGGATATCCCGGAAGAGATGGCAGAAATCAAGGAACATGTGAAAGATTTTTTGGAGCCGGTCTTCGAAGATGGAGAGGAAGTTCTCTGACAGCATATACTTGCGTTATGTGAAAAAATGTATAAAATAAATCTGTTACGTTAATACAGCAAAGTGAGAAAGGACTAAGTGAATGTGTGATTGCAAGGACGAAAAAGGAAAGGCACTGGATGCGGTACTGGATGAGTATGGCAGAGATAAGGGAAGCCTGATCGGCATCCTGCAGAAAACGCAGGATATCTACGGTTATCTGCCTGCAGACGTGATTTATTCTGTGGCAGCACAGACCGGCACAACACCGGCAAAAGTTATGGGTGTGGCCACATTTTATACGCAGTTCCGTCTGGAACCGGTCGGCAAGTATCTGATCATGTTATGCAAGGGCACGGCATGCCATGTAAACGGATCGGACCGGATCGAAGCGGCAATCACCAATGAACTCGGCATACAGAACGGACAGACCACAGAAGACGGGCTCTTCACGTTGAAAAATGTGGCTTGCCTGGGTTGCTGCAGTCTGTCGCCGGTCATGATGATCAATGAGGAGACTTTTGGCTCGCTCACGCCGGATAAGGCAGTCGGCATCCTGAATGATCTCAGAAACAGGAAGGAGGAGCAGGCATGAGAGTCATCGTAGGAGAGGGCAGCTGCGGCATCGCAGCTGGCGCAGGAAAAGTATACAGTGCACTGGAAGAGATCTTAAATGGCGGCGCTTCGTTCGAGCTGGGGATTACCGGATGTATCGGCATGTGCTTTCTGGAACCGATCGTAGATATTTATGATGGTGAGGATCTGGCTGCCCGGCTGGTCCATGTATCCGCAGAAGATGCGGAACGGATCGCTGAGGCCGCACAGAGCGGGAGCTTCGCAGGGATAAGGGATCTTGTGATCGCAGAGGATGACGCGTCCTTCCTTTCGCAGCAGACAAGGATTGCGCTCAGGAACTGCGGCATCATCGACCCGACGGATATTGAGAGTTATAAGGCACGCGGCGGTTATCAGGCACTGGAAAAAGTGCTGAAAACAATGACGCCGGAGGAAGTCATAGAAGTGATAAAAGTGTCCGGGCTGGCCGGCAGAGGTGGAGCCGGATTCCCGACATGGTTTAAATGGAACGCGGCAAGAGATAGCAAAGGAGAAGAGAAGTTCCTGATCTGTAATGCAGATGAGGGAGATCCGGGTGCATTTATGGACCGCGCCGTCATCGAAAGTGATCCGCATAACCTGATCGAGGGCATGCTGATCGGTGCGTATGCCATCGGGGCAAGTGAGGCAATTGTTTATGTACGTGCCGAGTATCCGTTGGCCATCATTCGTCTGGAAAACGCGATCAAGCAGGCCACGGAGGCTGGTATCATCGGTGATAATATCATGGGCAGCGGATTTTCCTGCAAGTTCCGGTATATGGCAGGCGCAGGCGCTTTTGTCTGCGGCGAGGAGACCGCATTGATCGAATCGCTCGAAGGCAAGCGCGGCATGCCACGTCTGAAACCTCCATTCCCGGCAGCAGCCGGCTATCAGATGAAGCCATCTAACATCAATAACGTGGAGACGTTCGCGAATGTGGCCTGGATCATCAATAACGGCGGCGAGGCTTTTGCAGCCATGGGAACAGAAGGCAGCAAAGGAACCAAGGTCTTCGCACTGACCGGAAAGGTCAGGAGCGGCGGTTTGGTGGAGATCCCGATGGGAGCAACACTCCGTCATGTTATCTTCGACATCGGAGGCGGCATCCGGAATGATAAAAAGATCAAAGCTGTACAGATGGGCGGACCATCCGGCGGATGTATTCCGGAGAGCCTGCTCAATACGGTGATCGATTATAAAGCACTGAGCGCAACCGGAGCGATCATGGGCTCCGGCGGTATGGTCGTCATGGATGAGACCACCTGTATGGTCGGCATGGCGCGGTTCTTCCTGGATTTCACATCGAAGGAATCCTGCGGAAAATGCGTGCACTGCCGTATCGGTACCAGACGGATGCTGGAAATCCTGACCCGTATCGTGGAAGGAAATGGCCAGGAGGGCGATATCGAGCTTTTGGAAGAACTCTGCAACGCGATCAAAGACGGCGCGCTCTGCGGACTCGGACAGACGGCTCCGAACCCGGTCCTGACGACGATCAAGTATTTCCGCGATGAATATGAAGCTCATATCATCCGGAAGCAGTGCCCGGCAAAAGAGTGCGTGAACCTGCTCCGGTATCACATCAATCCGGAGAAATGTAAGGGCTGCACGATGTGCGCAAAGAAGTGCCCGGTGCAGGCAATCAGCGGCGAAGTCAAGAATCCGCATGAGATCAATCAGAATCTGTGTATCAAGTGTGGACAATGCATCACGCTTTGTAAGTTTGATGCCATCACTGCGGAGTAGGAGGTCGTTATGAGCGAGATCAGAATTATCATTGACGGGAAAGAATGCATCGGCAATCAGGGCGATACGATCCTCCAGATTGCGGAGAAGAACGGCGTCTATATTCCGACATTATGTAATGATGAAAGTGTCGCACATTATGGCGCGTGCGGCGTATGTCTTGTGGAAGGCGAGGGTCTGCCGAAACTGATGCGAAGCTGCTCGACAGTCGTATCGGACGGATGGGTCCTGCATACCGATTCAGAGCGTGTGCTGAAGGCAAGAAAGGTTGCGCTGGAACTGCTCATGAGTGATCATGACGGCGACTGCAAGGGGCCTTGCTCCCTGACATGTCCTGCGGGCACAGACTGCATGGCTTATGTAAAGGAAATCAGCAAAGGCAATTATCACGAGGCAGTTCGAATCATAAAGGATAAATTCCCATTGCCGGCCAGTATAGGATGCGTCTGTCCGCATCCGTGCGAGAAGGAATGCCGGCGGCAGTATGTGGAGGCACCGGTATCGATCGCTTATCTGAAGCGGTTCGCAGGTATGCGTGATCTGGAAAAAGATACCTGGACACCGGAGATTGCGCCGGATACCGGAAAGAAAGTTGCCATCATCGGCGGCGGTCCTGCCGGCCTGACGGCTGCATATCATCTGCGCGTCAAAGGCCATGCTGTGACCATCTATGACGCAATGGATAAGATGGGTGGCATGCTGCGCTACGGCATCCCGGAATACCGTCTGCCAAAAGAGATCCTCGACGCGGAAGTGAAACTGATCGAGGATCTGGGCGTCGTAATGAAGAACGGCGTGCGCATCGGCGAAGATATGACGTTTGAGGAGATCCGCAGCAGCGCGGATGCAACGATCCTTGCAATCGGCGCATGGGAATCCGCAAAGATCGGATGTGCCGGCGAGGATGCGGAAGGTGTGATCGGAGCCATCGAGTTTCTTCGACGCAATATTACCGGTGATCCATATGATATTGGCGATAATGTTGCAGTTGTCGGCGGCGGCAATGCGGCGATGGATGCCTGCCGCTCAGCAATCCGGCTTGGTGCGAAAAATGTGCATATCATTTACCGCCGTACCCGTGATGAGATGCCTGCAGACGATGAAGAGATAGAAGAATCCATGGAAGAGGGCGTGGCCTATGATTTCCTGACCAATCCGGTGCAGATCGTTTCGGAAAATGGTCATGTGAAGGAGATCAAACTGCAGGTCATGGAGCTTGGCGCTCCGGATGCCAGCGGCAGAAGAAGCCCGATCCCGATAGACGGGCAGTTTGTTGTACTCCCGGTCGATACCGTTATCTCGGCCATCGGTCAGCGGATCAACGCAAAGGGTTTGGATGTGGAACTGAATCAGAAGGGTGTCATTGTAGTGGAAGAAGATACGTTCCGCACCAACTTACGGGATGTCTTTGGTGTTGGTGACGCTGTGCATAATAAGACGGGTATCGCGATTGAGGCGATCGGAGATGCTGTCCGTGCTTCTGAAGTGGTCGATAGTTTCCTGAAGGGTGAACTGAAACCATTTAAGGCACCGTTCGTTTCCATCCGCAAGGATATGGAGAAGGTGAAGGCGGAACTCGCTGACAGAGAGAAGGTCATGCGGATCCAGGTACCGAAGAGACCGGCAGAAGAGCGGAAGCATGACTTCAAGGATATCGTGATCCAGCTGACGGATGAAGAGGTTCAGAACGAAGCAAAGAGATGCCTCGAGTGCGGCTGCCATGATTACGGTGAGTGTAATCTGATCAAGTGTGCAAACTGTCAGGAAATCTGTCCGGACCGTCTGCGCGGTGAATATCATCCGGGATTTGTGGAAACGAAGCTGGTCACGATCGAGCGGAACCAGAAGAAGTGTATTATGTGCAGCTTGTGCGTACGGACCTGCGACGAGGTGGCTCAGCAGGGAATCCTCGGACTGGTTGGCCGAGGATTTACCACGGTCATCAAACCGGAGTTCAATGATCCTGCCACGATCGCTGTCTGCAAAGACTGTCATAAGTGCGCGGACATCTGTCCGACTGGAGCGCTGAAGATCATCGGATAATTTCCGGAACAATTGAATATTTGAGTAATGCCCCGCAGATTTTCAGAACTGCGGGGCTTTTTTTTGAAGAGCCGGCGGGTTCTTTTTTGTTTTGCTCGGAGAATCATATATAAGCAAAAAAACGCGTTTATGCGCGATTTGCAATTCGAAAAATCATTCATAAGCGCAAAAATTGTGTTTATGTACTGCAAGCTTCCAATAATCCTTAAAAATCCGCAGAAAAACTTTGAAAAAAACCGAAAATTCGCGAAAAAAGGTGTTGCTTTTTTATATTTTGCGTAGTAAAATCAACTCAAAAGTGGTGAAAAGTGGGACTTAGTGGAGCAAAGTGGGAAATGCTCGCAGAATCAACAACAGCTTTTCGAACCGGTGGTTGCCTACGAGTAAATGGCACGGCGCTCCTTAAGTTAAAGACGACGCGCGAGTGCGCTTATTCATAAATACTCGCAAGAGCAGGCGCAAAAAACAAACGAACTAGGTACGAATGCGCGAGTGCGCTACGTATAAATTGACAAAATGTCGCTGGGAGGTAACAGGTGTCTACTCAATTTATGGGTGAATACAATCATTCCATAGATGCAAAAGGTAGGATCATAGTCCCTTCGAAATTCAGGGAACTGCTTGGTGAGCGTTTCGTGGTTACGAAGGGTTTGGACGGCTGCTTGTGGGTTTTCCCGACGGAAGAGTGGGACGATTTCTCCGGAAAACTCCGCAGCTTGCCTGTTGCCAATAAAGATGCCCGTAAGTTCGTGCGTCATTTCATGGCAGGAGCCATGGACGCGGAACTGGACAAACAGGGCAGGATCCTGCTTCCGCAGAATCTAAGGGATTTCGCGGAACTGGACAAAGATATCACCATGGTCGGTACCGGGGCACGGATCGAGATCTGGGACAAGAAGTCCTGGGAGAAGGGCTCCACCTACGACAATATGGATGATATCGCAGAACATATGGGAGAGTGGGGATTTGGAATTTAAACACACATCCGTTCTTCTGAAAGAGAGCGTGGAAGGTTTAAATATCAATCCGGCTGGAACATATGTAGACGGCACGATGGGCGGCGGCGGACATTCGCTGGAGATCGTCCGGAGATTGACCACAGGACATCTGATCGGGATCGATCAGGATCAGGAAGCCCTGAATGCGGCTAAGGAAAGACTGAAAGATTATGCAGACAAAGTCACATTCGTCAAGGACAACTTCGTTAATATCCACAGCATCCTGACGGACCTTGGAATTGAAAAAGTGGATGGCATCCTTCTGGATATCGGCATTTCTTCCTATCAGATCGATAATCCGGAACGGGGTTTTTCCTATAAAGAAGACGGTGTACTGGACATGCGGATGGACCGTGACCGGAAGATCACCGCGAAAGAGATCGTGAATACCTGGTCCAAAGAGGGCCTGGCAAGGATCATAAGGGAATATGGCGAAGAAAACTTCGCGAACAATATTGCCAAGCACATTGTAACGGAAAGAGAAAAAAGCGAGATCACAACCACGAAGCAGCTTTCAGACATCGTGGAAGCG
>JAFZKG010000032.1 GCA_017553695.1 Lachnospiraceae bacterium
AGCGATCGCGGAAGGTGTGAATCTTCTGACACTCCATGCGCCTGTTAAGATCGAAGCAGAAAACGGAAAGGCAGCTGCCCTTTGGGTGAAACCGAACATGGTCGGCAGGATCTCCGGCGGAACCCGCATGAATCCGGTAGCGACCGGAACTGAGGACCTTCGAATCGACTGTGATGTGATCATCAAGGCAATCGGCCAGGAGATGGATCCGAAACCGTTTGCAGATTCCGATATCCCGCTTTCGCACGGACTGATCTGTGCATCCGACTGGACCACCATTGAAAGTTATCCGGGTGTCTTTGCCGGAGGCGACTGCGTGACCGGACCGAAAACGGCGATCATGGCGATCGGGGCAGGAAAGGTCGCGGCAGCCAATATCGATGAGTATTTGGGCTATCATCATGTGATCCCGCTGGATGTCGAGGTGCCGGATGTCGTTCTGAAAGACCGCGAGTATTATGCACGCGTGGACATGAAGGAAAGAGCCCCGTCAGAAAGACGGAATGATTTCGGTCTGGTTGAGATCGGCATGAATGAAAAAGAAGCTTGCCAGGAGGCTGACAGATGCCTGAGGTGTGACCACTATAATTGTGGAATTATCAGAGGAGGGAAATCAGAATGGTAAATATCAAGATCAACGGAAAACCATATACAGTGGAAAAAGACACATCCATTCTGGATGCCGCAGCCAAAGCCAATATCAAGATCCCTACCCTCTGCTATATGAAGGACATTAATAAGATCGGCGCCTGCCGGTTATGTCTGGTCGAGATCGAAGGAAGAGACCAGCTGTTCGCGGCATGCGACAATGTATGTACGGAAGGCCTTTCCATCATCACAAACAGCGCGCGAGTTATGGACGCACGCCGCGTCAATCTGGAACTCCTTTTGTCACAGCATCGGACAGACTGCCCGAGCTGCGCAAGAAACGAAACCTGCCGCCTCAGAGAGATCGCTGCAGAACTGGATATCCGGAATCTGGAGGAATACCAGCAGGATTATCTTGTAAAACCTTGGAATCAGAATGTTCCGATCATCCGTGATGAAAGCAAATGTATCCGCTGCTATCGGTGCGTTGCAGAATGTGAAAAGGTGCAGACATGTAATGTCTGGGATATGGTAGGGTCCGGTTCTCACACTTCCGTCGGTGTCGCAACGGGCGACAGCATTGAAAACTCCAGCTGTGTTTTCTGCGGACAGTGTGTGACGCATTGCCCAACCGGCGCGCTGACGGTCCGTCGTGATATCGATAAGGTCATTGGCTATAAGGGCGTTATGAATGATCCGACGAAAGTAAAGGTCATCCAGGTCGCGCCGGCAGTCAGAAGTGCCTGGGGCGAAGAATTTGGTCTGGATGGTTCTTTTGCGACGGAAAAACGTCTGGCCGCTGCACTGCGCCAATTCGGTTTTGATTATGTCTTCGATACCAATTTCTCTGCAGATCTTACGATTATGGAGGAAGGAACGGAATTCCTTCATCGTATGCAGAACCGCGGCGATTATCAATGGCCGATGTTTACGAGCTGCTGTCCGGGATGGGTGCGGTTTCTGAAGAAGCAGTATCCGGATATGCAGGGACAGCTGTCGACGGCAAAATCTCCGCAGCAGATGTTCGGCGCGATTACAAAATCATATTTCGCGCAGAAGATCGGTGTGGCACCGGAGGATATCGTATGTATTTCCGTTATGCCATGTTCTGCAAAGAAAGCGGAACTGGAGATCCCGAATATCAATGATGCCAAAGAAGGCGTAAAGGATGTTGACATCTCCCTTACCACGAGAGAACTCTGCGATATCCTGAAGATCGCGCAGATCGATATCCAGGGACTTGAGGAAGAGGAGTATGATTCTCCTTTAGGAACCGGTACTGGTGCAGCAGTTATCTTCGGTGCAACAGGCGGTGTTATGGAAGCAGCACTCCGTACCTGCTATTTCGTGATGACCGGTAAGAATCCGGATGCGGATGAAACCTTTAAGGCAGTCCGCGCGACCGGGTCGGATCGTCCATGGGTCGAGGCAGAGTATCATGTTGCGGGGACAACGGTCCGTGCAGCGGTCGTGAATAGTCTTGGTCATACCAGGGAACTGATCGAAGCACTCAAAAGAGGAGAAGTGGAATATGATTTCGTCGAAGTCATGGCCTGCCCGGGCGGCTGCGTTGGCGGCGGCGGACAGCCGATCCACTTTAATGAAGAACGGGCAGCGGACCGCGCACAGATCATCTATCAATATGACAGTGCCAATATGCTCCGGTTCTCCCATGAGAATCCGGATGTGCAGGTCCTCTACGAAGAGTTTCTGAAAGAACCTTGCGGAGAATTATCTCATCACCTGCTCCATACGGAGCATACCGGATGGGAAGCATAATGTATATGACAGGTATGATCTGTTAACAAAAAAGAAATCCCTGAAAACGCTCTGTTTTCAGGGATTTTTGCTATGGGCACTAAGGGATTCGAACCCCTGACCCCATCCACGTCAAGGATGTGCGCTCCCAGCTGCGCTAAGTGCCCGTGCTGTACTATATTAACTTTCCTCTACGGAAAAGTCAATGGCGGATTTGCAGAACGGGGGATGCATTTTACTTGAATAATATGCAGGAAAAGTATATTATTTTGTCGATAGATAATATATGGCTTACAGCAACAAAATAAATAATAAGAGTAAAAAGGAGAAGAAAACAATGAGCAAGGTTATGGATTTCTTAAATGAAACAGGCACATTCTTTTTAGCAACTGTTGATGGCGATCAGCCAAAGGCAAGACCGCTCGGCGCAAAATTTGAGTTTGACGGAAAAGTTTATTTCGCAATCGGTGATTTCAAAGATGTATATAAACAGCTTCAGGCAAATCCGAAATGCGAGATCGTTGCATGCAAGAAAGATGGACATTGGCTTCGTTACACAGGCAAAGCAGTATTCGCTACCGATCCGAGTTATTCAGAGAGGGCTCTGGATGCCGCTCCGAATCTGAGAAAGATCTACAATGAGGAAAGCGGACGTAAGCTGGCTCTGTTCACCATGGAAGATGCAACATGTGTGGACATCGCTATGATGGGTCCTGGCGAGGATCTTTTAAACTAATCCTGATTGATAACCATAACGGGAGGGCCGCAGCATGCGGCCCTTTTTTTGCGGGGAAAACAGGAAGAAATTCACAAAAATGAAGAAGAAATACTAGTAAATATGTGAAGGAAAGAGTAAAATATATCGACAAAGAGATTTTGACTTGTTCATACCGGAAGGAAGAAATCAATGAAATTCAAACAGTTTTTAAAGAAGCAGGATATTATTTTTTCACCGAAACGCTATTTTATTGATGCGCTTGGTGCTATGGCACAGGGTCTGTTTGCGTCATTATTGATCGGAACGATCCTGGATACCATCGGTGTGTATGGGCATATTGCGATACTGGTAACGATCGCAGCTTATGCAAAGGCGGTCATGGGACCTGCTATGGCGATTGCGATCGGCAGGGCATTGAATGCTCCACCGCTGGTTTTGTTTTCATTAGCAGCTGTCGGTTGGGCTGCATGTGCAGAGGGCGGAGCAGGAGGACCACTTGCCGTTTACTTCATTGTTGTCATAGCTTGTGAATTCGGAAAACTGGTATCCAAAGTAACGCCTGTCGATATCATTGTGACCCCTCTTGTCACGATCCTTGTCGGAGGTGTGTTGAGTATTCTTATCGCTCCATACATTGGTATCGCCGCAAGCTATGCAGGAAATGCGATCATGTGGGCTACCGAACTGCAGCCATTCCTGATGGGCATGCTGGTGTCGCTTCTTGTAGGTGTCGCGCTGACGCTTCCAATCAGCAGCGCCGCAATCTGCGCTGCGCTTGGACTGACCGGTCTGGCAGGTGGAGCAGCTGTGGCAGGATGCTGTGCGCAGATGGTTGGATTTGCGATCATCA
>JAFZKG010000007.1 GCA_017553695.1 Lachnospiraceae bacterium
ATCATCGGCCAGTCATTCCACCACACCGGAGCTCCGATAAAAATGGTTTTGTACTGCGAAAGATCAGGCAGATCTCCTTTTATCGCAGGCCGTGCCTTTTCCCTTTGCTCTTTCTTCGCCACGTCCAATAATTCATTATACGTATACGGATAATCAGTTTCCGGTATGATCTCAAAGAGATCCGCACCGGTTTTCTCCGCGATCATTTCAGCCACGATGGCGGTATTTCCCTTGTCGATCACGCCTACCTGGTATTGTTCCCCGGTGCGGGAGAAATAAATGACAAGGACATCGTTTTTTTCTTCAGCCGATGCGCCAAGGAATTGAAACAACCCGGCAAATAAGATTACCATCATCAGAATTACGATCTTTTTCATGATTCCTCCTGATTATCAGCGTTTTCACATCAGATTGATTTTATTCCAGAGAATGCCGCCTTTTTCATCCAGGTACTCTTCATCCACATGGACCGCTTCCACCTTTCCGATAAAGAGCTCATGGGTTCCCGGCATGGTACTTTCAACTACGGAACATTCAATGCTGACCGGACAGTCCGTCAGGATCGGAGCATTTACCTTTTCCGCATCCTTCCACCGGATATTCATTGCGGCGAACTTATCCTCATCCTGCCCGGATTTTGAGCCGAGATAGGCATATTCCTTCTCATAACCTTTTCCGGGCAGATTGATCACAAAACATCCGCTTTCTTTGACCATGTGATGTGAGAATCTTGAGGGGACGATCCCCACCATGATCATTGGCGGTTCCAGACTTACGTTTGCTGTAAATCCGACCACAAGCGCATTATTCCTTCCGTCCTTATCCCGGCAGGACACCAGCGTCTTCGGGATCGGCTGCATGCATAACATTTTATTGTTAGCTAATTTCTTCATGATATTAATCTCCTTTACTATTGAATTACCTGCTGAAGGTAAAAACTGTCAAACCGACAAAGAGGACCAGTGTCAGTATTGTTGAAAATGATATCGTGGTAGCCACATAATCATTATGGCCTTCGAAGTCAGCAAAAGCTATCAGCCCGTAGGATGCCGGAAGCGTGTATGCCAGGATCATGATGATCAGAAGTTCTCTCGTGTACGGAATGAATCTGAAAATGAACAGGCAGCTGACCGCACATAATACGCCCATGATCATAAGACGCAGTAATGAGGTGAATAAAACCGGCTTGATCAATCCTTTCTGCAAAGACATATCGAAACCGAGCGTGATCAGGATCAGCATCCCGGTCGGTGCTGTAATGAAATCCACAATTGAAAGATAAACATCGTATACTGCAGATGAACTGAGCAGGTCATCCACACCCAAAATTCCCAGGATGATGCCAATCAGCATCGCATCGAAAGTTGGGGAACAGACCGCATTTTTCAGAACATCTTTTAAATTGGATGTACCCTTATCAACAGTCTGCAGCAGCGGGACAGCGATAAAAAACAGAAATATCGTATGCCCTACATCAATAATTGCCAGATGGCTGGTTCCAAGGGTGCCCAGCAGCATTGCCGCAAGGGGATAACCCAGTGTACCGCATTCCAGTGTCGTGAACAGGAACGGCATGTATTTTGCTCTCTCCGGCATCATTCTGCTGAGTAAAGATCCCGCCCCGAGAATGATCAGCATTGAGACGAAAACTACAGCCATAATGATCAGTGTGCTGCCCTGATAATCCGCGAACAGGAAAGCATTCAGCAATACGACCGGAAGCATGATTTTGCTGACCAGTCTTTTGATCGTGCTGCATCCGGCTTGATCCATAATTTTTGCTTTTCTTATGAAAATTCCAAGCGCAAAAGTGATTATGATAGGGATGATCATTTTTGTTACGTCGATTAGCATTTCCTGATTCCTCCTCAAGTAATCTATATAATAGCTGTTTTCAAAATAAAAACAACGCTAAATATTAATAAACATACTGGTAAATATTAAGATTTTCTGCTATACTTCATGCGAGAGTGCCGGATAATAATGAAAAAGATTTTGAATTCTGCGATCAATAAACTCGGGAATGACTGGTCCCAACTGAATTGGGAATTCCGCGATTTTGACCTGGAAGATGGAACTCCTGACAAAATGTCACAGTGGCAGGGAGATCCTAATGAAGATATCATGGTCGTTGTTTTCAAAGGAAAACACATCAGCGAACCGTTTCACCGGCAGGACTTTTTCTTTATCGACTATGCTTATCAATCAGATTACAATGCACTCAGTTCAAAATTTGACAACCTGATCACGGTACGGGAAGGAGACTGCTATATCGGTCAGCCCTTTAATGGTTATGCGCTGCGTGGAGACAGTGACGGAGATGACATCATCATGATCGGTGTTCACATTAAGAAAGAAGCCTTCTTTCGGGAATATCTGCCAGCATTATCAATGGATCCTGATATGTTCCGATTCTTTCTTGTTCCGCAGACCGAAAGATTTTCAGATGAATTTATCCATCTATCATTTGATAAAAAATCTCCGGTCCGGTCGCTATTGGAAATGATGGTTATCGAATATGCGGATAAGAAAGAAGACTCGCAGTTGATCCTGAAGCCCATGGTCCTTGCTCTGTTCATGCATATTGCGAGATCATATCGGCAGAAGAAGCAAAGAAATATGCCGGAAACATTATCCGGCAGGATCCTTCAGTATATTAATTCCCATCCGGAATCAGCCACGCTGAAAGATATTGCGGATCGCTTTTCCTATCACCCGAATTACATCTCATCTTTGCTGCATAAAGAGATCGGAAAGACTTTTTCAGAAATCGTTCTTGAAAGACGCATGGAAAGAGCCGCGATCCTCCTGAAAGGAACTACATTATCCATTGAGGAAATATCTGCGATGCTCGGATATACCAATACCAGCAACTTTTACAAAGCATTCCGAGAATACTACGGAAAGACGCCGCGAAGGTTGGAAAACTAGCCTTTTCCTGATTGCTTCATTCATTATCTAAAAAAATCAAACCTGGTTCGGAAAACAATAAAGCTGCTAAAATCATAATGTAAAAGGAAGCATCAAGATAGTATACTTAGCAACCAGAGGGGATAATCCCTCTCATTACCGCTATCTCGGACTTGCCAAACACCGTCTTTCTATGTGGTTGATATTTGGTCGACTTCCATTCTCCTAAAGAGAAAGGGTGGCTGGCAGAGTGTTCAAATCAAAAACAGGAGTTTCATCATCAGAATTTGGATTATTATCGAGTGTCTAACAAATTGTCTATCGCAGATTTTCCTCAGCAAGAACAGTATTTGAAGAAAGCGC
>JAFZKG010000008.1 GCA_017553695.1 Lachnospiraceae bacterium
AAGATCACGGACCATATTTCGCTGATGCTGGGATTCTCGTTCAACACCGGGCGGAAACCGATCGGCGCGTCGGAAAAACTGACCGTGACCACCAGCTCCAACCGCATCCTGACAGATGCCGTGATCGCCATTTATGACCGGATCGTGGATCCGGATCTGTATTACCGCAGAGTCCATATTTCTTTCAACGATCTGAAAGACGAGACATTCGAGCAGACCGACCTGTTCACCGATCCGAACGTCATGGTACGGGACCGGAAACTGCAGCAGGCGGCGCTGGATATCAAAGAACGCTATGGAAAGAACGCGATCCTGAAGGGCATGAACCTGGAGGACGCGGGCACAACGATCGAGAGAAACAACCAGGTAGGAGGGCATCGGGGATGAGCAGCTGGGGCAGCGTAAGCCGCAGTGGCAAGGCGAAGAGAGACTCCATTTTCTGGTTGGACAAAAAGATGAGCGAAGAACGGACCAAAAGACCGGAAAACATCAGACCGAAAATGGATATCGGAGAGAGGGCAAAGCAATTTGCCCCGTATGCTGCGCTCGGACGGATGGACACCATCCTGAAAGAGGTGGAGCGCCAGCAGGATGTGGGCGATCCGGAGCATGAGATGATCTTTGACGATCTTTCACTCGACGAGATCGAACAGCTGATGTCGGAAAACGTTTCCGCGGAAGAGAAATAAGTGGAGAGCAGATTTAAACTCGTATCTGAATACAAGCCGACGGGCGACCAGCCGAAGGCAATCAAGGAACTGGTGGATGGCTTCAGGGAAGGCAACCAGTTTGAAACGCTGCTCGGCGTGACGGGTTCCGGCAAGACCTTTACTATGGCGAACGTGATTCAGGAGCTGAACAAGCCGACCCTGGTCATCGCGCATAATAAGACGCTGGCGGCGCAGCTGTACAGCGAATTCAAGGAGTTCTTCCCGGAAAACGCCGTGGAGTACTTTATCTCCTATTACGATTATTACCAGCCGGAGGCCTATGTGCCATCGACGGATACCTATATCGAAAAAGACTCTTCCATGAATGACGAGATCGACCGGCTTCGGCATTCGGCAACCACGTCGCTGGTGGAACGGAAAGACGTGATCATCATTGCATCTGTCTCCTGCATCTACGGTATCGGCGATCCGGAAGAGTATGCCCAGATGAGCGTGTCGCTCCGACCGGGCATGAAGAAGGACCGGGACGAATGCATCCGCGAGCTGATCAATATTCAGTATGACCGGAACGACATGGATTTCCAGCGAGGCACATTCCGGGTCCGCGGCGACGTGATCGAGATCCTGCCGGCGATGGCCGATAAGAACGCTTACCGCATCGAATTCTTCGGGGACGAGATCGACCGCATCACGCAGATCGATACCCTGACCGGTGAGATCAAGGCGCGCATGGAGCATATCGCGATATTGCCGGCCAGTTATTACGTGGTCCCGCAGGACCGGATGAACAAAGCGCTCGTTAACATCGAAAAAGAATTGAACGAGCGGGTCGCATACTTTAAAAGTGAAGACAAACTGCTGGAGGCGCAGCGGATCTGGGAGCGGACAAACTTTGATATGGAGATGCTCCGCGAGACCGGGATCTGCTCCGGGATCGAAAACTATTCCCGCCACCTGACCGGACTGTCACCGGGCGTGGCCCCGGCCTGCCTCATCGATTTTTATAAAAACGATTTTCTGATCATCATCGACGAGTCGCATATGACGATTCCGCAGATCGGCGCGATGTATAATGGCGACCGTTCGAGAAAGCAGACGCTGGTGGATTACGGGTTCCGTCTTCCATCCGCCCTGGATAACCGTCCGCTGAAGTTTGAGGAATTCGAAAGCAAGATCGATCAGATGCTCTTTGTTTCCGCAACACCGGGCAAATATGAAGCCGAGCACGAACTCCTCCGGACAGAGCAGATCATCCGGCCGACCGGACTATTGGATCCGTCTGTTACCGTGAAACCGGTGGAAGGACAGATCGATGACCTGCTTTCCGAGATCACGAAGGAGACGGACAAGGGCAACAAGATCCTTGTCACCACGCTGACCAAACGGATGGCGGAGGATCTGACCGATTACCTGAAGGCAGCAGGTGTCCGGGTGCGGTATCTGCATTCGGATATTGCCGCATTGGAGCGGACCGAGATCATCCGTGACATGCGTCTCGATCTGTTCGATGTGCTGGTCGGCATCAACCTGCTTCGGGAAGGATTGGACATTCCGGAGATTTCCCTGGTGGCGATCTTAGACGCCGATAAAGAAGGGTTCCTGCGGAGCGAGACCTCGCTGATCCAGACGATCGGCCGTGCCAGCCGGAATGCGGAAGGCCGCGTGATCATGTATGCGGATGTGATGACGCATTCCATGCAGGCGGCAATTGAGGAAACCAACCGCAGACGCAGTCTGCAGGAAACATATAATGAAGAACACGGCATCACGCCGACCACCATTAAGAAGGCGGTACGTGATCTGATCAGCATCACGAAAGAGGCGGCAAGCTCTTCACGGAAACTGGAGAAGGATCCGGAATCCATGAGCGCAAAAGAGATCGCGGCGTTGGTCAAGAAGGTAGAAAAGAGAATGCTGAAGAGTGCGGCAGAGCTGGATTTCGAAACGGCAGCAGAGCTGCGTGACCAGATGCTGGAACTGAAGAAATACCTGCAGTAGAGAGGATTATATATGGCTGCGAAAGAGCAGAAATGGATCAGGATCCGCGGTGCAGCGGAGAACAATTTAAAGAATATTGATCTGGACATCCCAAGAAATGAGATGGTGGTTTTCACCGGTCTTTCGGGATCCGGAAAATCGTCCCTTGCGTTTGATACGATCTATGCAGAGGGGCAACGCCGTTATATGGAGAGTCTTTCCAGTTATGCCCGCCAGTTCCTGGGGCAGATGGAAAAGCCGAAAGTGGAAATGATCGAAGGCCTGTCGCCGGCAATCTCCATCGACCAGAAGGCAACCAACCGGAATCCGAGATCGACTGTCGGCACTGTTACAGAGATCCACGATTATCTGCGTCTTCTGTATGCCCGCATCGGTATCCCGCATTGTCCGCAATGCGGAAGGGAGATCACCAGGCAGACGGTGGACCAGATGGCAGATACGATCCTTTCCCTTCCGGAAGGAACCAGGCTGCAGCTTCTGGCACCGGTTGTGCGCGGCCGGAAGGGCGAGCATGTGAAACTGCTGGAATCCGCAAAACGCTCCGGCTATGTCCGCGCGCGGATCGACGGTAATGTCTATGATCTGGATGAAGAAATCAAGTTAGAGAAAAACGTTAAACACAATATCGATATCGTGGTCGACCGTCTGGTCGTGAAAGAAGGGATCGAATCCCGTCTGGTCGACTCGATCGAAAACATCCTGAAACTGGCAGACGGGATCATGACAGTGGAAGTCATCGGCGGAGAAGAACTCCACTTTTCTTCCAACTTTGCCTGCCCGGACTGCGGCATCAGCATCGGCGAGATCGAGCCAAGAAACTTTTCATTTAACAATCCGTTCGGCGCCTGCCCGTCATGTGCCGGCATCGGCTATAAAATGGAGTTTGATCCGGAGCTCATCATCCCGGATACCAGCCTTTCCATTTCACAGGGCGCGATCGTGGCGCCAGGCTGGAACAGTTCCAAGAAAGAAGGAAGTTTTTCCAATGCTACCTTGCAGGCACTTGCCAGTGCGCATAAGTTCAGCCTGGATACGCCTTTCGAAAAACTTCCGAAAAAGATCCAGGACATCCTGTGGAATGGCGATGACCGGGCTGTCAACGTGCATTACAAAGGACAGCGCGGCAGCGGCGTGTATCCGCTTGTCTTTGAAGGACTGATCAACAATCTGAACCGGAGATACCGGGAATCCTCAGATACGTTCAAACGTGAATATGAAGAATACATGCGCATCAGTCCGTGTGAGGAGTGCGGCGGGAAGCGGCTGAACCCGCTCAGTCTGGCAGTGACCGTGGGCGGGAAGAATATTCACGAAGTTTCCGATATGACCATTACGGACAGCCTGGAGTTCTTTACGAAACTGACGGAAGGCAAGAAACTGACGAAGGCGGCCATGGAGATCGCAGGACCGATCCTGAAAGAAGTGAAGGCAAGACTGCACTTCCTGCAGGATGTGGGACTGGAGTATCTGACTCTGACCCGTTACGCGGCAACACTTTCCGGCGGCGAGGCACAGCGGATCCGTCTGGCAACGCAGATCGGGTCAGGCCTGACCGGTGTGCTGTATATTTTGGACGAGCCGAGCATCGGCCTGCATCAGCGGGATAATGATAAACTGCTGGCAACGTTGAAACAGCTCCGGGATCTGGGGAATACCCTGATCATCGTGGAACATGATGAAGATACGATGCGGCAGGCAGACCACATCGTGGATATCGGACCAGGTGCCGGCGAACATGGCGGCATGGTCGTGGCACAGGGCACGGCGGAAGATATCATGAAATGTAAGGCGTCCATCACCGGCGATTACCTGGCCGGAAGGATCAAGATCCCGATCCCGGAAGAGAGGCGTAAGCCGACCGGCTGGATCGAAGTGGTCGGAGCTGAAGAAAACAATTTAAAGAATATCAACGTAAAGTTTCCGCTGGGCGTGATGACAGCCGTCACAGGCGTCTCTGGATCAGGGAAGTCTTCCCTGGTAAACGAGATTCTGTATAAGAGTCTGGCGAAAACGCTGAACCGTGCGCATACGGTTGCGGGACGGCATAAAAAAATTCTTGGCACGGAGCAGCTGGATAAGGTCATCTGCATTGACCAGAGCCCGATCGGCCGGACGCCGCGGAGCAACCCGGCTACCTACACGGGTGTTTTCGACCTGATCCGAGATCTGTTCGCGCAGACGACAGACGCGAAGGTGCGCGGCTACAACAAGGGCCGGTTCAGTTTCAACGTGAAGGGTGGCCGTTGCGAGGCGTGTGCCGGCGACGGCATCATCAAGATCGAAATGCATTTCCTGCCGGATGTTTATGTGAAGTGTGATACCTGCCACGGTATGCGGTACAACCGGGAAACGCTGGAAGTGAAATACAAAGGCAAGAACATTTACGATGTGCTGAACATGACGGTAGAAGAGGCGCTGGAATTCTTCAAGAACGTGCCACGGATCTATCAGAAGATCAAGACGCTGGACGAAGTCGGCCTATCCTATATCAAGCTGGGACAATCCTCCACGACACTTTCCGGCGGCGAGGCACAGCGCGTGAAACTCGCAACCGAACTGAGCCGGCGTCCGACCGGCAAGACGTTATATATTCTGGATGAGCCGACAACGGGACTCCATTTCGCGGATGTCCATAAGCTGGTCAACATCCTGCGAAGACTGTCTGATGGCGGCAACAGTGTTGTGATCATCGAGCATAATCTGGAAGTGATCAAGGTGGCCGACTATATCATCGACATGGGGCCGGAAGGAGGCGACCGTGGCGGCACAGTCTTTACAAAGGGTACGCCGGAAGAAGTGGCGAAAGATAAGAAGAGTTACACAGGCCAGTTCCTGCGGGAGTATCTGAAAGAAAAAACGAAAAGTTGAACGTCCCTGAGGGGATGGACCTGAAAAGGCGCCGGATGCGGCGTCTTTTCTATTGAAATGAAAGCAGGACAAGGATAAAATAAGTGCATCGAA
>JAFZKG010000033.1 GCA_017553695.1 Lachnospiraceae bacterium
GTTTCCGCCGTGGAACTGGTCTTTACGAAACTGCATGCCGGCGGAAAATTCGGCGGCGGCGGATATAAAGTGTCTGGCGGTCTGCACGGCGTCGGCGCATCCGTCGTAAACGCTCTGTCGGAAAGTCTGGAAGTATGGATCTACCGGGAAGGAAAAATCCATCATCAGGAGTATTCCCGCGGAAAAGCAAAACATGAACTGGAGATCCTTGGGGAATGCCCGGTGGAAAAAACAGGATCGACAATCACCTTCCTGCCGGACAGAGAGATCTTTGAAGAAACGGTCTATAATTACAAAACGCTGCAGACGCGCCTTCGTGAAATGGCTTTCCTGACCAAAGGACTTAAGATCATCCTGACGGATACCCGTCCGGATAAGGAGCAGGAAAAAACATTCCATTATGAAGGCGGCATCAAGGAATTTGTCGCTTATATCAACCGCAGCAACACGCCGCTGTACAACGATATCCTTTATTTTGAAGGAGTCAAAAACAATGTCGCCGTCGAGGTGGCAATGCAGCACAATGATGGTTATAACGAGGGCATCTATACCTTTGTTAACAATATCAATACGCCGGAAGGCGGCACGCATTTAGAGGGTCTGAAAAGCTCTCTGACCAGGGTCTTTAATGACTACGCACGCAAAAACAAGATCTTAAAAGAAAAAGAAAGCAACCTCTCCGGCGAGGATATCCGGGAAGGCTTAAGCGCGATCGTTTCCGTCAAAGTGGAAGATCCGCAGTTTGAGGGCCAGACCAAACAGAAACTCGGAAATTCCGAAGCGCGGACTGCGGTCAATGCGATCGTTGGCGAGCAGCTGACCTATTATCTGGAGCAGAACCCTCAGACCGCCCGGATCATCTGTGAAAAATCCCTTCTGGCACAGCGGGCAAGAGACGCAGCCCGGAAAGCAAGGGAAGCAACCAGAAAAACCCCATTAGCAGGCGGCGCGCTCCCTGGCAAACTGGCGGACTGCACGGATAAGAATCCGGAAAACTGTGAGATCTTCATCGTTGAGGGAGATTCTGCAGGTGGCAGTGCGAAGAAAGCAAGAAAGAAAAAGACGCAGGCCATCCTTCCGCTCAGGGGCAAGATCCTGAATGTGGAAAAAGCCAGGCTGGATAAAATCCTGGGGAATGCGGAAATAAGGGCCATGATCACGGCGTTCGGTACGGGGATCCACGAAGATTTTGACATCACCAAACTCCGCTATCACAAGATCATCATCATGACCGATGCCGATGTGGACGGCGCGCATATCGCGACCCTCCTTCTGACGTTCTTCTACCGCTTTATGCCGGAGCTGATTAAGGGAGGATATGTCTATCTGGCCAAACCGCCGCTTTATCAGGTCACAAGGAACAAGAAACAGTATTACGCCTACAGTGACGCGGAACTCAATGATATCCTGACTGAAATCGGCCGGGATAACCAGAACAAGATCCAGCGGTATAAAGGACTGGGAGAAATGGACGCCATCCAGCTTTGGGATACCACAATGGATCCGGAGAAGCGGATCCTGTCCAAGGTGCTGATCGATGAAGAGAATCCGCAGGACCTGGATGTGACGTTTACCACGCTGATGGGCGATGAAGTAGAGCCAAGAAGAGAATTCATTGAAACAAACGCGAAATATGCGACAAATATCGATATCTGATTTTCAGGTGAAAACAGATAAAACAATACAGGAGTAAACATGGACGAGCATATTTTTGACAAAATAGAGGAAGTCGATCTGAAGCAGACGATGGAAAACTCTTATATCGACTATGCGATGAGCGTTATCGCCTCCCGTGCGCTGCCGGATGTCAGGGACGGTTTAAAACCGGTACAGCGGAGGGTCCTCTTCTCGATGATCGAACTGAATAACGGACCGGACAAGCCACACCGGAAATGCGCACGTATCGTTGGTGATACCATGGGTAAATACCATCCGCACGGAGACTCCTCCATTTACGGAGCTTTGGTCAATATGGCGCAGGACTGGTCGACCCGCTACCCGCTGGTGGACGGACACGGCAACTTTGGTTCGGAAGATGGTGACGGCGCTGCTGCCATGCGTTATACGGAAGCAAGGCTTTCCAAGATCGCGATGGAAATGCTGGCCGACATCAATAAGAACACCGTGGACTTCGTGCCGAACTTTGACGAGACGGAAAAAGAACCGACCGTCCTTCCTTCCCGGTACCCGAATCTTCTGGCAAACGGAACGACGGGTATTGCCGTCGGCATGGCGACCAATATCCCTCCGCACAACCTGTCGGAACTGATCGATGCGGTAGTCAGGATCATTGATGATAAAACAGAAGACAGGCAGACGACGATCGACGATGTCATGAAGATCGTCAAAGGACCGGATTTCCCGACCGGCGGCACGATCCTTGGACGGAAAGGCATCGAAGAAGCCTACCGGACGGGCCGGGGCAAGATCAAGATCCGCGCGGTCACGGAGATCGAACCGACGGAAGGCGGAAAAACCCAGATCGTGGTCACGGAACTCCCGTATCTTGTCAATAAGGCAAAGCTGATCGAAAAAATAGCAGAACTCCATAAAGACAAAAAGATCGACGGACTGCTAGACATCCGTGACGAGACGGACCAGGAAGGCGTCCGTGTCGTGATCGAGCTGCGCAAAGACGTCAATCCGAACGTCGTCCTGAACCAGCTTTACAAGCACACGCAGCTGCAGGACAGCTTCGGCGTGATCATGCTGGCGCTCAAGAATAATGAACCGAAGATTTTTACCCTCCTGGAAATGCTGGAAAGTTATCTGCAGCATCAGGAAGAGGTTGTGACCCGGAGAACGAAATACGATCTCAATAAAGCGGAAGAGCGCGAGCATATCATCGAAGGCCTTCTGAAGGCGCTCGATAACATCGACGAAGTGATTCGGATCGTCCGGGGCAGCCGGACAACGCAGGATGCGAAAGATGCTTTATGCGAACGGTTCGGCCTGGATGACGTACAGGCACAGGCCATCGTCGATATGCGGATCCGTGCGCTGACCGGCCTCGAGCGGGAAAAACTGGAAGACGAACAGAAAGAACTCTTAGAGAAGATCTCCTTCTACAAATCCGTTCTTGCGGATGAGAAGATCCTCCTTGGCGTGATCAAAGAAGAGCTCCTGGTCATGAAAGAAAAATACGGAGATGAAAGAAAAACGGAGATCGGCATGGATGACGGGGAACTCGAAGACGAGGATCTGATCCCGGATGAAAGTACCGTGATCACCATGACAAGGCTCGGGTACGTCAAGCGGATGGATATGAGCAACTTCCGGGCACAGGCCCGCGGTGGCAAAGGCGTCAAGGGGCTGCAGAAGCTGGACGAGGATGTAACAGAGCGCCTGTTCATCACGACCACGCATCACCGGCTGCTCTTCTTTACCAATAAAGGTCGCGTGTATCTTCTGAAAGCATATCAGATCCCGGAAGCATCCCGGACGGCAAGGGGCACGGCAATCGTGAATCTCCTTCAGCTGCAGCCGGACGAAAAGATCGCGACAGCCATGGTCCTGGAACAGTTCGAAGGGGCCAAATTCCTCCTGATGGCGACCAAGAAGGGCATGATTCAGAAGACGCCGCTGGAAGCATACGCAAATATCCGGCAGACCGGCATCATCGCGATCACACTCCGTGAAGATGATGAGCTGATCGATGTGGATATGACCGATGGACAGCGGGAGATCGTCATGATCTCCAAAGGCGGGCACAGCATCCGCTTCAACGAGGAAGAAGTCCGGCAGACCGGCAGAGGTTCGATTGGCGTCCGCGGCATGTTGCTTTCCCCGGGAGATGAAGTCATTACGCTGGCACTCGATGTGCAGGGCGAATGTATCCTGTTCGCAACGGAAAACGGCATGGGCAAGCGGACGAAATTCAGTGAGTTTAACGCACAGCACCGCGGCGGCAAAGGCGTGCTCTGTTATAAAATCGGACCGAAGACCGGCCAGATTGCATCAGCAACGGCCGTTAACGAAAAAGATCACATCATGCTGATCACAAATGAAGGCATCGTGATCCGGATGCCTGTGGAAGGCGTCTCTGTCATCGGACGGAACACATCGGGTGTGAAGCTGATGAATGTAAGCCAGAACGAGTTTATCCGTGTTGCCGGCATGGCAAGAGTTCCGGAAGAGCTGATCGAAGAGGATGAAGCGGAAACAGAAATAACGGAAACCGACACGGAAACCGAGTAAACCCGAGCGGAAGAAATTACCAAAAAATCATTTTTGTAAAATCTTAAAAAAGGGCAACATAAAAAAATGTTGTTCTTTTTTTTTGCCGGTAGTATGATAAATGCCGTAAAAGTTGAAAAATATTTTAATAATCTGTCACTATCTTGCGAAATGGCGAGGTTGACAGTTAAATATTTTACAAAAGAAAATTTTACAAAAAATTTAGGAAATACGAGTTTTGGTAAAATAATGGAAAAGAGTTTACGGGAACAGGCGATCAAATATTCCAACCATTTTGGGGTGCTATTGGATGGCGTTTCCTGTGCAGTTGTTGATCTTTCAGAAAAGACATTCATCCCGGCCGGGGAGAATTCTTCCTTCGAAATATGTGAAAACTGTCCGCATAAAAACTGCAAGGGATACGAGCAGTTTGCTTACGGATGCCGGGAGGCTTACCGGTGGGATGGCCTCTATACATTCCATTGCTATCAGGAGATGGTCCTGATCTGTGCTTCGATCGCGAGTGAAAAGGGCGATCTGGCTGGCGGCCTCGTTCTGGGCCCGATCATCCTGGACAACAAAGAAGAACTGCAGCAGTCTGCAGATAAAAAATTCAAGAAAGCACTCGCAAAGATCCCGGAGTTTGAGCCGCAGAAGATCCAGGCGATGGCAGAGGTCCTTGCAGGAATCGCCGGCAGCATCTCCGACCTTTCCCACGGAAAAGCCGGCCGCTATTTCTACCGCCAGGAGAGCCTCCTGAACGCGATGTACGTGGAGCGGATGAAAAAGAGCGAGACGTCGGATTATTATACCTATCCGATCGCCATTGAGCGGAAGCTCCGGACGGCAGTCCGCAGCCGTGACAAAGCCGGCTCGCAGACTCTGTTGAACCAGATCCTGGCACACATCTATGTTTCCAATAACAATAATATCGAAGCCATCAAACCGCGGATCACGGAACTGATCGTCGTGATCTCCCGTGCCGCCGTGGATGCCGGCGCGGATATCAACGAGATCTTTCTGATCAACGAGAATTTTACGGCGAACATCGAAGAGTTCACCAATTTGGAGGATTTGAGCGCATGGGTCTCCAATATGCTGCAGCGCTTCATTTCCTTTACGTTCGAGTTTGATAAAGTCAAGCACGCGGACGCAGTTTATAAGGTGATCGAATACATCAAGTCCAACTTCCGCCGGCATATGAGCCTGGAGGACATCGCGGCCAGCACCTATCTGAGCAAGACCTACCTCAGCTCGCTGTTCAAAAAGGAGACCGGCTACAGCATTTCCGAATATATCAATATCGTGCGGATCGACCGGAGCAAGTCGCTGCTCATGGAGGAAAACATGAGCATCATTGAGATCGCGAACCTGTGCGGATTCGAAGACCAGAGCTATTTCACGAAAGTATTCAAGCATATCGTCGGCATCACGCCGAAAAAATACCGGGAGAACCGGGGCAAAAACGAAAAAAAGGATAATATACTGCGATGATCAGATTAAGCGAAACGCCAATCCTGCTGAAAGCCGGAAAACTCCTCCCGGCAGGAGCAGAAAACAAAGAACAGAAAAAGGGAACGATCGCGTACAAGATCCTGGAAGCGCATAATACTGCGCCATCGATGGATAAACTGCGGATCCGTTTTGATAAACTGACCTCCCACGACATCACGTACGTGGGAATTATTCAGACCGCACGTGCATCCGGACTGGAAAAATTCCCAATGCCGTATGTGCTGACCAACTGCCACAATTCCCTTTGTGCTGTGGGCGGCACGATCAACGAAGACGACCATGTCTTCGGCCTGACCTGCGCAAAACGGTATGGCGGCATCTATGTTCCGCCGCATCAGGCCGTGATCCATCAGTTTGCGCGGGAGATGCTGGCAGAATCCGGATCCATGATCCTGGGCAGCGATTCCCACACCCGCTACGGCGCGCTCGGCTGCATGGCAGTCGGCGAAGGCGGACCGGAGCTGGTGAAACAGCTGTTGGACAAGACCTATGATATCGACATGCCGGAGATCATCTGCGTTTACCTGACCGGAAAACCGGAAAAAGGCGTCGGCCCGCAGGACGTGGCGCTTGCCCTGATCGGCGCAGTCTTCCAGAACGGATATGTGAAAAACAAAGGTCTGGAATTCACCGGTCCTGGCGTGGCTGCCCTTTCCGCAGATTTCCGGATCGGAATCGACGTCATGACCACAGAGACCACCTGCCTTTCCTCTATTTGGGAGACCGACCAGGAGATCA
>JAFZKG010000034.1 GCA_017553695.1 Lachnospiraceae bacterium
CAGTCTCAGAACTGATTTCTTCTGCAGCTTCCGAAACAGGTATTTCTTCCGGTTCTTGTGCCGGTTTTGATTTCTGGAATCTGGATTTTAAACCTCCAAAGAAGGCAGCAATCGGCGTTTTTGCTTTATCCGTAACTTCTTCAGCCGTTTCTTCCACCGCCTCTGCTGCTTCTGAAACGTCCTCAGTCACTTGCTCAGCAAAATCTTCTACAGTTTCGGTTGCTTCTTCAACCGTTTCCGTTACTTCTTCAATCGTTTCAGCTGCATCTCCCACTGTTTCTTCAGCAGTATCAACGATTTCAATCGCAACCTCTTCAGCGGTGTCTTCAACTGTCTCAGCTGCATCTTCTGCAACTTCTGTTATTTCTTCTACTGCTTCTTCCGCAGTTTCAACTGTTTCCTCTGAAATTTCAGCAGATTCTTCAATTGCTTCTGCGGTTGTCTCTTCTATAGTTTCAGCAACCTCTTCAACTGCTTCAACCGTTTCTTCTGTTACTGGCTCAAGTACCTCCTGTTCATATGCCTCTGCTGCTTCCTCGGCTTCAGGCTCTACTTCTGCTTCAGCTTCAGCTACAGGCTCTGCTGCTTCTTCCATAGCTGCCAGAGTACGTTCTTCTGCTTCTGCGGCCATTTCTGCAGCTGCAATCGCATATGCACCGGTTAACTCCGGCTCTACCTTTTCTTCGCCCTCGCTCTCGAACAGTTCAACCGCGGCATTTGTAATGCCCGATTCTTCTGCATCGAGCTCGGCATAGTATCGGTCAAAGTCTGTATAGTCTTCTTCTAATTGTTCCAGACGTTTGCGCTTCCGGAAGTAGAACTTACTCTCCTCACCAAATACAAGACGAACAATGTTAGACCGGTGAGCGATCAATACGATCACGAAGATCAGGGATATGACTGCCTCGCAGTCCAATATCCAGGATGTTGTGACATAGGTCCATCGCATCAGCATGAAGAACATGAACGACACCGCGCTCATAAACACCATGACGATGGACGCCAGGGATACATATCTGGAAATAATGAATACCAGCAGGAAGAACAGGATTGCGACGCCGATCAGCTTGAGGTCCGAAAGACAGACAATGGTCGCAAATGCGCATGCAACGCCTTTACCGCCACGGAATCCCAGGTAGACCGGGAACACGTGTCCCAGGATCACGCCGGTTCCGGTATAAAGAACCAGCGCGTGAAAATCGATCACATACTGCGGATATAATGGGAGAACTCTTGATGCGATATAGATTGCCAATACAGTTTTTCCAAGGTCACAGAGAAAGGTCAGGATGCCCCAACCGGCGCCAAGAACGCGGAATGCGTTTGTTGTACCATAATTACCGCTGCCATGATACCGCAGATCTTTTTTCTTGATCTTGGAAAAAATGAACGCAGACTGGATCAGTCCGAAGAAATATCCTCCGCCTGCACAAAGCAATAAAAATATTCTCTCTGGTGTAAAAAACATCATTTATTCCCCCGAATGAAATAATGATTCGTTATTATTAGTCTTTTTCTTTTCTTTCTCTGACAAAGAATTTCAAAGGGGTTCCTTCAAAGCCAAAGGCTTCCCTTATTTGGTTTTCAAGATAACGCAGATAGGAAAAATGCATTAACTCTTTATCATTTACAAACAGGACAAATGTCGGCGGCTTCACCGCAACCTGTGTCACATAAAAGATCTTAAGCCGCTTGCCCTTGTCGGAAGGTGGCTGGTTAAGAGCCGTTGCCTCCGTAATGATCTCGTTCAGAACACCGGTCTGGATGCGTCGTGAATGGTTTTCCACCACCACATCGATCAGATCAAACAGTTTTTCAAGCCGCTGTCCGGTCTTAGCCGATACAAATAGCAGTCTTGCATAAGGCATGAATGAAAGGACCTGACGGATCTTGTCCGTATAACGGTATATGGTTTTATCGTCCTTTTCAATGGCATCCCATTTGTTGACGGCTATGATGATGCCCTTGCCCCGTTCATGAGCGATCCCGGCGATCTTGGCGTCCTGTTCGGTCACGCCTACTTCTGCCGAAATGACTACGACGACAACATCTGCTTTTTCCACTGCTGCCACTGCACGGACAATGGAGTACCGTTCCAGATCTTCCTTGATCTTGGACTTTCTGCGCAGTCCGGCCGTATCGATAAAGACATACTCTTTGTCATTCCGGCTGATTACCGTATCGATCGCATCTCTAGTCGTACCCGGTATGTCGGAAACCAGCACCCTGTTTTCACCAAGAAGCGCATTCACGATAGATGACTTCCCGACATTTGGTTTACCTATGATCGCGATCCGCGGACGGTCATCTTCCTCTTCTTCCAGATAGGAACGGTCAAAATGGCGCGTTACCTCATCCAGCATATCCCCGAATCCAAGCTTATTCGTAGCGGACACCGGGATTGGATCTCCCAGACCCAAGTTGTAAAACTCATACACGTCCGGCAGATACTTTGCCATGTTGTCAACTTTATTCACCACCAGGACGATCGGCTTACCGCTGCGTCTGAGCATGTCTGCCACTTTATCATCTGCATCCACCAGCCCCTGACGGACATCCGTGATGAATATGATGACATCCGCCGTATCGATGGCCATCTGCGCCTGCGAACGCATCTGCGATAATATGACGTCCTTGCTGTCCGGTTCAATGCCTCCGGTATCGATCAGTGTGAAGTCCATGTCCAGCCAGGAAACATCCGCATAAATACGGTCTCTGGTCACACCGGGCGTATCTTTGACGATGGCGATATTGCTCCCGGCCAGCGCATTAAACAACGTCGATTTTCCTACGTTAGGCCTGCCAACGATCGCTACGATCGGCTTGCTCATAGATTTGTCTCCTAAAGTCGGTATTCTCCAGACCAAGTATGCCCCGAAGAAGACCTTCCCCGTGTTTTGGAACGACGATCACCTTCACATGAAGTTCCCGTTCCAGATCCGTCTTTGTCACGTCGTCCAGAAAATATTCTTCTCCGGACCGGAACATATTGACCGGAAGAAGCAGTTCATCTCCCAGGTCCTGATCCTTCAGCTGACTTATGATATCCTGTCCGCAGATCAATCCGGATACTGTAATGTTCTCTCCAAAGAAGTCATTCCGGATCTGATGGCATCTGCATCGGATCGTAATGTCACATTGTTTGCTGCGGATTGCTTCTTCTGTATCCGCGACCAGTTCTTTGATATACGGATATGCCAATGCTCCCGTCGCAATGGATATATTCCGGACTCCGGACATCATTTCCAAATCCACAGCATTTAAAGCTTTGTGAAATTCCTGTTCCAAAAGCCTTAACATCCCCACTCCGTTCTCCAGTTGCAGATAGCCGTCATATCTCTCTTCTTCCGGCAACGGCATTTCTGCAAGCAGATAAAACTCATCGCTTGCGTGAACGAAATGAGTTAATAATTTATTATATATAGTTCTTTGGAATTTTTCTACAACTTTTATTACATTTTCGGCATCTTTTTTCGAAAATGGTTCAAGTGGGAAAAGACCGTCCCGGTACCTGGTCAGACCGACCGGAACGATGGAAACCGATTCCATGACAGGCGCATAGCGGGACAAGTCGGAAAGGGTCTTTTCAAGCGCTTCTCCGTCATTGATTCCCTTGCAGAGGACGATCTGGCCGTTCATGCGTATTCCTGCATCATAAAGCTTATCAAGGAAGCGCAGACAATCACCTGCAAAGCGGTTGTTCAGCATCCTGCAACGAAGCTGCGGATCCGTTGTATGGATCGAGATATTGATCGGCTCCATCCTGTATCGGATGATCCGGTCGATATCCGCCTCTTTCATATTGGTCAGTGTGATATAGTTGCCTTGCAGAAAAGAAAGGCGGGAATCGTCATCTTTGAAATAAAGGGTGTCGCGCATGCCGGGAGGCATCTGATCGATAAAGCAGAAAATGCAGTTATTTGTACAGGAACGGTATTCATCCATCAGATCGGTATCGAAAGAGATCCCCAGGTCCTCCTCCAGATCCTTTTCGATCTCGATCTCATCAATATCTCCGTTCTTTTTTTCAATCTCCAGTGTCACAAACTCATCCATGACAAGAAACTGGTAATCAAAAATGTCCCTGACGGTCTCGCCATTGACCGTCAGGAGCACGTCTCCCGGTTCTATAGATAATTCGTGGGCGATGGAGCCCGGCTCTACGCCCACAATCGTGTGTTTTCCTGCCATTTAGAACGTCTTTCGTTTATTCGTTCCAGTTATGATAAACTTCCTGTACATCGTCGTCATCATCCAGCATGTCCAGGATCCGGTTCAGGTTCTTGATATCTTCCTCGTCAGTCAGATCCACATAGGTCTGCGGGATCATTTCGATCTGTGCCTCCACCATCGGGATTCCAGCTGCTTCCAGAGCTTCGCGTACCTGACTGAAGTCATCCGGAGAAGTCAGGACTGTGAAAGAATCCTCTTCTTCCACGAAATCCTCTGCGCCTGCGTCCAAGGCTGTCATCATCAATTCGTCCGCATCCATATTCACTTCTTCGCGGTCGATGATGATCTGTCCTTTTTTATCGAACATATAAGAAACACATCCAGGTGTGCCAACGTTTCCGTTTCCTTTTGAGAATGCATGTTTCACGTTTGCTGCGGTCCTGTTTTTATTATCGGTCAGTGTATCCACAATGATGGCAATTCCGGAAGGACCGTATCCCTCATAGGTGGCGACTTCGTAATTGACTGAATTGGCATCGCCTGCGGCTTTCTTGATACCGCGCTCGATCGTATCGTTCGGCATGTTATTGGCTTTCGCTTTCGCAATGACGTCACGAAGTTTGGAATTGTTGGATGGATCCGCACCGCCTTCTTTCACGGCAATCGCGATCTCTTTTCCAATGATGGTGAACATCTTTCCTTTTGCCGCATCATTTTTCTCTTTTTTGTGCTTAATGTTCGCAAACTTTGAATGTCCTGACATAATTACCTCTTTCCTGCTCCGCTAAAGATCCGTGAGCGCATCCTTCTTTGGCTCCAATGTGATCTTTACCAGAGAAATCGTTTTATCTTCCACAGCTAAGATCCGGTAGGTCACGCCGTCTTCTTTGATCTCTGTTCCCGCGTCATGATCCGGGATCCGGTCGATCTTGGAGATCAGATAGCCGTTCAGCGTCTCAAAATCTTCATCTTCATATGTGATGCCGATCTCTTCTTCGATCTCCTCCAACGGCGTCAGTCCGCGGACCTGGTATACATTATCACTCAGCTTTGTGATGTTGACTTCTACTTCATCGTGCTCATCAAAGATATTCCCGACGATCTCTTCCAGAATGTCCTCCATGCAGATGATGCCGGAAGTCTGCCCGTATTCGTCCACCACGATCTCCATATGTGTCTTATTCGACTGCATATTCTTGAAGATGCTGTTGATCTTGCTTGTTTCCGGTATGAAGTATGCTTTCTGCAGCAATCCTTCGATATCCTTGATCTCTTTGTTCAGACCTTCTTCCTTCACATAAAACCGGATCGCATCCTTAATATGCAGGATGCCGATGATATTGTCGATCGAATCGAGATAAACCGGAAATCTGGAATATGGCTCGTCCAGAACGTATTCCATTGCTTCTTTCAGTGTCCAGGTCCCGTCAATCGCGTGGATGTTCTTCCGGTGCGTCATGATCTCGGAGCTGTTCGTCTCGTCCAGATCAAAGATATTGGTGATCATCTCCGCTTCGCTCTCCAGGATCTCGCCCTGTTCCTGCCCTTCATTCAGCATGGAGACAATCTCATTTTCAATTTCATTTTCGTCTGTTTTCTTAAAAAGTTTTCCTAAAAAACCCGCTCGAGGGTGCTCTTCCATATACGATCCTTTCTCAATTTTTATATTATTTACATGCGGTTATTTTAGCAAGATTCCCTGATAGAAACAACCTTTCCTTTACGGATATAGCGTCTAGTCACACGCCTGGTGATCCCGCAGGCAAATTCATAGTTGATCGTAAGCCCCAGTGCCGCGATTTCTTCCATCGTAATGACTTGATTGCCAGACCTGCCGATCAATACTGCAACATCGTCCACCTTCACGTCTTTGATCCGGGAAACATCTACCATAATCTGATCCATGCAGACATTGCCTACAATTTTTGCTTTCTGTCCATTGATCAGTACATAACCTTTGTTGGAAAGATTCCGCAGATATCCATCCGCATAACCGACGGAGACCGTTGCGATCGTCATAGCTTGCGGTGCTGTGAATGCAGCACCGTACCCGACGGTATCGCCCTTTTCGATTCTCTTGACCATTGTGACATGGCTGTAAAGCGACATACCCGGTAAAAGTTTGAGTTTTCTCACATAAGAAGATGGATACAGACCATACAGGGAGATCCCCATACGGACCATGTCAAAATCCGCTTCTTTCATAAGGATTGTTCCGGCGCTGTTCGCACAGTGGCGGATCGGGATATGAATGCCCATGTCAGCCAGATCATCCGTAAACCGACGGAATGTTTTGATCTGTTCTTTTGCTGAAGTCAGATCCTTTTCATCCGCGCTGTGCAGATGAGTGAAGATTCCTTCGATCTCGATCCCTTTCAGCCGGCTGATCTTCTGAATGATCTGTTTGTTTTCTTCCGTCGGTTTGAAGCCGATCCGGTTCATACCGGTATTGAGTTTGATGTGGATTTTTGCAGTCTTATTCAGTTTCCGAGCTGCTTTGGAAAGCTTTTCTGCAGAATCCAAATCATAGATTGTCAGACGAACATCCTCCCGGATCGCGTCCTCATAAAAACTCTTGTGCGTATAGGCAAGGATCAAGATTGGAAGCGTGACATGGCTGTGACGTAATTCCAACGCTTCTTCCATGCAGGCAACTGCGAAGAAATCTACGATATCCTTCAGATTCTCTGCCAGCTCGACCGCTCCGTGACCGTAGCCGTCTGCTTTAATGACAGCACATGTCTTAACGCCCTTTTCCAGGCCTTTCTGCATATTTGTGATATTGCCGCGGATTGCATCCAGATCGATATCCGCATAGGTACGATAATATTTATTCATCTTTCTTTTTTGAATGGCTGATCGTAAAGGACAGCTCCAGCAAGGAATCCAGCAGATGCACATTTTTCACGATGGCATCATCCGGAAGTTCCAGATCGGTGTGCGCAAAGTTCCAAAAACAACGAATCCCCAGATCATACAGGTTTTTCGATACCTTAAGAGCTCCGTCAGTCGGGATCGTAAGCGCCACTATGTCGACCTGATTGTTCAGAACAAACGAATCAAGTTCATCCATGTTGTAGACCCTTACACCATTGATCGTTTTTCCACAAAGTGTCTCATCGATATCAAACAAGGCACAGAAATGAAAGCCGTGGCTGGCGAATCCTTTATATCGGACGATCGCCCTTCCCAGGTTTCCGGCTCCGACGACGATCAGATTATGGGCCTCCTCCACGCCCAGGATCTTTCCGATCTCTTGATACAGGGTCTTGACATTATAGCCATAACCCTGCTGACCGAACTCACCGAAACAGTTAAAGTCCTGCCTGATCTGGGATGGCGTAAAGCCCAACAGCTCGCCCAGCTCAGTAGAGG
>JAFZKG010000035.1 GCA_017553695.1 Lachnospiraceae bacterium
CTCCGCGGATTGTCAGTGTCGTTTTACGTTGCAATACCCAATAATAGTATTCTGTCAGTATTCTTGCTAATACTTGATCTTTTTTTGCTTTTGTTTGAATTCTGTTTTTAATACCACTCAATAACCCCATGGTGTTGTTTCCTTCCTTTTTTAATGATCTGTTTTGTTGTTAACATCGGCTAATGGAATACTCCATTGTCCAGAGCACATACGTACAAATCGCGCAGTGAACATCCCGTAAAAGGGTATAAAACAATTGGTTTTACGAAGGCTGTCTTTGTAGCGACGCTATAGTCTCCACATGTTCGGTTTCCGGGAACATATCCACGCAGCAAGCCTTTTTCAGTTCATAACCAGCAGCACGAAAAGCAGCGATATCCCGTGCGAGTGAAGTCGGTTTACAGCTGACGTACACAATATTTTCCACACCATAACTTAATATCTTCCAAAGTGCCTTCGGATTGACCCCTTCCCGTGGCGGATCCAGAATGATGGAATCCGGCTGTGGCAGATCGTCCAATGCTTTCAGCACATCTGCCGCAACAAAACGCACGTTGTCGATCCCATTCAGAACCGCATTCTCTTTTGCGGATTCTACTGCTTCCTCCACGATCTCAACACCAACAGCTTCGTCCACTGCTGCCGCCATAATCTGTGTAATCGTACCAGTACCGCTGTACAGATCAAACAGCAGACCGTGTGCAGACGATGCGTACTCCCGCGCTTTTCCGTAAAGAACCTCTGCTCCCTTCGAGTTGGTCTGGAAGAAGGAAAAGACGGATATCCTGAACCGCAGTCCCAGGATCTCTTCATAGATATGGTCCCGCCCATATAAGATGTTGGTCTGATCACTCTGCACCGTATCGGACAATGCATCATTTAAAATATGCAGAAATCCCGCAATCTGTCCATCCAGCGGAAGCATGAGCAGAAGGTCTTTCAGCCCTTCCAAAAGAGCAGCCTCATAAATCGGCGCGGTCTGTGTCAGTTCTGACGTTGTCACCAGCACAACCAGTATCTCCCCGGTTGCATCCGCACGCCTAAGCAAAAGGTGTCTCAGCCATCCCTGACGTGTCTTTGCGTTCCGAAAAGATACTTCTCCTCTCTCATAAAAAGGCTGAAAATAATCCCGGACCGTATTTCGGACCAGATTCATGTCCGGATGGATCAGGTGACAGTCCGTGATATTCACAATGTTCATGAAACTCTTCTTCTGATGTAGGCCAAGTGAAAATGGACCATCTTTATATTCATCCCCAAAAGTGAATTCCATCTTATTCCGGTAGCCTTCTTCAGATGGTGATGGCCAGATTCCCTCGAACTCAAAATCAGTCCCACTGCATGCCTCATCCAGAAGTTCCTTCACGTAAGCGGCCTTCATCTCCAGCTGACGGTCATAAGAGATCTTCTGGTACATACATCCGCCACACTTTCCAAAGTGCGGGCAGATTGCTTCCCGGTTCTCATATGGCGTCAGATCGATCTGTTCCTTCTTTTTACTCATTCTTTCGTCCTGTAATTCTGAAAAAGGCTGCCACATTGGAAAAATGCGACAGCCTGAATGATCCATAGTTATGAATAAAGCTTACTCTGCGAAGTCTGATTCGTCCAGATCCAGATCCTTTAAAATGCGGTCCTTATCGTAATCTTCATCCACATAATAATTGTCCAGATCATCGTACAGATCATAGTCATCCGTCTGTCTTGCAAACAGTCTGTAAAGAGTGTATCCAATCCCGGCAAGCAATGCGACAGCACCAAGGCAGATCAGCACGATCTTCCAGGTTTTGCGGCAGTCTTCCTTTTCCTCTTCCTTCTTGATCAGATCATTCAATTTGGAAAGCTGCACCAGTTCTTCGAATCTTTTACCCATGTTTTTAGCCTTTCTTTTGAACATGTATTTAATTCCATTCTTAATCAGATATTTCATAATGATCACCTTCTATCTGTATATATAATAAGATATCCGGGCATTTTTTTCAACCTGCGGGAGGTATTATTAACACTTTTTTAACTTTGCGAATCCGGCGAACAGTTTTTTTGTTCCATACTCCTCAAAGTCCACCGTGACCTCCCAGTCGCGGCCCCCGTCACGGATTGCTGTGACGATCCCTTCTCCGAATTTCATATGGTCAACGCGGTCTCCCACGCCATAATCCAACACTGGTTTATTGCCGCCGGAGGTACTGCTTACAGCCGCATCACTCAATGCAAACGGTTTCCGCTTGAAGTCCTCTTTGCTCTCCTTGCGCGCACTCACGCCACCATTATAAATGCTCGGTTTCGGCGCTACATATTTTGCTTCACGGTCCGGTTCGATCAATTCTCCCGGGATTTCTCTCACAAAACGTGAAATAATGGAGACCATCGTCTCTCCACGCACCATCCGCATCCGGGATGCTGTCAGGATCAGTTTTTCCTTTGCCCGTGTAATTGCCACATAAGCCAGGCGCCGTTCCTCTTCCAGATCCTCTTCATCCATGGAATTGACAGCCGCATTCATAGGAAACAGACCATCTTCCATGCCACACAGGAAAACGATTGGGAATTCCAGTCCCTTAGCGGAATGGATCGTGATCAGTGACACATAATCTGACTCAGCCGACCAGGAATCGATATCCGCTACCAGCGATACTTCTTCCAGAAAACCTCCCAAAGAAGGCTCTTCCGCCGTTTCTTCATACAATGCCAGTTTGTTGATCAGTTCCTCGATGTTTTCGATCCGGGTCTGTGCCTCTACTGTATTTTCCAGTTCCAGTTCCCGCAGATAGCCGCTCTTTTCCAGCACCTCATCCAGCAGATCCTGCAGGGACATCAATCCTGCACTCTCCCGGAATGATTCGATCAGATCCCGGAATTCACGCAGTTTTTCGCCACTCTTTCCAAAAAGGCCCTCGCGGATCCCGTCATCCAGCGCCGGGTAGAAGTTGATGCCCCGGTCATCCGCAATGTTCTGCACAGCATTCACTGCTACAGCACCGATCCCGCGTTTCGGGACATTGATGATCCGCCGTACCGCTACGTCGTCCTTTGCGTTGTCGATCGTCTTCAGATATGCCAGTACATCCTTGATCTCTTTGCGCTGATAAAAGTTCACACCGCCAACGATCTTATAAGGCAGGTTTGCGCGCACAAAGGCCTCCTCCAAAGTACGGGACTGCGCATTCGTCCGGTACAGGCAGGCACAGTCATTCAGATGATAGCCTTCTTTCAGGAAGCTTTTCACCTGATCGACCACGCGGTCAGCTTCTTCATATGGGTTTCCCACATGGAACAGTTTGATCAGTTCGCCCTCTTCATGCTCCGTCCAAAGGCGTTTTTCCTTCCTGTTCCGGTTATTTGCGATCACCGCGTTCGCCGCATTCAGAATATTCTGTGTAGATCGGTAGTTCTGCTCCAGACGGATCACCTTCGCGTCAGGGAACACCTTCTCAAACTGCAGAATATTCTCAATGTTTGCGCCGCGGAATTTATAAATCGACTGATCGTCATCACCGACCACACAGATGTTGTGATATTTCTTCGCTAACATGCTCACGAACACAAACTGCGCTGTGTTCGTATCCTGATACTCATCCACCGAAATATATCGGAATCGTTCCTGAAAACGTTCCAGAATCTCCGGATCCGCACGGAACAGTTCCACCGTCTTTACGATCAGATCATCAAAATCGAATGCGTTGTTCTGCTTCAGTTCCCGCTGATACTCAGCATAGACTTTCGCAACCTTCTCCAGATAATAATCTCCGGCTGCATCCAGTTCGAAATCCTCCACGCTTTTCAGTTCATCTTTCGTAGATGAGATCTGCGACAGGAACCATTTTTCCTTAAACCGCTTGGTATCAATATCCATTTTCTTGCAGATGTTCTTGATCAGCGTCTTCTGGTCATCCGCATCATAAATGGAAAAGTTGTTATCGTAGCCGATCAGATGGCTGTACATCCGCAGGATCTTCACGCAGGCGGAATGAAAAGTGCATATCCACGCACCACCTGCATCCATGCCGATGCTCTGCTCCACACGTTCCCGCATCTCGCTTGCTGCCTTATTTGTGAACGTGATCGCCAGGATGTGCCGCGGAGAAACACCCTTTTCTTTCACCAGGTACGCGATCCGGTTCGTAATCACTCGTGTTTTGCCGGAACCGGCCCCTGCCAGTATAAGAAGCGGTCCTTCTGTTGTAAGGACCGCCTCTTTTTGCTTATCGTTTAATCCCTGAAGCATCAATTACTCAGCCTTTTAAAAATCATCTCATATCCGCCGTTGCCATCATCAATCGACCGTTTCACGCGGCTGATCGTTGCCGTGCTGGCGCCGCTCCGCTCCGCGATCTCCTGGTAGGTCAGTCCCTCATGCAGGTACTTTGCCACCTGAAACCGTTGCGCGAAGGATAAGATCTCATTCGTGGTGCAGACGTCTTCAAAGAATGTGAAGCACTCTTCCTCCGTTTCTAAAGAGAGGATCGCCGCAAACAGCTCTTTCACTCCAGGCGTTTTGATCTTTTTGCTCATATTTCTTTCCTCTCTTTCTTAGAAACTGAATCCGCCGCCACCATGTGTCGTGCCACTATGAGACGTATGAGTGGTCGTGCCACCCATGTGACCGCCTCCCATACCGCCCGGACGTCCACCGCCACCTTGCGGATTATTCCTCTGCAATGGAATGACTTGAACGGTATGATATAAGAACCGGTCTCTACTTCCCGTGATATTGATTCGGTTACCTTCTACATAACGATCCGCATTCTGTTCCGCAATAACGGATTTCATCTGCGACTTCATGATCGCCGTAATGATCAGTGAAATCAAAAATGCAATCACAAATGCAATCAGAATCGTAATCAGAACGTCCCCAAATGTCACACGTTCTTCTATTGGCGTCGGTTCTGGTTCCGGATCCGGGATCCATTGATCTACCGGATTGCCGGCACGTTCTTTTTCAAAGTATTCGGAAGCAACATCGGCAAATTCACTGAAAGCTCCCGCATAATC
Organism: Lachnospiraceae bacterium; assembly: GCA_017553695.1. Lineage (GTDB taxonomy): Bacteria > Bacillota > Clostridia > Lachnospirales > Lachnospiraceae > RGIG5612. The sequence goes on from JAFZKG010000035.1 coordinate 4,993, forward strand.
CTTTGACTGCAACGATGGCCGGATCCGGTCTGCACATTGCTGGATCCCGTAATCGGTAAATGCCTGAGTGCCTTCACCCTGAGTAGAAATCCAACCGGATCCAGTTTCGGCATTGATCAGAAGCAGCACACCGTCGCTTGCATAAAGCTTGCTCTCATAGTAATCATCCGCATACTCTTCTTCCGTCTTGCCTTCCAGATCGTTGATCGTTACGACCACAACATCTGCACCAAGTTTCTGGCTGACTTCATCCAATTTAGCGGATACTTCTGCCGCTTCTTCTTCCGTCAAAAGGCCTGCTTTATCGTCGATCCGTTCATAAGCAGCAAACGCTGTCAGCGAAATGCTCAGCGTGATGGCCAGAACGGTAAGAATTGCTAATAATTTCTTCACTCTGACCACCTCCTACCGCATAAACCGGAAGATCACAGCAACTATGGAGAAGATGACGCCCAGAATTGCCGTCCACAGGAACCGGTATTTCCATACCTTTCCATTGTCAACCGGAAGGTCACCAACCATCTTGCCTGTCTGTCCGTTCATTGCGAACAGATAATGCTGCCCGTTGAATGTTGTATTTAAGATCCAGACCGGATACATTGCGTATTTGATCTCGCCCTGCTCTGTACGGATATCACCGCCCTGAAAAGCAACGGTCTGATATCCCTGCACCGTATTGGCAATTGCCTCAAACGTCGTCTGTTTGACACGCTCATTCACACGTTCGATGCAGTCCTCTGCTGCCACATCATAGCGGTCCGTCAGATATCCGGAAAGATACGCCGTCTGGAAATCCACTGCCTCCGAAAGATCAAACGGCTCCAATGATTCCATCAGGTCGTTCGGCATCTTGGAAGAGCCGTCCACCGGAATGTCCGCAAACTTCATGTGTCCCTCGCGGTATACATCGAAGTACTGCGTCTCATTGTATTGATTCCGACCGTCCGTCCAGACCCGCATGCGGGTACCCATGAACTGAGCACGGCCGTCTGCATCGGTATCAAAGATCCAAAACGGAACATACAGGCCTTTGATCTCATCAATATGATTTTTATTGCGGAACAGGCTCGGGAGCAGCTTCCTGCCTCCCAGATGATTCAGATACGCCTGCTTTGCCGCCTCTTTATCCAGTTTGAATGGAATGACATAATCTGGCTTCAGGTCTCCTGAAAACTGCCCCATTAATACGACCGGGTTGCCGCAGAACGGACAGGCAGTCGATCCCAGGTTTTCGTCCCCGACGATCTGACCGCCGCAGGATTTACATACGTAGATCCGCATTCCCTCGGTCTCGCCTTCATGCCATACATTACCCGGAGTTTCCCAGCGTATTTCATCTTTCTCCGAGAAATTGTTCAGGCCGCTGTCGTAATCCGCCAAAGCCTGTACGTCAATCTCGGAATCACAGTACGGACACTTCATCTTCTGTGTGCCGCTGTCAAACGTCAGGATTCCTCCGCAATTAGGGCATTTATATTCCTGTATATCTGCCATAATTATCTCCTACATAGAAAAGATGGTTGCAGCAACCCCGCGAAGGGATTGCTGTAGCCA
>JAFZKG010000036.1 GCA_017553695.1 Lachnospiraceae bacterium
AACTATCGCTCTGCCAAACTGCCCGCAGGCAATTTATTCTTTCTATGCATTGAGCTGTATCGGTGCCATTGCAAACATGGTCCATCCACTCTCTGCAGAAAAAGAGCTGGAGTTCTATCTGAATGTATCCGAGAGCGTCACCGTCATTACGCTCGATCAGTTCTACAATAAATTCGAAGCGATCCGGAACAACACCAAGATCGTTAACGTCGTGCTGGCCAGCATCAAAGATGAATTATCCCGTCCGCTGCGCGCAGGCTACATGCTGACGGAGGGCCGCAAGATCCAGAAGATCCCGAAAGACGCACCGGTCATTCGCTGGAAAGATTTCATGAATATCGGCAAGTCCTGTTTCTGGAACTATGAAACAAAATCGGATTGCCATGATACCGCTGTCATCCTGTATTCCGGCGGTACCACGGGAACCACGAAAGGCATCGAGCTGACTCATTACAACTTCAACGCACTTGGCGCACAGGTCGTTGCCGTCAATCCGATGTTCAAGCCGGGCGATAAGATGCTGGCAGCCATGCCGGTCTTCCACGGTTTCGGTCTTGGCGTCTGCATCCATACCATGTTGGCTTCCGGCGGCCGCTGCATCCTGGTCCCGCGTTTCACGGCAGCCAGCTATGCAAAACTGATCACAAAATACCAGTGCAACTTCATTGCCGGTGTGCCGACGCTGTATGAGGCTCTTCTCCGGCTGCCTTCTATGGAGGGCAAGAATCTCAGCTGCCTGAAGGGCGTATTCTCCGGCGGCGATTCCCTGAGTATCGAGTTAAAGAAAAAACTGGATGCATTTCTGTATGATCACCACGCAACCATTCAGGTCCGCGAAGGATATGGAACGACCGAGACCGTTACCGCATGCTGTCTGACACCGCCTACGATGTCCAAAGAAGGCAGTATCGGCATTCCGTTCCCGGATACATATATCAAGATCGTCAAACCGGATACGGATGAAGAACTTCCATACGGTGAAGAAGGAGAGATCCTTCTGGCCGGTCCATCCATTATGAAAGGATACCTTGACAACCCGGAAGAGACCGCAAAGACACTGCGTCATCACAGCGATGGCCTGACCTGGGTCTACACAGGCGACCTTGGCACGATGGACGAAGAAGGATTTGTCTATTTCAAAGGCCGTTCCAAGAGAATGATCGTCAGCTCCGGTTACAATATCTACCCGGCACAGATGGAGAACATTCTGGAAGCAAACAAGATGGTGCATATGAGCTGCGTCATCGGTGTGCCGGATGATTACAAGATGCAGAAAGTCAAAGCATTCGTCGTTCTGAAACCGGAGTATCCGAAGAATGAAGAGACTTGGCTCAGACTGATGGCATACTGCAAGAAGCACATTGCAAAATATGCAATGCCATACGATATTGAATTCCGTGATTCCCTTCCGACTACATTGGTAGGCAAGGTTGCATACCGCATCCTGGAGGAAGAGGAACTGGCTAAGATCGCAGCAGAAACTCCGGAAGAAAAAGAAGCAGCGATCGATGCAGTGGAAGCAAAGAAAGAAGCCATTGCACATGCAGTGGAAGAATTGGAAAAAGAAGAGGCTGAAGAAGAGTAAATGGGCAAAGAAAAAACACGCCGGCGGTTCGGGGACCGCTTTGACGGAAAACTGATCCGGGATCTGGATCCAATGCATGTGATCACACCGATCCTGTATCCGAACCGTTGCGATAACGAAGCTTATATTGCGGAGCGGATCGATATTGGTCCGATGAAAGCCTTTCTGGAAAAGATCAATCAGGATGAAACAGACTTTCCGTATACCATGTTTCATCTGATCGTTACGGCAGTCTTAAAGACCCTTACGCTGCGCCCGAAGATGAACCGTTTTGTTGCAAACAAACTGATGTATCAGCGCAATGACATCATCGCGTCCTTTGTCGTCAAGAAGCTGTTTTCCGATGACGGAGCAGAGGCGCTGGCCTTGATCAAGGCAGACCCGGAAGATAATCTTCGGACCATCCATGAGAAGCTTTACAAACAGATCTCGACCAGCCGGAGTGACGTGATCGACAAGTCATCCGAGAGCATGGATATTGTCAGCCGGATGCCGCGTCGTATGACCAGACTGTTCTGCGAGATCATCTGCTTCCTGGACCGGATCGGCAAATGCCCGCGCGGTTTGATTGAGACCGATCCGTATTATACGTCTGTCGTATTATCCAATCTTGGCTCGCTGAAGCTGCGCAGTGGTTATCATCACCTGACCAACTGGGGCACCTGCTCTCTGTTCTGTATCGTCGGTGAATTCAAGAAGACGAGTTACATTACGGAGGAAGGAACTGTTGGCATCCACGAGACGGTCGATCTGGGACTTACCGTCGATGAGAGACTGGCAGACGGATACTATTATTCCAAGTCTGTGAGACTGCTGAAGACGCTCCTGGAAAACCCGGAGCTCCTGGAACTCCCAATGGAGGAGGAAGTAGAGTATTAATAATAATGTTCTGAAAATCATAGCATGCGGAACAATGCTGGCCGATCACGCGGCGATCATATTGTTCCCGGATATGCTGTTTCTGCGATATATCGGCCGCCTTGCGTTGCCGATATTTGCATTTATGGTCGCAGAAGGCGTGCTGCATACCCGCAGTAAAGGAAAATATTTCCTGCGGGTGTTTATTCTTGCGGTGATCTGTCAGGTGGCTTATACCGCGTTCGACCTGATCTGCGGGACTTTCACGGGAATCTATCTGAACACGCTTTTTACCTTGTCCTTCGGGATCCTGATCTGCTACGCATGGCTTTCCGCAGTGAAAGACCGGAAAAAAGTCTGGCAGCTGATCCTGGCAGTTCTCCTGATCGTGGCAGTGTATGTGTTCTGCTCCCTGCCGGTCAAAGAGGATGGCCTGTATACCACATATGCAATCAAGTTCTGCGGTTTTCCGATCGCGTATGATTATGATTTCATGGGAGCAATGCTTCCGCTGACCGCCATGATCATCATCCGGAAGCCATGGCGCTTTGTTATCTTCGGAGTCGGCCTTGTGCTGCTATCCCTCTCGATGCTGCAGACACTGCCATATCAGTGGTTCTGCCTGCTGGCGTTGATCCCGCTGTGGTTCTACAACGGAGAGCGCGGCAGATGGAATCTGAAATATCTGTTCTACATCTTTTATCCGCTGCACCTCGTGGTGCTGGAAGGGATCCTGATGCTGAAATGATCAGAAAGAAAAAGGAGAATCAAATGAGTGAGAAAAAAAGCCCATCCATGGACGAGTGGCTGAAGGAAGCAAAGGCGGATCCGAATGCGGACAAATGCGGCATGTATCTGGTGCATAACGGCGTTGTCAGGTCTACGGCCAAAGCCATCGCCAGAGGGCTGGCAGAGCCTGGCGCGGACGCTGCAAAAGAGATTGTTACCTCCATGGAGTTTTCCTATGACGCAAATAAGGTTGAAAGTGTGATCGAAGAAACCTATCGCATGGAAGGGATCTGGTTCGTCAAAGTCTGGCTGAATGAGGGCCATCTCGAAGTCGGCGATGACATCATGTATGTCATGATCGGCGGGGATATCCGCCCGCGCGTCGTAGACGCCCTGAACTTTCTGGTCGGGACGATCAAAGATACCTGTGTAATAGAAAAGGAATGCTACGAAAACTGACTATTCGTCCTGCAGAACACCGGCGAGAGAGTTGTCCGTCGCAAAGGTGTTCATATTGTACAGGAACAGGATGTCCGTGATGCCGGTATCGGCGATCAGCTTCTCAAGGTCGTCGCTGTAGTAACGCGGGTCGACAATCGTGATCGTCTGATAGTACGGCAGCAGGAAAGGAATGAACGCGTTCGCATAAGAATCCTTGAGGATCAGGAGATTGCGCTTGTTCAGATTGGTCGTCTTGATGTTGATCTGCGGATGGTTGCCGCCTAAGAACACTTCATATTTATTTTTCTGCGAAAGAGCCGCGCTGTTGAAAACAGTCGCGGATTTTTTCTGCGCATCCGTGTATTCCACGACATATTGGAAGTCTTCGATCTCATAGACATAAATGTCGATGGAATCCATTACGGAGAAATCGCCGCTGGAAGATGCCATGGTCCCGGAGAAACTTTCAGTCACGTTATAGACATTCAGGAATGCCTCCGGCGTATCGGTTCCGAGGTCACCAGTTAGTTCACTGGTGCCAAGGCTTTCTTTCATGGCTTCGAACGCATATTTCGCACCGAGGCTGGTCCAGTGGTGGTCGCTCCGGTAATAGATATATTCGTCTTTGTGCGCAGAAAGAGTACTGGTCAGATCCACGTAAGTCAGGCTCTTGGAAACTGCTTTTTTGATGGCAGCCAGATCTTCTTTCTGGGAATGCACCGGCATGTTTTCTGGCAGCAACTGGTCGCAGATCGAAACAGCATTCGGCACGACAGTCATGACAATCTTCAGATCATCATGTTTTTCCGCGAATGTTTGGATTGCGCTCAGGTTCTTTTCAAAAGATGCCGGAACCGGCGCGACGCTATCTTCGATCAGATAACCGTCCTTGCCCAGGATGACGCCATTAGAGGTCTGCCGGCCGATGATCTTGTCGGCTTTCAGTTTGATCCCGATCCAGTAATCGCGCAAGAAGAACTGATCGGCGACAAAGTCTTCCGACTGTGTCATGAACTTGCCGGATAGAAGTGTTTCCTTTTTGAATTTTGGGAACTGCTGCAGCATCCGGTTTTCCGTTTCGGAGAACGTCTTTTCATGCATGATGATCAGGCACGCATCGGCAATGATGATCACCATCGCAAACACGAGCAGGATGTATTTGAATATTCTTTTTTGCTGTTCGATACGTTCTTTCATGCTTAAAACCGGAAGTACAGGAACGGGTTATACGTTGCATTTACCAGGTAGGCCATGGATAACAGGAAGATCGCCGCGTAAACGATGACGCCGATGATCTGGAATCCCGCGCCTTTCCGGGATGCGATCTTGGTAAACAGTTTTGTGACAAGTGGCGTGGAGCAAAGGCCGCAGACCACGAGCAGCACTGCGTTGTTCCGCAGGTAAAACAGGGTGTCGGTATCGAAGAAGCGGTTTTTCAGGATACCGAACAGGGAGCAGAAGTTTCCGCTCAGATCCGTCAGGGAGGTCGAGGTGAAGATCAGCCAGCCAAGGATGAACAAAAGGATCGTATAAATATGCTGGAAGACCTTCGGGATCTTTGCCAGGATCTTGCCCCAGACATATTTCTCGAGGAGCAGCAGGATGCCATAGTAGATGCCCCAAAGCACGAAGCACCATGCGGCGCCGTGCCAGAAGCCGGTCAGGATCCAGACGACCATGATGTTCAGGATGTGGCGGAGCGGTTTCACGCGGTTGCCGCCCATCGGGATATAGACATATTCCCGGAACCAGGTCCCGAGGGAGATATGCCAGCGACGCCAGAACTCGGTCACACTCCGGGAAATATACGGATAGTTGAAGTTCTGGACAAACTCAAAGCCAAGCATTTTTCCGAGGCCGATGGCCATGTCGGAATAGCCGGAAAAATCGAAATAGATCTGGAAGGTGTATGCGATGATGCCGATCCAGGAAGTCAGGACCGCCCGCGACGGGTCTGTCGCGAAGATCGCATCGTAGAGCATGCCAATGTTATTGGCCAGCAGCACCTTCTTCGACAGGCCCAGGATGAACCATGCCGCGCCTTCTGCCATTTTATCAAAGGACATCACGCGCTCTGTCAGTTGCGCCTCGATATCTGCATAGCGCACGATCGGTCCGGCGATCAGCTGCGGGAACATGGAAATGTATGCGCCGAAATTGATCACGTTTTTCTGCACCGGCACATTTCCCTTGAAGACGTCGATCACATAGGACAGGGTCTGGAAGGTATAGAAGGAAATGCCGATCGGCAGCGCGAGACTGCGGATATGGATCGACCAATGGAAGATGCTGTTGATGTTCTCGATGGCAAATCCGTAATACTTAAAAAAGCATAAGAGCCCCAGGTTGATGATCAGGTTAAACACGAATGCCGTCCGCTTCAGCCCTTTCTTATCCTCTTCCCGGTAGTAGGCGATGGAACGCGCGGAAAAATAGTTGAACAGGATACTGAACACCATCAACAGGATATAGACCGGCTCGCCCCATGCATAAAAGATGAGGCTCATGATCAGCAATATGAAGTTTTTCGCTTTCCGCGGCACCACATAATACAGGATCAGTGTAACCGGCAGAAAGACACAGATGAAAAACAGGCTGCTGAAGATCATAACTGTTTCTTCCTAAAAACTGTTTCGGAACACGGCATCGATCTCTTCCGCGTCCGGGGCTACAATGAACAGAAGGAAGGTCCCCCGTTCGTCTAATATATAATTCTGACAGAGTTCAAACTGCTCCGGTGCATACCCTTCAAAGGTCGTCTGCTTTGTGAGCTGACGCTGCAGAATGGCGTCCTTCGTTGCCTCTATCTGGCCTTCACTCTTGCATTTGATCAGAAGGAGTTCTTCCGCGTCCATATTTGTGACAGGGGCGCACAGCCAGACTCCTGTATAATCGTCTGCATTCAGGCCATAGTACTTCTTCAGGAACCGGCTGGTGGATGGCTGCATTTTTATGGAAGTGACCGACGTTTTCAGTTGTGCCTTCACTTCTTTAAATGGTTTTCTGGTCTCTGCGTGTTTCATGAACACAAAAAACACAATGGCGCATATAAGAGCCAGTACCATGATGATCCGTATGAACACAAAAAACAGATTCTTAATTTTCATTTTCTATGATCGTTGTCACGATCCGCATTCCCCACAGCGGGTAAAACTCCGAGAAGAAGTGCACGCCATCCACATCATACATTTCCGGATGCGCGTCGCACAAGTCGGAGATATCCACATAGTGAATGTCATGCTCGCTGCAATAGTTTTTGATATATTCGTTCCATTCCGGGATCAGTGCCCATGCCGGTCCGCGCTCATACTCGGACGGCAGGCTCGGCGGAATAGAGTTGACGTAAACGTCCACGCCCGGGAGCAGTTCTCTGAGCGCATACACAAAACCTGCCAGATCCTCGGTGTATTTTTCTTTGCCTTCCCACTGATACAGTCCCAGGTCATTGATCCCGTAGCAGAGCACGATGTAATGCGGGTTCAGTTCCTTGAACTTTTCATAGTAGTCCGGAATATTATATATGGTCCGGCTGTAATTGGAAACATTATGGCTGTAATCCACATAACCTTCCACGGTAAAACCGATCCCGCGGGAATCCCCGCAGAATACGAGATTCGACTCCGTGATGAACGTCCAGACCCGGTTCGGATCCTGCCGGAACTGGTCCAGGATCTCTTCCCTCCGTTTTGTATAGATCATATCCTCGATTGGGGCAGTCGGGGCAGCTTCCATCATTTTGATGTACATTTCGCCGTTGCTGGCAGTCGATGATGCTTCTTTTTCGAAATGGAACATGTCCTTCGGGTTCACCACAAGCAGGACTGCCAGTACGCACAGGGCAACCACGAGGAAGAACGCAACCAGTATTTTAATGGTGTTCTTCAACTCCTGCGTCATGAGATGCCTCCGTCCGCGATGATCTGCTCCAGGATAGCGCGTCCCCAGTATGGATAAAATTCCGAATAGAAGTGTACCCCGTCTGCAATATACAGATCCGAATGCTCATACGCCAGATGTTCAGTGTCGATATATCCGTAGCCGGCTTCCTCGCAGAATTGTTTGATCGCCTGATTCCGCCTCGGAATAATACTGAAGCCCGGCTTTGTTTCCAGGCAGGCATCGTTGACAGGAAGGATCGCTGAATAATAGATCTTTGCGTTCGGCACGATGGACTGGAGTTCTCCCAGATAATATGCCAGCGCATCCACGTAAGACTCGTCCGTGTCAAAATAGACCGGCGTGAAGTACTGCTGGCCGATTTCATTGACACCGAAGGAGACGATCACAAAACGCGGATTCATCCCCTCAATGATCCCGTACAAAGCCGGTAGTTCCAAAATGCTCCAGGACGTGCCTGCCAGGACACGCGAAGGATCCATATGGTTATACATCGAGAAACCAACGACCCGGGAGTCACCCACGAGAATTGTGTTGATGTCTGTAAGTGTCTGGAAGACCCGGTCCGGATCGTCCAGAAGTTTCCGCAGGATCTCGTCTTTTTCTTTCTGGAAAATATGATCTTCGATCGGGGCGATCGGAACCGCCTCCATGCTGCGGATGACGGCTTCGCCGGCTGACTTGTCTGGGGAAGCATTTGTCTTGCGGCTGAAGCGGGTGATCCAGATAACGGATACGACAATAATGGCCAGGACCACAAGGAACCAGGCCAGGATAGTGATATTGTGCCGCATTTCTTTCCGCATAGAATCGACCCCGTTATGAAAAGTGACTGCACTATACTACAATGAGCGTTGGAAAAATTCAAGGGAGAGACATAAAATATACTATATACAAAATGGGATTTGTGGTAAAATACCAAAGTTAATAAAAAGGGCGGCTCATTCGCCGTTCCGGAAAGAGGAAAAAATGAACAAGACACCGTATTACATCACAACAGCAATTGCGTATACGTCCGGCAAGCCGCATATCGGCAATACCTATGAAGTCGTGCTGGCAGATGCCATCGCACGGTTCCGCCGAATGGAAGGCTACGACGTACGTTTCCAGACGGGAACTGACGAACACGGCCAGAAGATCGAGGACAAGGCGATTGCGGCAGGCGTTTCCCCGAAGGAGTTTGTGGATTCCACGGCCGCAGAGGTCAAGCGGATCTGGGATCTGATGAATACTTCTTACGACCGTTTCATCCGTACTACGGATGAAGACCATGAGGCAATGGTGCAGAAGATCTTCCGCAAACTGTACGAGCAGGGCGATATTTATAAAGGATCCTATGAAGGCATGTACTGTAAGGAGTGCGAGGCCTTTTATACCGAGAGCCAGATCGTGGACGGCAAATGTCCGGACTGCGGCATGGAAGTGCGTCCGGCAAAGGAAGAAGCATACTTCTTCCAGATGAGCAAATATGCGGACCGTCTGATCGAGCACATCGAGACACATCCGGAGTTCATCCAGCCGGAATCCCGGAAGAATGAGATGATGAATAACTTCCTGAAACCGGGTCTGCAGGATCTGTGCGTTTCCCGGACATCCTTCAAGTGGGGCATCCCGGTCGATTTCGATACGGATCATGTCGTCTACGTATGGATCGACGCGCTGTCCAACTACATCACCGGACTGGGCTATGATGTGGATGGCAATCACGGCGAACTGTTTAACAAATACTGGCCGGCAGATCTGCATCTGATCGGAAAGGATATCCTGCGCTTCCATACCATTTACTGGCCGATCATGCTGATGGCGCTGGGCGTGGAACTGCCGAAGCAGGTATTCGGACATCCGTGGCTTTTGCTTGCAAAAGATAAAAATGCAGGCGGCGAAGATGATCAGGTCGTAAAGATGAGCAAGTCCCGCGGCAATGTGATCTATCCGGATGATCTGGTCGATATGTTTGGTGTGGACGCTGTCCGTTATTTCGTGCTGCACGAGATGCCGTTTGAGAATGACGGCACCATCTCCTGGGAGCTGGTCGTGGAGCGGATCAATTCCGATCTGGCCAACACATTGGGCAATCTGGTCAACCGTACGATCTCCATGTCGAACAAATATTTCGGTGGAGTCGTGGAGAATAAAAATGTTTCGGTTGTCTTGAAGGCAGCAGAAGACGGCACGAAGGAAGAGATCGATCAAAGCGCGATCGATCAGGATTTCAAGGACGTCATCACCGGCACCCGGGATAAGGCCGTGGAACGGATGACCGACCTGCATGTCGCCGATGCAATCACGGAAATCTGGAATCTCTTCAAGAGATGCAACAAATATATTGACGAGACCGAGCCATGGGTTCTTGCCAAGGATGAGGCCAATGCAGACCGCCTGGCAACAGTGCTGTACAACCTGATCGAAGGCATCGCAATCGGCGCGGAGCTGATCCGTCCGTTCATGCCGGAGACTGCAGACAAGATCCTTACGCAGATCAATGCAGAGGCACGTTCCTTTGATGATCTGAATCAGTTCGGGCTCTACCCGTCCGGTGGCAAAGTGACCGACGCGCCGGAGATCCTGTTTGCAAGACTGAAACTGGACGAAGTCCTGGCAAAACTGGACCAGTGAAATGGAATTGATTTTTGACACACACGCACACTATAACGACGAAGCTTTTCAAGAAGACCGGAAAGAAGTTCTTTCCGGTCTTAAAGCAAACGGCGTTGGCATGGTCGTAAACGCCTGCGCCGCATTACGCGAGATCCCGGAGATTTTGGCGCTGGCGGAGGAATATGACTTTCTTTACGCGGCCGTTGGCGTGCACCCGTCCGAGACGTATGAATTAGCGGATGAAGATATTGACGTGCTGGAGCAGGTTGCGTTTGGTGAAATTGCCGGCGATGTACAGGCGGATGGCACGCGGACCGACAAAATCGTGGCCATCGGCGAGATCGGTCTGGATTATCATTACCCGGATACGATCCGCGAGAAGCAGAAAGACTGGTTCGCAAAGCAGATCGATCTGGCAAAGCGCGTGAAACTGCCGATCATCGTGCACAGCCGCGACGCAGCAAAAGACACGCAGGATATGATCAAGTCGGAAGGCGCGCGGGATACAGGCGGCGTCATCCATTGCTTCTCTTATGAACCGGAAATGGCAAAGGCCTATACCGATATGGGATTTTATATCGGGATTGGCGGCGTTGTAACTTTTAAGAACGCGCGGAAATTGAAAGAGATCGCGCAGCAGATGCCGATGGAACTCATGCTCCTGGAAACGGACTGCCCGTACCTGGCTCCCGAACCATTCCGCGGCCGCCGCAACGATTCCTCCCTGATCCATTATGTCGCCGAGACTATCGCCGGGCTGCGCGGCATGTCAAAAGAGGACGTGATCCGCATCACAACCGAAAACGCCCGCCGGTTTTACAGAATGTAGCAGTTGAAATACGCAAAAATAACATGAGCGAATTATCCAATCCAAAAAATGTTCAGAAGATCATAAAGGACCATCAGTTTTCCGTCCGGAAAAAATACGGACAGAATTTTCTGGTGGATGCCAATATCCTTGGCGCGATCGTGGAGGCAGCAGATATTCAAAAGGATGATCTGGTGCTTGAGATCGGGCCGGGCCTTGGCGCGCTGACCGAGCATCTGCTTCAGGCGGGCGGGAAGGTGATCGCTGTGGAAGTGGATCCGATGCTGATCCCGATCCTGCAGGAGAACCTGAAAGGTTATGATAACCTGGTGCTGATTAATGACGACATCCTGAAGGTGGATCTGGATGCGCTGATCGAAAAAGAGGGCGGCGGAAGAAAAGCGAAGGTTGTGGCAAATCTGCCATATTATATTACGACGCCGGTCGTGATGGAACTGCTTGAAAAGCAGACAAGAATCGAAAGCATTACGGTGATGGTGCAGAAGGAAGTCGCGCAACGGATGCAGGAAGGGCCGGGGAGCAAATCCTATGGTGCCCTGAGTCTGGCAGTAAAATATTACGCAAAAGCGGAAATGCTGATGACAGTCTCGAAGCACTGCTTCATCCCGCAGCCGGATGTGGAATCGGCCGTGATCCGGCTGGATGTTTATGACGAAAGCGAGCGTCCTGTAAAAACTGATTATGAAGAAGAAATGTTCCGGCTGATCCGGGCAGCCTTCAATCAGCGCAGAAAAACATTGATCAACGCGCTTTCCAATGCGCAGAATCTTTCCTACACAAAAGAGCGGATTCAGAATGCGTTAACGGAAATCGGAAAGGATATTTCGATCCGGGGAGAGGCGCTTACACTGGAAGAGTTCGCGCAGCTGACAGCGGTATTGGAAAAGTAGATTACGCGGGAACGATATCTTTTTGCTTTTTCCGGCTGACGATCAGATAGATCACAGTGACAATAAAGATGATCAGGCTGATCCACTGGGACGTGGAAAGCGGACCCCAGAAGCCACGCGCCACATCTCCGCGCAGGAATTCATCGAAAAACCGGATAACAGAATAACAGATCAGATAAGTTGGGGTGACCGGGAACGCGTCACCTTTTTTTATGTAGATCAAAAGCAGTACGACAAACAGGATCAGAAGCAGCAGCGCTTCCAGCGGCTGGATTGGGAAGCGCGGGAAATCGGCCAGATGATCGTTCACACCGTCGACGACAAGGGCAGACGGATAGGTGAGCGCAAATGGTCCATGATATTCGATCCCGTAGCAGCATCCGGAGAACGTACACCCGATGCGGCCGAAGCAGTGGAAAAGCGGGAAGGTGACGACCATGATATTAAAATACCGGCGGATCGGCAGCTGCCGCTTTTTGCAGTAGATATACATGAGGAGCAGGACGCATAGCAGCCCGCCGTAGAAGACCATGCCCGACGCAGCCCAGGAAAGGGACTCAAAAAAATCCCGGAAGGAATGAAGCGTCGGTCCCGTTTCGCGGATATACTTCGGCAGGCCAACCAGGAAAAAGAGCAGATGACCACCGACAAGCAGACCGACCGCGGCAAGGATATACAGGTACACAAACTGGATCTTCGTCACATGAGCTTTCCGGATCAGAAGGCAAACGACCAGAATCGATGCGGCAAGGCCGATCGTTCCGAAAATCAGATAATAATTTGTATGTCCATCCAGAAAATCCAACATAAAGAAAAAGCGGGGAGCCTTTCGGCTCCCCTGCAAGAGCTGTTTTTAATAATAGCGATAACTACCGGAAGCCGTAATAATGATACCGACGATCCAGAAGATTGCAGAAAGGACTAAGCCGATAATGGAAAATACCTTTCCGAGTCTAGCTAATTTAAAATTGCCTTCTCTCCGAGAAATGCCGGAGAAGATCAAACCAACAACTGCAGAAGCAACCATAAAGAAACCGATTCCGATTCCTGCTGCAGGAATGACGCCTAACCAGCAGAATGCTGTGGACCACAGTCCCAAAATGAAACTGATGATACCGAACGTCTTACATTTCGGGGTTAAACCCTGTGGTTGCTGATATGCGCCAGGCTGCTGATATGCTGCCTGTGGCTGCTGGTACTGAGCCTGTGGCTGCTGGTACTGTGGCTGTTGTGGCTGCTGTGGCTGAGCCTGCTGCTGTGCCGGTGCCGGAGCAGGAGCTGCTGCTCTGACCGGAGCTCCTTCCGGAGCCGGAGCCTGTGGAGCTGCCGGAGCGCCTACTGGTGATCCGCAGTATTCACAGAATTTTGCGCCGTCAACCAGATCAGCGCCGCAAATAGGACATTTCATATTACATACCTCCCTGTGTATCAATGTTTGTCTATAAAAATTCAATTTATCATAGCATAAATATGTTATAATTTGCAATATGAGGACAAAGCGAAAAACGACAAAAAGTGAAGATATTCAAGCTGCAGGCGCCGTTCTGCAAAATGGCGGGATCGTTGCATTCCCGACGGATACGGTCTATGGACTAGGCGCAGTCTATGATGACGCCAGGGCCGTCCGCAAGATCTTTAAGGCCAAGGGCCGTGATGAGAAAAAACCACTGAGCATTCTGGTCTGCGACATCGAACAGGTTTCCCTCCTTTCGGACCCGGGCACCGGCGAAATGGCCAAAAAGGCAAAGCGTCTCATGAAAGCATACTGGCCCGGCGCACTGACTTTGATCTTCCGGAAAAAAGAAGGGATCCCGGACGAAGTTACAGCAGGCGGAGATACCATCGGCATCCGGATGCCGGCTCTGGAAGTAACGCGTGATCTGATCCGGGCGGCGGGCAAGCCTCTGGCGGCTCCGAGCGCGAACGCGTCCGGCAAACGAAGTGCCGTCACAGCAGAAGATGTTCTGGATGATCTTGACGGAAAGATCAACATGGTCATTGACGGCGGAACCTGTGATATCGGTGTGGCATCCACGGTTGTGGACATGACGGGAGACGTGCCGGTGATCCTGCGCGAAGGTGTCATTACAAAAGAAATGATCGAGCAGGCGTGACGCTTGACACACAGTCTTTCACCCACGTACAATGAACCGGAGAGTTATCATGAACGGGAGAAGGTATGCTGAAATATAAACGTATCATTTTTCTGGACGAGGAAAATACAAGGCTGAGCCCGCTGACGGCGGCATTATTTAAACGCAAGGCCCGTCAGGCAGGGCTGGAAGATCTGTCTGTCCTTTCGAGAGGGACAGTCGTGCTTTTCCCGGAGCCGGTCAATCAGAAGATCGCAGAGGTCGCGAAGCAGTATGAGATCGACCTTTCGGCTTATTCGGCAAGGGCATTGAGGGAAAAGGATTTCACGGAGGAGACACTGGTCCTGACCATGGACAATGCCAGCAAAATGAAGGCCTATGCGCGGTTTGCCTCCGCGGGAAACGTCTACACGTTGAAGGAATTTCTCGGAAGCAGTGGCGATCTGAAGCTGCCTCTGGGAGGAACGGTAGAAGAATATAAAACCGTCATGGACATCGTCAGCGGACTGTTGGACAGTCTTGTGAAAAAGTTTGCAGCAAGTGACGAGTAGAAAAAGGAAGAGGCTATTATGGAACGGATTGCGATCGGAAGTGATCATGCAGGATTCGAAATGAAGGAGATCCTGAAGCAGCATTTAATTGACAGAGGATATTCGGTGACCGACGTGGGGACCTTTTCGGATGCGTCCTGTGACTATCCGGATTATGCGGTGGAAGTTGCGAACCGGGTCGTGGCAAAGGAAGCGGATAAAGGCGTTCTGATCTGCGGGACCGGTATCGGCATGAGCATGGCCGCCAACAAAGTCCCGGGGATCCGGGCCGCCGTCGTTGGGGATGCGTTCTCCGCGGAAGCCACAAGGTCGCATAATGATGCAAACGTCCTTTGCATGGGCGCCCGCGTGATCGACGTGGAGAAAGCCCGGGAGTTTCTGGATATCTTCCTGGACACCCCGTTCTCAGAAGGAGAAAATCACATTCGCCGTATCGGCAAGCTGGAAAGGAGCCAAAGTGAGCAGTAAAAGAGAAGACTATATTTCCTGGGATGAATATTTCATGGGCGTTGCCTATCTGGCAGCAGAGCGGTCCAAGGATCCGTCCACACAGGTCGGCGCCTGCATCGTGAGCCAGGACAACAAGATCCTGTCGATGGGGTATAACGGACTTCCGGCCGGATGCTCGGATGATGAGTTCCCATGGGAAAAGACCGACGACACCCCGGACCACAGCAAGTATTACTATTCCACCCACAGCGAGCTGAACGCAATCCTGAATTACCGCGGCGGATCTCTGGAGGGAACGAAGCTGTATGTGACGCTTTTTCCGTGCAACGAATGCGCGAAAGCCGTGATCCAGTCCGGCATCAAAGAGATCATTTATGCGGAAGATAAATATGACAACACGCCGAGCGTCATCGCTTCCAAGCGGATGCTGGATGCGGCAGGCGTCAAGTACCATCCGTATCAGTTCTCCGGCAAGAAGATTGAACTGAACCTGTAATAATCAGAGCAAAACACCAGCCACTCCGGTATGATTCCGGGGTGGCTTTTTTGCGCCATTTTGCGGGTTCGGAAACGCATCGCAACCGTGCAAACCTTTTATAAGACACTGTGACGCAAAATGTTGTTTTTTTATTATAGAAATGATACAATAATCCCAAATTTTTAATTTTTTTGGCGGAGGGATATTATGGCAAAGGAAACGATCCAAAATATCAGAGAAGCAGAGTTAAAAGCGAAAGAATTGGTGAAGGACGCAGAGGCTCAGAAAGTCTCGATCATTGAGCAGGCAAAGGCAGAAGGAGCAGCGCTCAAGAAAGACATTCTGAACGATGCGCAGACCCGCGCAAAAGCAGCTGTCGATGAAGTAGAAAAGACCCGGGATAAGGTCCTGGAAGTCGCCGGCCTTCGTGCGGAAAACGTGATCGCGCAGTTCCAGGAAAAAGCGAAGAGCAAAAGAGACGATGCGATCAACCTGGTCATTTCCGAGATTGCTTGACAGATAATCATCAGCAGGCAAACGCATCATTTTAACGGTACATAGCAGGAGGAAACAAAATGGCTGTACTTGCCATGAAACGCATAACCATATGTGGATTAAAAGCGGACAGCAAACCGATCCTGGAACGCATCCAGAGAGCGGGAGTCATTGAGATCCAGGACTTTGTGGAAGAGGACGACGTCTTCAAGAAAGTCAAAATGCCGATCTCTGCATCTGAGTTTGAGCGGAATATCCACGACGCGGAAAACGCGTTGGAAGTGCTGAATACCTACAAAGAAGAAAAAAGCGGACTTCTTTCCTCTTTCAAAGGCCGTACGGTCGTGGAAGAAGAAGAGTACGATACGTTCTATAAAGAGCTGGCGGGAACGAAGAAAACGATCTCCCGCATCCTGGAACTGTCCAAGGATGTTGCGGAAAAGAACGCCGAGATCGTGAAGTGCCAGCAGCAGCTGGAGATGCTGGTCCCGTGGGAGTCCTTCGATATCCCGATGGACCTGACCGGTACGGAAAAGACCGGTATCTTCATCGGTTCCCTTCCGGGTGACTGGACGCTGGATTCCATTTACGAATCCATGGCAGAGCATTTGCCGGTGGACGTCACCATCATCAGCCACGATAAGAACCAGACCTGCCTGATGCTGATCTGCGAGATCGGAAAGAAAGAGGCAGTTAACGCTGCCCTGCGTGGTCTCGGGTTTTCCTATCCGGCATACTCCACGCCGTACACCCCGGAAGAGAGCAAAGAACGTCTGTTAAAGAAGATCGATGATTTAAAGGCAGAGATCGAAAAATGTGAGGAAGAGATCCAGTCTTATGACGATCAGCGTCCGAAGATCAAATTCCTTGCCGATTATCAGGCGATCCGCGCAGAAAAATACAGTGTGGCAAACAATCTGCCGCAGTCCGAGCACACCTTCATCCTTTCCGGATATGTGCCGGAGATCTACGTGAAGGATGTTGAGGCAGCCATCGAGCCGTATACGGCAACGATGGAACTGGAAGACACCGATCCGAAGGAAGATGTGCCGGTGGCACTGAAGAATAATGGATTCTCAAGCGCTGTCCAGGGCGTTGTGGAAAGTTATGCGCTTCCGGACAAAGGGGAGGTCGATCCGTCCTTTGTCATCTCCTTGTTTTACTTTGTCTTCTTCGGCTTCATGCTGGCAGACGCGTGTATTGGTCTTCTGATCTTCCTTGGCACACTTTTCGTGCTTCTGAAAAACAAGAACATGGAAAAGGGCCTGCGCAACAATATGAAGTTGTTCATGTTCGGCGGCATCAGCGCCATGTTCTTCGGCGTCCTGTTCGGCAGTTACTTCGGCGACGTCATTACATCCGTCTCTTCGAATTTCTTTGGAAAAGCGATCGTTGTGAAGCCGCTCTGGCTTGACATGACACAGAATCCGATGACGGTCCTGACCCTGGCATTGATCATGGGTCTGATCCATATCTTCACCGGTATGGCGATCGCCGGTTATCAGTTCCTGAAAAAGAAAGACGTGATGTCATTCATCTTTGATGTTGTTGTCTGGTATGTCATTCTGATCGGCCTCATCATCAAGTGCCTGTCCATGCAGATGATCATGGATATCCTGGCAGGCGGCTCTGAGCCTCCGTTCACGTCACAGATCGGTAACTACGGACTTTATGCAGCCGGTGTTGGGTGTCTGATTGTGGTCTTCATGGGAGGAAGGAGTTCCAAGAAATGGGGCAAGCGTCTTCTGAAAGGCGTGTATGCCGTATACGGCATTACCGGATACTTATCCGACCTTCTTTCCTATTCCCGTCTTCTGGCATTGGGTCTTGCGACCGGCGTCATCTCGTCTGTTGCAAATATGATCGGTACCATGTTCGGAAAGGGATTCCTTGGCGTGATCGTGTTCATCGTAGTCTTTGTCATCATCAACGCCATCAACATCGGTATTAATACGCTTGGTGCATATGTCCACACCAACCGTCTGCAATACGTGGAATTCTTCGGCCGTTTCTATGAAGGCGGCGGAAGACCGTTCCAGCCTTACAGTGTGAAAACAAAATATTATAAATTTAAGGAGAACTAAAAAATGATTCAATTCTTACAAGCAAACATGGGAACAATATTGGCATTGCTTGGAGCAGCTTTGGCGGTTGGTCTCGCCGGAGCAGGTTCTGCAAGAGGTGTCGGCGTTGCCGGTGAGGCAGCTGCAGGCGTCGTCGCAGAAGATCCTGGCAAATTCGGTAAGGTCATGGTCTTACAGCTCCTGCCTGGTACACAGGGTATCTACGGACTGATCATCGGATTCATCACGCTGTCACAGACCGGTATCCTGGGCGGTGACGGAAATATCTCGATCGGCAAAGGCCTGGTTTATCTTTGCGCATGCCTCCCGATCGCAATTGCCGGATACTTCTCCGCAATCGCACAGGGAAAAGCTTCCGCAGCTTCCATCGGCGTTGTCGCTAAGAAACCGGATCAGTTCGGTAAAGCAATGATCTTCCCTATCATGGTTGAGACCTACGCAATCCTTGCACTTCTGGTTTCGATCCTTGCTATTTCGGGAGCAGCAAACGTCGCATTCTAAAAGGAGTATTGTTCGATGAGTGGACTTGAAAAAATCTTAGAACATATCAAGAGTGAAGCCACCGATACTGCAGATGAAATGCTCCGTAAAGCAAAAGCGGAAGCGGAGAAGATCGTTGAAGCGGAGAAAAAGGACGCAGCCTTCCGGGCAGACCAGATCAAGAAACAGTCTGAGCTGGACGTGACGGCAGCAAACAGCCGGATCCAGTCCGCAGGCGATCTGAAGGAAAAGCGGATGATCCTTGAGGCAAAGCAGAAAGAAATCGATGATGTCTTTACGGCGACCATGGATTATCTTGCCAATCTGGATGATGCGGCATATTTCGAGATCATCGAAAGAATGATCCCGCGGTATGCGGATGGCATTGAAGGGACCATCCGGTTTAACGCAAAAGATCTTGCGCGTGTGCCGGAAAGCACCAAAAAGGTTGCAAAAGACAATCTGCTGACGCTTTCCGATGAACCGGCAGAGATCGACGGCGGTTTCATTTTAGTATATCGGAACATCGAAGAGAACTGTTCTTTCGATGCTCTGATCTCGGCTTCGAGAGAAGACCTGCAGGATAAGATTGGACAGATCCTGTTCAGCTGATTTAAAAATTGGTGGGCATCCACCGGAAAGGAGCGAGATTTATGGACAAGGAGTTCTTAAACGACGAGTTAATGGATGATGCATTACTTCCTGACGAGTTGTTTACTTCGCAAGTCGCACAAATCCGCGCTAAAGAGAATACGCTGCTCAGTGATCAGGCACTTACACAACTGATGCAATGTCAGACGTATGAGGAGTGCGTCCAGTTTCTTCTGGATAGAGGCTGGGGTCCGGCCGGAGGCAACACGCCGGAAGAACTTTTACGCAATGAGAAGGACAAAGTGTGGGATCTGATGCATCAGCTTTGCAGTGACAAAGAGATGCATGTGTTCGACATCTTCCGGTTCTCCAAGGACTACCACAACCTGAAAGCAGCCATAAAAGAGTCTTATATGCAGAAGGAAGTGCCAAATATCTATATGGACGGTGGCACGATCCCGATCGAGACGATCCGGAAAGCTGCTGCGGACGGAGATTTCTCCCCGCTCCCGGTCCAGATGATGAAGGCAGCGGAAGAGGCAAGAGAAGTCCTTTACCATACAGGGGATTCTCAGACTTGTGATGTGATCATTGACAGGGCAGCGCTTCTTGCCATGAACCAGGCAGGAAAGGCAACCGGAAATCAGCTCCTCGCCGACTACGCGGAACTGAAATGCGTGGCTGCCAATATCAATATCGCGATCAGAGCTTGTAAGGCAAATAAAAGCATAGATTTTCTGCAGCACGCGTTTGCAGAATGTGACAGCATCAGCGTTCAGAAACTGATGGCTGCCACGAGAAATGGTCTGGACTCCATTTATGAATATCTGGAGACGACCAGTTATGCGGATGCCATTGACGCGATCAAGGAAAGCCCGGCGGCTTTCGACAGATGGTGCGACAACCGCATGATGAAACTGATCAGACCGCAGAAATATAACGCATTCACTGTTTCACCGCTGGCCGCTTATGTGCTGGCAAAGGAAAATGAGATCAAATCCGTGAGGATCATCCTTTCGGGAAAAGTCAATGAACTCCCGGACGAAAAGGTGAAGGAAAGGTTGAGGGATTCTTATGTATAAAATAGGCGTACTTGGCGATAGAGATTCGATCTACGGCTTCGCGACCCTTGGCCTGGAAGTCTGGCCTGTGACCACTCCGGAAGAGGGCGAACGCGCTCTGAAGGAAATGGCCGGAACCGGTTATGCGGTCATTTATATCACGGAAAGCTTGTATGAACAGATCCCGGAGGCTGTGCTCGCAGAGCGTGAACACAATCTTCCAGCCGTCATCCCGATTCCGGGAGTCAGCGGCAACACCGGCCGCGGCATGGCAGATGTGAAGCGCCTTGTGGAGCAGGCTGTCGGATCAGATATTATTTTTAATGGTTAACGAATAGATATCGAAATAGAACAAAAGTATTAAGAAAGGCTTGGTACAATATTTATGAGCAAGGGTACGATCAAAAAAGTTGCCGGACCACTGGTTGTAGCAAAGGGCATGAGAGATGCGAACATGTTTGACGTGGTGCGTGTCAGCGATCAGCGGTTGATTGGTGAGATCATCGAGATCCACGGCGACGAAGCCTCCATTCAGGTTTATGAAGAGACATCAGGACTGGGACCGGGCGAACCGGTGGAATCCACCGGAGCTCCACTGAGCGTAGATCTGGGACCTGGACTGATCGGCAGTATTTTCGACGGTATTCAGAGACCTCTGGTCAAGATCATGCAGATGACCGGAAACAACCTGACACGTGGTGTCGAGGTTCCGGCGCTTGACAGAGAGAAGAAATGGACGTTTGTTCCGACTGTGGAAGTCGGCGATGAAGTTACCGGCGGCGACATCATCGGTACAGTCAAGGAAACGCCGATCGTTGAGCAGCGGATCATGATTCCGAACGGGATCAGCGGAAAGATCGCAAGCATCCAGGGTGGAGAATTCACACTGGAAGAAGTGGTCGCTGTTGTGGAAACGGAAAAAGGCGAGAAGCAGGAAGTCACGCTGCTTCAGAAATGGCCGGTCCGTGTCGGACGTCCGTATAAAGAAAAACTTTCCCCAACTGTTCCGCTGGTAACCGGACAGCGTGTCATCGACTGCCTGTTCCCGATCGCAAAAGGCGGAACGGCTGCAATTCCTGGACCATTCGGTTCCGGAAAGACAGTCACCCAGCATCAGCTGGCGAAGTGGGCAGAAGCAGACATCGTCGTTTACATCGGCTGCGGTGAGCGTGGCAACGAGATGACCGACGTTCTGAACGAGTTCCCGGAACTGAAAGACCCGAAGACCGGATACTCCCTGATGGAGCGGACTGTCCTGATCGCAAATACATCGGATATGCCGGTTGCAGCCCGTGAGGCATCCATCTACGTCGGCATCACGATCGCGGAGTATTTCAGAGACATGGGATATTCCGTCGCACTGATGGCAGACTCCACATCCCGTTGGGCAGAGGCCCTTCGTGAAATGTCCGGACGTCTGGAAGAGATGCCAGGTGAAGAAGGTTATCCGGCATACCTTGGAAGCCGTCTGGCTCAGTTCTACGAGAGAGCTGGCCGTGTCATTTCCAACGGACTTCATCCGAGAGAAGGCGCACTTTCCGTTATCGGTGCTGTGTCTCCTCCGGGTGGTGATATTTCCGAACCGGTATCCCAGGCAACCCTTCGTATCGTTAAGGTGTTCTGGGGACTGGATGCAAACCTTGCTTATAAACGTCACTTCCCGGCTATCAACTGGCTGACCAGTTATTCCCTGTATGTGAATGAAATGGGTCAGTGGTTTGATGAGGCCGTTCAAGGAAACTGGATGGAATGCCGTACTCGTTTCATGCAGATCCTTGGCGATGAGGCAGCTTTGGAAGAGATCGTACAGTTAGTCGGTATGGACGCCCTTTCCGCACCGGACAGACTGAAAATGGAAGTAGCCCGTTCGATCCGTGAGGACTTCCTGCATCAGGATTCCTTCCACGAAGTCGACACTTATACACAGCTTGAGAAACAGTTCCGCATGATGCAGCTGATCCTGACCTACTATGATGAGGCGCTTGCAGCTCTGAACGATGGCGTTTCTGTTGAGAAGCTGGTTGGCATGGAAGTAAGAGAAAAGATCGGCCGTTTCAAATATACGACGATCGACATGGTAGAAGATGCTTTCATGAATGTTGTGCAGGATATTAAAGAAGAGATCAAGAGTTTGAAGGATAAGGAGGACTAATCATGCCAAAGGAGTATAGAACCATTCAGGAGATTGCAGGTCCTCTGATGCTTGTGCAGGGCGTTGAAGGTGTCACCTACAACGAACTGGGCGAAATCGAGCTTGCAAACGGAGAAAAGAGAAGATGTAAAGTTCTGGAGATCGACGGCACCAACGCAATGGTCCAGCTGTTCGAAAACTCCACCGGTATCAACCCGCAGGATTCCAAAGTCCGTTTCCTGGGAAGAGCCATGGAGCTGGGTGTTTCCGAAGACATGCTGAGCCGTGTGTTCGACGGACTGGGACGTCCGATCGACGGCGGTCCGGAGATTCTTCCAGATAAGAGAATGGACGTCAACGGCCTGCCGATGAATCCGGCAGCCAGAAACTATCCGCAGGAGTTCATCCAGACCGGTGTTTCCGCAATCGATGGTCTGAACACACTGGTCCGTGGACAGAAGCTTCCGATCTTCTCCATGTCCGGTCTGCCGCATGCAGATCTGGCAGCACAGATCGCGCGTCAGGCAAAGGTCCGCGGAACCGATGAGCAGTTCGCCGTTGTGTTCGCCGCAATGGGTATCACATTCGAGGAAGCAAACTTCTTCACGAAATCCTTTACGGAGACCGGCGCTATCGACCGTACCGTCATGTTTGTCAACCTGGCAAACGACCCGGCTGTCGAGCGTCTTGCAACACCGAAGATGGCATTGACCGCAGCAGAGTATCTGGCATTCGAAAAGAACATGCACGTGCTGGTCATCCTGACCGACATCACGAACTACGCAGACTCCCTGCGTGAGGTCTCTGCAGCACAGAAGGAAGTCCCGGGACGTCGTGGATATCCGGGCTACATGTACACTGACCTTGCAACCATGTATGAGAGAGCCGGACGTCAGGAAGGCAAGACCGGATCCATCACGATGATCCCGATCCTGACCATGCCGGAAGATGATAAGACGCACCCGATCCCTGACCTTACCGGATACATCACCGAGGGACAGATCATCCTGAGCCGTGACCTGTACCGCCAGGGCATCATGCCTCCGATTGACGTGCTCCCATCACTTTCCCGTCTGAAAGATAAAGGTATTGGTGAAGGAAAGACGAGAGCCGATCACGCCAACACCATGAACCAGCTGTTTGCCGCTTATGCACGTGGCAAGGAAGCAAAAGAACTCATGGTCGTGCTTGGTGAGGCAGCTCTTACCGATATGGACAAGATTTACGCGAAGTTCGCAGATGAGTTTGAAGTGAAGTACGTATCCCAGGGCTTCGAGACCAACCGTGATATCGAAGAGACGTTGGCACTCGGCTGGGAGCTGCTCCGCATCCTTCCTAGAAGCGAACTGAAACGTATCAAGGACGAGTTCCTGGATGAGTACTACGACGCAAAATAAGAATGCGTTCCGGCGCAATGGCGCCACGCAAAGATAACGAGCCCGGATGGGCTTCCGAGGAAAAAAGATGGCAACAAAGAAACAAGTCAATCCAACCCGTATGGAGCTGACGAAGCAGAAGAAAAAACTGGCGACAGCCGTACGGGGACATAAACTTCTGAAAGATAAACGGGACGAGCTGATGCGGCAGTTCCTGGATCTGGTGCGCGAAAACCGCGCGCTCCGCGAAAAAGTGGAGCAGGGCATTGCGAAGGCTAACAAAGACTTCGTGCTTGCCCGCGCCGGCATGGAAGACGAGGAAGTCAACGCAGCATTCATCGCGCCGGCACAGAACGTCAGCCTGGAAGTAGAGTTTAAGAACGTCATGAGTGTGGAGGTGCCAGTTTTTGAGACCAAGACCCGTACCGCCGATGCAAACGACATTTATTCCTATGGCTACGCATTCACTTCCAGCGATCTGGATGGCGCCGTTTCCTCCCTGTCAGACGTGTTCACGGATATGCTCCGTCTGGCGGAAGTCGAGAAGAGCTGCCAGCTGATGGCGAGCGAGATCGAAAAGACCCGCCGCCGTGTTAACGCGCTGGAGCACGTCATGATCCCTACCGCGCAGGAGAACATCAAGTATATCCAGATGAAGCTGGACGAGAACGAAAGAAGTACCCAGATCCGTCTGATGAAAGTCAAAGACATGATGCTGGAAGAAGCCCATCATTACAAAGAGAAAATCGAAGAACGCGGCAGAGAAGCCATGGGAGAGTAGTTGCAGCTGTTATCCGGTGGCGGTGTGCCACTACATAGCGTTTTTCCAAGGGGATCCGAAAGGATTCCCTTTTTGTTTTGTTTGCGTTTAAGTTTCCTGCGAAAATGAAGATAGTTGGAGGTCTGTCGTCATGGCAAATTGCAAGTTTGGGTGAAATGCCAGGTATAAAAAGGGGCAGCAATGCATGGCAAATATGACTATCGCGAAAAAAGCCATGTATAAAAAAGGCTGATGTTACCTGGCAAAATGAGAAAGTAGGCGAAATGCCATGCACAAAAAGGGCAAAATATACCTGGGAAAATGAATAAAAGGCCGATATGCCATGTATAAAAGGAGCAAAATGCACCTGGCAAAACAAGAGATTGAGCGAAATCCCATGTATTATAAGAGCAAAATGTACCAGGCAAAAAGAGATATTACGAGAGATGCCATGGTTTTCTTTCAAGTCTTTGTAAGCCACATTTATTTGTGCTATAATTCTAAGGACTATGGATATTGGAGTATACGGTTTGATCGGATATGAAGGAGCCCTTGCACTTTATAAGGAAAACAGGGCTTTTCTGGATGCCCGGTTCCCGGCATTCTGGATCCGTGGACTTTTGGAGTTGCCGGAAAAACAGCAGCATGCAAAGCCGGAAGCATCGGATAATCAAAGCATCCTTGAAATTGGAAAAGGCGGTCTCTTTGCAGCTCTTTGGAATATCTGTGAAGAACTGGGCTGCGGATGCGAGGTAGATATCAAAAGCATCCCAATCGCACAGGAAGTGGTGGAGATCTGCGAGTGCTTTGATAAG
Source organism: Lachnospiraceae bacterium (assembly GCA_017553695.1). GTDB lineage: Bacteria > Bacillota > Clostridia > Lachnospirales > Lachnospiraceae > RGIG5612. The sequence goes on from JAFZKG010000036.1 coordinate 25,193, forward strand.
GATCCGTATGAGATCGAGTCTGCAGGTGCCTGGGTGGTCGTAAGCAGCAAAGAAAACAGCGACGCGGAAGCGAGCGCTGACATAAAGTCAGATGAGCAACTGACGATCATTGGCACGACCACTGATTCCAAAGACCGTATCATCCTCATGGGATATGATGAAAAAAAGAAAGAGCGCGCGAGAAGGTTTCTGACGCCGCCGGCAAGACAGGAGAAAGATCTGGCCAACAGTGCGCGGAAATAGAACAAAGCAGCACGCGGAAATAAAGAAAGGACAGCAGACATGGAAAACATTAAAGTTCCGGAAAAAGAAGTGCCGGTCGTAAAAGAAACGGACGTCATCGTCATCGGCGGTGGAGTAGCGGGAGTTGCTGCAGCAGTGGCAGCCGCAAGACAGGGCGTGAAAGTCACGCTGATCGAGAAGAGCATCGTGCTGGGCGGTCTTGCAACATCCGGACACGTCTGCGTTTATCTTCCGATCGATGACGGAAACGGCAACAAAGTATACGGAGGTCTTGCAGAAGAACTTCTCCATATCTGCATCCGTTACAGCCAGAACAATCTTCCGGAAGTATGGAAGAGCAAACCGGACACGGCGCCTCCGGACAGCGAACGATATATGGCAAACTTCTTCATTCCGCATGCCGTCCTTTCCCTGGATGAGTTCACGGAAAAAGAAGGCGTGGATGTTGTGTTTGATGCAGTATTCAGCGAGCCGATCATGGAAGGCAATACAGTCAAAGGCGTCATTGTGGAAAGCAAGTCCGGCAGGACGGCCTATATGGCAAAAATGTTCGTTGACGCATCCGGCGATGCAGACCTGGTCTATCGCGCAGGCGCGGATACCGAAACATTAAAGACGATCGTCTCCCATTGGTTCCATGAACTGGATTTTGATATCATGAAGCGCGGGATCGAAGAAAAAAATATGCTCCGCGCCGTCCCGATGCGCTGGCTTGGATTAGTTCCGAGTGGCGGTGCAGGTGATGAAAATGAAGAACTGACCTGCGACGGAACAACGACGGAAGGCGTGAATGAATACATCCGGAAGTCCAGAGGTCTGGCACTGGATTTTCTGAAGAATAATCTGAGAGAAGATTTCGCGATGATCTCTTTGCCGTTCATGCCGCAGTTCCGCATGACCAGACGGCTGGTCGGTAATGACGAATTGAAATATGATGATGAGTACACGATTGAGTCCTCCGTCGGATGTGTGATCGCGTCACTGGATAAACCGGCGACCGTTTATGAATTCCCATATGAGGGATTGATCACGGATAAACTGTCAAACGTCCTTGCGGCCGGCAGAATGGTTTCCGCATCCGGAAGAGGATGGGCGATCATGCGTTTCATTCCGGCTTGCGTGCTGACGGGTGAGGCATCCGGAACCGCAGCAGCCCTGGCCGTAAAAGATGGCTGCACCGTGCAGGAACTGGACGTGAAAAAACTTCAGAAAGTCCTTTCCGACAATGGCGTGAAGCTGCACCGGACCAAAGCAATGGAAGGAAATAAGCCGCAAGTCTGGACATTAAATCAGCCTAAGGAAGATTCGGACGAGCCGGTCATCAACAAATTCTGTGTTCATGTGGACAACAAAGGATACCGTCTGGCAGGATCAAAACCGGACGAGCATTAAACAAGAAGGAAGTTAAGCAGAACAGGCATAGCCAACCGTGCGATGCCAGAAAATATTAATTAGGAAAAGGAGACAGCCATGAAAGAAGAATTATTGAGATTAATTCAAAACAACGCAAGAATCGAATTAAAGGACCTGGCGGTGATGCTGGGCGCGGAAGAAGCGGCTGTCGCCAATATGCTCCAGGATCTGGAGCAGGACGGAACGATTTGCGGATACTATACACTGATCAACTGGGATAACACCGACGAGGAAAAGGTGGACGCCCTGATCGAAGTCAACGTCAATACACAGAGAGATATGGGATTTGACGCGATCGCCGAGCGGATCTATCAGTTCGATGAAGTCAAATCCTGCTACCTGATCTCGGGAAGATATGATTACCTGATCTTACTGGAAGGCAAGACGATGCGCCAGGTGGCCAACTTTGTATCGAGCAAGCTCAGCCCGGTCGATTTCGTGAGCGGGACGGCAACGCACTTCATAATGAAACGTTACAAAGATTACGGCGCAGTTCTGGCAACACCAAAAAGAGATGAGAGGGAGAGAATGTCATTTTGAGAGATCCGATATCCAAAACAGCAAGAGAACTGCAGCCATCGGGGATAAGGAAATTCTTTGACATTGTTGCGGAAATGCCGGATGCCATTTCGCTGGGTGTCGGCGAACCGGATTTCGACACGCCCTGGCATGTGCGTGAAGCAGGCATTTACTCTCTTGAGAAAGGCCGTACGTTTTATACCTCCAACGCCGGCCTGTTGGAACTAAGACAGGAGGTTTCCAATTATTATCTGAGAAAACACCACCTGACCTATGATCCGCGGAAAGAAGTGCTGATCACGGTCGGCGGAAGTGAAGCCATCGATATGGCACTGCGCGCGATGTGCGATCCGGGAGATGAAGTGATCAT
>JAFZKG010000037.1 GCA_017553695.1 Lachnospiraceae bacterium
ATACGCGAGAAATAACTTCCGTCATAGCTTGGGAATTTGGTTGCCAGATAGAAAGAATCTCTCGGGTATTCTTTCAGGAGTTTCCCCACGACGCGCTCTGAGTTTCCTCCATGATAACCATAAGCAGTATCAAAATAGTTGATCCCGCTTTCCAGACAGAAGGCGATCATTTTTCTTGCAAGATCCTCGTCGATCTTCGAACTGTCTCCATCCAGGATTGGAAGACGCATGTTTCCCATGCCGAGGCCGGATAGTTTTACATCTTTAAAATCATTGTAATACATTCATTTTCCTCCTTAATCGATCTGTATCTTCTCAAAATCTTCCGAAAGGAGGTCGAAGACCAGAAGCGTTCCTTTTGGATCGGTCTCCTTCCCGGTCAGAAAACGGAGGGCCTTTGCCATCTGCATTGTGGCGCAGGCTGCCGCTGCAAACGGAAGGACGGTTTTGCTGCCATTCCCTGTAGTTTGTTCATAGAGCTTATGGAGCATCTGTTCTCCCGGGTATGCGATGGCCACCTGCCCGCCCCATCCGCGGACAGCTCCGTGCACGATCGGGATGTTTCGCTTTGCCGCAGCATCCTCCAGCGCAAGGCGGGAATCGATATTATCGAGACCGTCCAGGATCAGATCACAGCCATCCAGAAACGCATCATTTTCCGGAGAAAACCGCTGACAGACCATCTCCACTTCGCAGGCTGGATTGGTGCATTCGATGTACGCTTTTGCCGCCTCTGCCTTCAGCGTCCCCAGATTCCCTTCGGTAGAAAGGATCTGACGGTTCAGGTTGGAATCCTCAAATACATCTCCGTCACAGACAACGATGTGCCCGATGCCCATCCTGGCGCTGAATTCGCAAAGGTATCCGCCGAGTCCGCCGCAGCCTAAGATCGCGACCTTCTTTTCTTTCAGAAGGTCCTGATCCGATTCCGATATGGCTGGGATGTTCCGGGAGTATCTTGCTTCCATAATTAAAAGTATTATACATCTTTGCGGCAAATAAGAAAATATAAAAAGGGGATTGACATTAACGCGTTAAAGCGTTAAAATGCTCAAAACAATGGAGAGGGATATGAAAAAGAGAGAGTTCGCCTTTTATGGATATCGTTATTATTTCATCTATCGCCGGGGGCAATAGTTGTTTGTGATGACCTGAAAGGAACGAACGAAGATGGGGCTGCACAAACAACGTGCGGTTTTTTTATTGCTAACAACGGCACAGGTGCCGATAAGTAGAAATTGAATTTTCAGGAGGAATTATCATGAAAAAAAGCAGCAGATTCATAACCATTCTTTTAGGCCTCTGCCTGGCATTCGCACTGACAGCCTGCGGCGGCGGTGGAAACAGCGGCGGTGGCGGTGATGATGAGAATCCGCAGTCCGCGCCGGCAAAGACAACTTTTACAGTCGGTATCTGTCAGCTCGTTCAGCATGACGCACTGGATGCAGCAACCAAGGGATTCCGTCAAGCGCTTACAGACGAACTTGGCGACAGTGTTGTATTTGATGAGCAGAACGGCTCCGGCGACAGCGCAACCTGTGCAACCATCTGCAACGGTTTTGTATCCAACAATGTAGACCTGATCATGGCAAACGCAACGCCGGCTCTTCAGGCAGCCGTTGCAGCTACCGATCAGATCCCGATCCTCGGAACTTCTGTTACTGAGTACGGCGCAGCATTGGGTATTGATAACTTCAGCGGTGTCTGTGGCAACAACGTTTCCGGTACTTCTGATCTTCCGCCTCTGGATGAGCAGGCAAAGATGATCAAAGACCTGTTCCCGGAAGCAAAGACAGTTGGTATCATTTACGGCAACAGCGAAGTGAACTCCATTTACCAGAAAGATGTCATGACAGAAGAACTCACAAAACTGGGTCTCACGGTCACCTCATACGGATTCACAGATTCCAACGACGTTTCTCTGGTCGCACAGACGGCATGTGAAGAGAATGACGTTCTGTTTATCCCAACGGACAACAAAGCAGCAGACAATGCAGACGCAATCGATGCCGTTGCAAGAGCAGCAAAGACTCCTATCATTGCCGGTGAAGAAGGCATTTGCGCAAAATGCGGTGTTGCGACACTGACGATCGACTACTACCAGCTTGGATATGCTACCGGTAAGATGGCAGTCAAGATCCTTCTGGGTGAAGCAGATGTTTCACAGATGGCAATTGAGTATGATCCGAATCCGGTCAAGAAGTACAACAAAGAAATTGCAGAACTTTACGGAGTTACCATTCCGGACGACTACATTGCATTGAATTAGGATAATTATATATGACAAATATTTTATGTGCGATCAGCCTCGGGAATCTGGTCACCAGACTTCCAGGAGGCATCTCTCAGGGATTGATCTGGGGATTGATGGCCTTGGGAGTCTTTATAACCTTTCGTATTTTAGATGTGGCGGACCTGTCGGTTGACGGGTCCTTTGCCACGGGCGGAGCTGTTGTCGTCATGCTGTCGATTGCCGGCCTTCCGTGCTGGCTGGCAACGATCCTGGCCCTTGTTTCAGGCCTTCTGGCCGGACTGGTCACAGGTCTTCTGCATGCAAAGCTGGGCATCCCGGCCATCCTGGCCGGAATCCTGACCCAGTTTGCCTTGTATTCCGTGAACCTGCGGATCATGGGCATGTCGTCCAACCGTTCGCTCAATCCGAGCCAGTACAAGCTAGTGATCAGCATGCGGAACATTCCGAAGGCGATTCTGATCGGCGTGATCAGTGCTGCGGTCATCATCGCGATCCTGTACTGGTACTTTGGAACAGAGCAGGGCTCGGCAGTCCGGGCAACCGGTACCAACAACGAGATGAGCCTCGCCCTTGGTATCAACACACCGAACATCAAGATCTTAGGTCTTGTCCTTTCCAATGGTCTGGTCGCTTTGGCCGGTGCACTGATGGCGCAGTATC
>JAFZKG010000038.1 GCA_017553695.1 Lachnospiraceae bacterium
CTATTTCAATACGCTATGCGGCATTTCCGAGTTTTTTCTGTTTTTTCTCTTCTTTCACCTTATCAAAGAATGTCTTGGTCTCTCTGTAGATGACTGGACTCAGAACGATCAGGGCAATTAAGTTCGGAACAGCCATGAATGCGTTCAGAGCATCAGCGATGTTCCAGACATCATTCAGGCTCAGGGTAGATCCGATGATAACGAAGAGTACGAAGATGACCTTGTAGATCGTAACAGCGACCTTGCTGCCCTTGAAAAGAAATTCACAGCAGCGAACGCCGTACAGTGACCAGCTCATGATCGTAGACAGGGCAAAGAGGCTGAGACACACGGCAATAATGACCGATCCGACACCGGAGGAAAGGATCGAACCAAGTGCGGTCGAAACAACTGCTGCGCCGCCGCCTTTTCCCCACTCAAAACTGACGCCGCCTGCGCAGTAGCTGCAGAGAACGGTCAGGCAGGTAAGGGTACAGATCACGATCGTATCCATGAAGACTTCGAAGATACCATACACACCCTGCTTCACAGGATTGGTTTCAGATGTGGAAGCATGTGCGATAGGAGCGGAACCAAGACCAGCCTCATTGGAGAAGCAGCCACGGCCAACGCCCTTCTTCATGGCGGTCAGCACGGTGATACCAAAGGCACCACCTAAAGCAGCCTGTGGTGAAAAAGCTCCTTCAAAGATCATACCGAAAACTTTGCCGATGAAACGGACATCTGCAAAGATAATGATGAGTGCTGCAATAATATAGACAACAGCCATGAACGGGACGATCTTCTCTGTCACCTGTCCGATGACCTTAATACCGCCGATAATGACGATCGCAACGATGATAGCGACTATAATACCAACGATCAGATAGCTCACTTTGAATGTGGAACCAAGGAAAGTCAGCTGTGCAGCTCCAGTGTTTCCGCCAAGGTTATCAATTGCGGTAGAGATTGCCTCTGCGATCGAGTTGACCTGGGTTGCATTACCGATACCGAATGCTGCCAGTCCGCCGAAGATGGAGAACAGGATCGCAAGCCATTTCCAGTTCTTGCCGATACCATTTTTGATATAGTACATCGGTCCTCCGACCCATTCACCCTGTTTATTTTTCTCACGGTACTTCACTGCAAGTACGACCTCGCAGAATTTTGTACACATACCTAACAGAGCGCTGATCCACATCCAGAAAACAGCGCCAGGGCCGCCAACGATGATTGCGCCGGTAACGCCAACGATGTTACCGGTACCGACAGTCGCCGCGAGCGCGGTGGTCAGTGCCTGGAACGGGGTCACTTCACCTTTTCCTGCTTTTGTCTTTTCAAACATCTTGCCGGCTGTGTTCTTTATGGAGTAACCGAATTTACGGAACTGCACAAAGATGAGCCGGATGCTCAGGAACAGACCTGTTCCGACGAGAAGGATCAATAGCGGATAACTCCATGCCCAATCGTCAATCGCAGTGATTATTTCACTAAAAGTCATTGTTTCATCCTCCCTGGATAATTATAAAATAATAAGCCTTTTTGTTTTAATACTGTCAGATAAATAAAATTGGATGCCCGGAAAAGCGCGCACCCAGAAACAAAAGTAACCCTGAAAGGGGAACTGATCTGTCCTTTTGCCTGAGAGATTAAGCATGTAAAGCTTTTGCACCTTCGGCCTTCGTCTAAACGAATGTCTCCAGATTTTCATCCATCTGCAGTCCCATCTTTACAGATTCCTGAGAGTTTTACTCCTTCGGCAGACCTTTCAAAGTCACTTTCCTGCAGACTTCATCTGACAATATTAATTTCCGCCATTTTACACAATATTTAGTTAGAATGCAACAGCAATTTTACTAAATATTGATTCCGTAGATATCGCTGTATTTCTGTTCCAGATAATCTGCAAAAACACCGGCATCAAATGGTGCCTGAAGGACTCTTTTCAGGACCTCGTCCGGCTGATACAACTGGCCATATCTCCAGATCTGCTCCTTATTCCATTCGTTGATCCCGGAATAATCGCCTGCTGAAAGAGCTGCCTCGATATCAATGCTTTCTTTCATCTTTGCCAGGAACTGCGCGCCATACGCACTGCCCAACGCGTAAGATGGGAAATAGCCGATGCTTCCGCCCGACCAGTGGCTATCCTGCAGGACGCCCCGTTTATCATCCGGCACGTCTATGCCCAGATATTCTTTATATAAGCGGTTCCACTCTTCCGGGAAATCCTTCACAGCCAGTTCGCCTGCCATGGCTTTTTTCTCCAGTTCATACCGGACCATGACGTGCAGACAGTAGGTCACTTCATCTGCTTCCGTCCGGATGAGAGATGGTTCCACTTTATTGATCGCTTTATAAAAGTCCTCTGCCGATACTTCTGCCAGTTTCGGGTTCCCTTCCGCCAGGATCTCCTTGATCTTCGGAAGCAGAAAGCCTGTATATGCGCGGCTTCTTCCCAGCAGGTTCTCATAGAACCGGCTCTGGCTTTCATGAATGCCCATGGATACGCCGCCATCCAATGCGGTATAGGCATAACGATCTTCGGAAGCCATATCATATAAGGCGTGTCCGCTTTCATGGATCACGCTGAAAAGCGAAGCGGAGAAATTCTCCCGGACGTAACGTGTCGTGATACGCACGTCGTGATGCGAACCAATCGAGATCGTGAACGGATGCTCCGTTGTTTCCAGCATGCAGTGTCCCTTGTCGATCCCCATGACATCCATAACATAGGAAGAAAGAAGCGCCTGTTTCTCCTCCGGAAAATCTCCGTACAGGCAGGAGTCGTCCACCTGCTTCGCTGTTTTGATCTTTTCGAGCAGTGGGACAATGCGCTTTCTTAATGTATCAAAAAACGCATCGCAGGTCTTTTTATCCAGCCCGTCCTCATACTGATCCAGCCAGTAATCGTACGGATCCTTGTCCGGCGCACAGTATCCGGCAAAGCGGATATTTGTCTCAAAGATCTCCTCCAGAAGCGGACGGAATGCTTCAAAATCATTATTCTCTTTTGCCGTGCGCCAGAGATCATAAGCGCCTGCCAGCAGTTTGCGGTAGGCCGTATATTCATCCAGCGGGATCTTCTGCATCTGGCGGATATCTTTCAGAAGCAGGAAGACCATGCGGTTCTCTTCTTCACTGAGTTCTTCTTTTTTTCCATCCAGGAATTCCAGCAGGTCCACCGTCTCCTTGCCTGTGGCAAGTTTATATAATTCCGCGCTTAAAATAGACGCTGTATGCGCGCGGTTCTCTGCCGTCTTTTTCGGCGCGATCGTCGCTCCATCAAAATAGATCAGCTCCGAGGCATGCCTGTAGGCGCTGATCTTGCTCTGGACTTCCATCAAAGTTTTCTTTGCTTCATTCAGTTCCATTCTCTTCCTCCATTGGAAGGATATTTCCTTCTTTTACATTATCTGTCACGATCTGACTGCATAAATCGAAGAGCGCCTGGCTTCCCGGCTTGACCCGTTCGATCCGGTCTCTTGCCTGTTTCTCTGTCACGTCATGGTCGACCCATGCCAGTCCATTACCCAGGTCATTCATCAGGATCGGATGCAGGATATCCAGACTCAGCGCAAACTTCGCTTCTTTTGTTTCGGATGCCTCATATTCATCCCAAAGCGCACGGACCCATTCTGCCTGGTCATCCGGAAGCAGATGGAAGATCCGCTCAGCCGCTTTCAGTTCCCGTTCTCTCTTCGTCTTATTGGCTTCCGGATCGTAAGCATAGGTATCGCCTGCATCGATTTCCACCATATCATGGATCAGTACCAGTTCGATCACGTGCAGGATATCCACGTCTTCATTGGCGTATTCATTTAAGACCATCGCCATCAAGGCCAGATGCCACGAATGCTCCGCATCGTTTTCCTGACGGCTCAGATTGCTGACATAGGTCTGACGGAAAATATTCTTGATCTTATCGATCTCACTGAGAAAATCGATCTGCTTTTTCAACCGCTCGTCAGTGATAGTTTTCTCATTCATTATTTTAATGCTCCCATATTGGATGCCGGCCAGTAACAGAACAGGGCTTTCCCGATGATTGCTTTTTTTGAAACATAGTGATTCTTCCAGAACCGGCTGTCGTGGGAATTGGCCCGGTTATCGCCCATGACGAAATAGGACCCTTCCGGAACCGTGAACGGTCCGCTGTCATATGCCTTTCCTTCCATCGTGCCCTTCCAATAATCCGGATTGATATAATCCTCTTCCAATGCCTCTCCGTCGATATAAGTAATACCTGCTTTGACTTCTACCGTTTCACCAGGCAGGCCAATGACCCGCTTGACAAAGATCTGCTTCGGATCATCCGGATAATGAAATATGATGATATCGCCGCGCTCCGGCTCATGGAAGAGATAACTGAGCCGGAAACCAATCATCCGGGTATTGGTCATGATGGTATTTTCCATAGACCCGGATGGGACCGTGGAATTCACGATGATGCAGAAATTGATGATCAGCGCTGCTGCCAGTGCAATCACAATGACAAGGACCCAATCCAGGATCGCATAGAGTTTCGGGTTTTTAGCCCGTCTCTCCGCCTTCTTCTGTTTCCGCAGAGCCCGTCCTGTGAGAGACTCCTCCTCTATCTGGTTTTTTTTGATCGTTTGCTTCTCCATTCGATGTCCGATTTTTAAGTTTTTATTATATTTTGCTTTTAAGAATTAACGAAAATTTAATATTTATCCCCACGAATTTTGAAAAAATGTGGATAACTTTCTGTTTTTACACACACAATATTTGGTTTGTTGATTATCCTTCCGGCACAAAATCTGTCTTTTCTTCCCTTTTGACCATGATCCGGACAGCTTTATTGTGGATCTGAATCTCCACATCGCGGTGTTTTCCACCATCTTCGCCGTCGATGACCCACTGGACTTCATTTTCGGATGTGATCCTTAGTTTCTTCGCCTTGAATTTAGACACAACTTCATTGGACCGATCCTTATCCGGATCCAGAAGCATATTTCCGATCTGCTTGGAAAAATCCAGTACCGTTCCCGGCCTTCGAAGGAGCACGACCTCAAACAACCCATCCTGCAGATCTACCGTATTGCCCGTGATCCCGCTGAAACCGCCGACACTCAGTGTATTGGTCACCATGCCGAGATAGTAGTCGCCTTCTTCTGCGTGCATGACCCCGTCCGCGTCTTCATACTCCACTGTCAGGATATAGGACTCCAGATTCACAAGCGCCTTGATCCCTTCGCCCAGATACGCGCCGTATCCGAAAACACGTTTCAGCTCCTGTGGGGTAAACGCAGAAACTGCGGAAAGTTTTCCGAAGGATGCCACATAGGTAAAGTAAGTCCCGTTCATGCAGCCGATGTCAGTCTCAAACTCTTCTCCCATCGCAGCCACCCGGACAGCTTCCGTGATCTCCGGCGGTAGATGATAACTTTTTCCGGTATCGTTTGTCGACCCGGTCGGGATGAATCCGATCGGCCGGCGTTTTTCTTCCGGAAGTTCCATCATGGCAGAGACCATTTCACTTAAGGTCCCGTCTCCGCCGGCGCAGACGATGCGGTCAAAGGTTTCAATATTTTCCTGCACCTCCCGTTTTCCATCGAGCGGTCCTTTCGTCCGGTACAGGGCAACTTGAAAACCACCCTCTTCGAGGATGTTCACGACATCATCCAGATGATGCAGGATCTTTCCTTTTCCCGCATTCGGGTTGTAAACAAATAATACTTTTTTCATATTATATTTCTCTGGTATAGTTCCAGAGCCATTCATTCAGCTCATCTTCCAGATACGGTTCCATTGTTTCGCGAACCAGCTGATGATAATCATTCAGAAACTTCCGGTCTTCTTCCGTCATGTACTGAACGTCAATGCCATCCAGATCGATCGGAATGAAGGTCAGATTCTCAAACTGCAGGAAGGTCCCGTCTTCCGTTTCCATGTATGGCACAACGATCATCTCATTCTCCGTGCGGATGCCGTACTTGCCTTCCCGGTAGACGCCCGGTTCATTGGTGACGACCATCCCCTCCTGAAACGGTGCGCTCGCTCCTGCCGGTTTGATCTCCCATTTGATATTATGCGGTCCTTCGTGAACGTTTAGAATGTGACCAACGCCGTGTCCGGTCCCGCATTTATAATCCCAGCCGACTTTCCACATTACTTCCCGTGCAGCAAAGTCCACGTTCTCGCCGCGGGAACCTTTGATGAATTTCGCGTTCAGAAGACGGAGCATGGATACGGCCGTCAGCGTAAAGGCCTTCTTCTCCTCGTCCGTCAGTTCGCCAAGCACGAATGTCCGCGTGATATCTGTGGTGCCGTCGCTGTACTGTCCGCCGCTGTCCACAAGCAGCATGCCTTCCGCCTTGATCTTCTTGCAGTTATCCGGCGTTGCCGCATAATGCATCATGGCCGCGTTTTCTTTATATGCTGCGATTGTTCCAAAGGAGCGGTCCAGGAATTTCGGATCCTGTTTCCGCAGACCGGTCAGGTAGGTATCCACGCTGACCTCATCCATTTCAATCTTGCCCGCGTTCGTTTTCAGCCAGTGCATGAAACGGATCAGAACCGCACTGTCCCGTTTCAGCGCTTCTTTCAGGCAGGCTTTTTCTGTATCGTTCTTAACTGCCTTCATCAGCGTGGACGGATTCCTGATGTCGATGATCGTGCTGCCCTGATCTGCAAAATAACAGTAGGTGTCATAACTGATCCGGCTGGTATCCATCAGCACGTTGTCAAAATGCATCTCCTCGTTTTTATACCAGTCGCGGCCATAGCCTTTGCCGTTTGTGTAAAGATGCGCGATGCCGCCGCTGATGATGGCAAATGCGTACGCAACCGGATTGCATGGAATATCGTTAGCACGGATGTTAAAGATCCATGCGATGTCATCCAAGGAATTCAGAAAATAGCCGTAGGAACCATGCTTGACAGCATTTGGTGAATCCGAGATTGCCTGCTCCAGTTCCTTCCGGATGCGCGCAAGCTTTTCTTCGCTCTTCTCTCCGCAGGCTTCCAGCGGAACTTCCCAGATCTCAGAAAAACTCTGCTCCGGCCGGTCGGTCCAGATCTCGCCGATCAGATCCCGGTCATGGACCACGTTCTTTGCCTTGCGGCTGATCTTCTTTGCGAAATCCGCGTTGACAACGGATCCGTCAAATCCCAGCACTTTTCCGGCCGCAGTCTCGGCAACAAAATCACCCGGATCCGGCACATCCGGCTGTCCCCATTTCATCAGGGTAACACCGCTTCCTTCCAGTTGGTTTGCCGCCTGAATATAATAACGGCCATCTGCGAACAGCCATGCGTCATCATTTGTGATGATCACATGTCCGGCCGATCCGGTAAAACCGGTAATGAAACTGATGCATTTGAAATGCGCTGCCACATATTCACTGTTATGGCAGTCGCTCATCGGGACGTAATAGACTTCAATCCCGGCCTCTGCCATCAATTCTCTTACTTTTGCAATGCGTTCTTTGATCTCGCTCATAATCAACTCCTGATCAGATCTCTGATCACTTCATTTGCCAACAGCAGTCCCGCGACCGCAACGACCGGAGCAAGGGATCCGATGGTTTTCTCTTCTCCCTGCTCCACGCGGATCGCCGGCTCCGTGGAAAAAACTGCTTTCACTCCTTTGATCCCTTTTGCTTTCAGTTCCTTCCGCATGACTTTTGCCAGCGGACACACGGTCGTCTTTTCAATGTCACTGACCTGAAATGCTAACGGATCTGTTTTATTGCCGGCTCCCATACAACTGATGATGGGAACATTTGCGGCTTTCGCGTGTTCGATCAACGCTAACTTCCCGGAAACGGTATCGATCGCGTCGATCACATAATCATAGCCGGACAGATCGGTCTCATCCGCATTTTCCGGCAGATAAAAGATTGGGAATGTCTTTACTTCTATGTCCGGGTTGATGGATAAAGCACGCTCCTTCGCAACATCTGTTTTCAGTCGTCCCAGCGTATCTCTCGTTGCCAGGATCTGCCGGTTCAGGTTCGATTCGGCAAAGCGGTCTTTATCAAACAGGTCGAGCTTTCCGACGCCGCTGCGTACAAGGGCTTCCAGACAATACCCGCCAACACCGCCCAATCCGAAAAGAGCCACATGCGAATGCTGCAGTTTTTCCACTGCCTCTTTTCCAAGCACCAGCTCTGTTCGGGAAAAGGTCTCATTCATTACTTTGATTTTGCCCAGAACTCCGCCGTCTTCACAGCGCGCTTCCAGCCCCGGATCCTTTCTTTCCGTTCTTCTTCACTCATGACCGGTTTGAAGATACGGTCTGTTTTCTGATTCTTGCGCAGATCATCCTCGCTTGCCCAGTATCCGGTCGTCAGGCCTGCCAGATAGGCAGCGCCGAGTGCAGTGGTCTCCACCATCTTCAGGCGTTCGATCGAAGTGTTGACGATGTCTGACTGGAATTGCATGAGGAAGTTGTTCTTGCTTGCGCCGCCATCCACCTTCAGAGAATTCAATGTATATCCGGCATCTGCTTCCATCGCCCGGATGACATCCTGTGTCTCATAGGCAATGGATTCCAGGCAGGCGCGGGAAAGGTTGTCTTTGTTAAAACCTCTCGTGATGCCGACCAGCGTGCCTCTTGCATCCTGATCCCAGTATGGCGCTCCAAGTCCGGTGAATGCAGGCACAAAATAGGCCCCCTGCGTATCATTGACTGATGTCGCACTCTTTTCACTTGCGCTGGCTTTCTTCACGACTTCCATTTCATCGCGCAGCCACTGGATCACGGCACCTCCGATAAAGATGCTGCCTTCCAGCACATAATTGACTTTATCACTGCGGCCGGCTGCAATTGTCGTCAGCAGACCGTTGCGGGACCGGATCGCTTTTTCGCCTGTGTTCATCAGCAGGAAGCAGCCGGTTCCATACGTATTCTTCACATCGCCTTTATCAAAACCGCAAAGCCCGAACAGGGATGCCTGCTGATCTCCGGCAACGCCCGCGATCGGTACTTGTGCGTGGATGATCTTTTCATCCGACGTTCCGAACAGATAACCGGACGGATGCACCTCCGGCAGCATACTCTTCGGGATCTGGAAATAATCCAGAATCTCATCATCCCAGCGGAGTTTCCGGATATCGAACAGCATCGTACGGGATGCATTGGTATAATCGGTCGCATGGATCTTTCCGCCGGACAGTTTCCACATCAGCCAGGTATCGATCGTGCCGAAAAGCAGATTGCCGGCCTTTGCTTCTTTCTTCGCGCCTTTCACGTTATCCAGGATCCATTTGATTTTGGAAGCGCTGAAATATGCGTCCGGTATCAGACCTGTGCGCTGACGGATCTTCTTCTGCATGTCCGCCGGAATGGCGTCAATGATCGGCGCCGTCCTGCGGCACTGCCAGACGATGGCGTTATAGACCGGCTCACCTGTCTTCCTGTTCCAGACGACCGTTGTTTCTCTCTGATTCGTGATGCCGATGCCGGCAATGTTATCTGCATTCGCACCGACCTTGGCAAGTGCCTCGACCGCAACGGATGCCTGCGTCGACCAGATCTCCATCGGGTCATGCTCCACCCAGCCCGGCTGCGGATAGATCTGCTCGAATTCCCGCTGGCTGACGCTGACGATCTCTCCCTTTTTATTGAACAGAATACAGCGTGAGCTGGTCGTTCCCTGATCAAGAGCCATTATGTATTTTTTCATGCTCTCCCTCCACATGTGCAAAAAAGAAACCGGTTGCCGGTCTCTTCTCTGCCTATATCATTCCTGTTTTCTTTCCTGTCTTCATGGATCACTTCAGGAAGCCCGCGATGATCTCCTGCTCTGCTTCCTCTTCCGTCAGTCCCAGTGTCATGAGTTTGATCAGCTGCTCCCCTGCGATCCGGCCAATGGCAGCTTCATGAATCAGAGCCGCATCCAGATCATTTGCCACGATCTCCGGAGATGCGGAGATCTTCGCGTTGTCCATGATGATGGCGTCGCATTCCGTATGGGACGCGCATTTCACATTGCCGGTGATATGGGCAGTGAAAGTCTGCGTGGAATCATCCTTTGCGACTGCACGGCTGATCAGGTCACAGCTGGAATCCAGACCGTCCATGGTCACATTGAAGATGGCATCTGCATGCTGATCTTTATGTGTCATCAGCTTGTCCCGGACCACCAGCTTGGAACCTTCGCCTCTGACATGTGCCGTGGTGTCACGGACTGTATCATCAATCCCTTTGATCTGCGTCGTTTCCATTTCCATGTATCCGCCTTCTTCAATCTCCACGATCGTCGTCGGATTCATGATGTTTTTGCCATCCGCGTTCGGCTCATTTTCACCGTAATGCTTTTCAATGTATTTCACGCGGGCATTCTTCCCGACATGGAAGGTGTGGATGCCGTCATGCTGGCTGTTCTGGTCTCCGCAGTTGTGGATGCCGCAGCCGGCCACGATCGTCACATCACTGTCATCTCCGATATAAAAATCATTGTAGACCAGATCCTTCAGTCCGCTCTCACTGATGATGACCGGAATATGTACGCTTTCGTTTTTGGTTCCTGGCTTGATGATGATATCAATGCCAGGTTTATCTTCTTTTGTTACGATATCGATATTGGCTGTGGTGTTCCGTCCGCCCAGTTTTCCGTTCGCGCGGATGTTGTACGCGCCCTCCGGAACGTCATGGATGTCGGCCACCTGTGCCAGTAGATCTTTTTGTATCTGATCCATAAAGGTCCCTCTTCCTAAACCTGATAATAAATGCAGCTCTCGGTCCCTTTCAGGAGTTCCGGAAGGATCTCTTCTTTTTTGCTGAATGCGACTACCCTGCCGTCTTTGATGACTGCGATCTCATCCGCAATATCCAGAATCCGTTCCTGATGGCTGATGATGAGAATCGTCCGGTCCGCTTCGCTGCGCATTTTCTCAAATACCTTGATCAGATTGGAAAAACTCCAGAGATCGATCCCTGCTTCCGGTTCATCCAGAATACTGAGTTTGGTATCGCGCGCGATGAGCTGTGCGATCTCGATCCGTTTCAACTCGCCGCCGGAAAGACTTCCGTCCACGTCACGGTCGATATAATCCCTTGCGCAAAGCCCGACTTCGCTTAAGTATTCACAGGCCTGTCCAATGCTCGTTTCTTTTCCTGCTGCCAGCGACATCAGGTCTTTCACCTTGATGCCCTTAAAACGCACCGGCTGCTGGAATGCAAAACTGATTCCCATTTTCGCACGTTCCGTAATGGACAGATCCGTGATATCCATTCCGTCAAACAGAATCCGTCCGGATGTCGGTTTGAAGATGCCTGCAATCAGTTTGGCAAGGGTGGATTTGCCTCCGCCGTTCGGTCCGGTAATGGCAATGAATTTATGATCCTCTATGGTCAGATCTATGTTTTGTAATATTTCCTTTTCCGTGTTGTCATCATCCGTGACGGAAAATGAAATATTCTGCAGTTCTAACATGTGCCGCTCCCTAGAAGTAAATGATAAATCCTTTTCCGTCCCGCGCTTCCACTCTGACTGCTGCGCCGTTGATCATGACGAACTGCGGACCTTTATGTCCGATGTCCGCATCCATGATGATCGGGATGTTCAGGTCGCCCAGGCGCTCTTCCAGAACTTCTGCGTAGGAAGGAAGAACTCTTCCTTCAAAAGTCTGCGTCTGATAGTACATCGGTCTTCCGAAGAGGATACCCTTTGCGCCTTCGAAGAAGCCGAGGGAACGCATCTTCCACAAGCCTTCCATCATACGCTCGAAGCCAAGGTCATAACTCTCCAGGTACCAGATGATACCGTCTTTTTTATAGCGGTCGATAAAATCCATCGTTCCGTCAAAAGGAGTGCCGATCATATTCAGTATGACGTCCATGCATCCGCCGATCAGTCTTCCCTGGAAAAGAGCATTTTTTCCATCCAGCGTTTTCCAGTAAACCGGCTTATCCTGTGAATAGCCTTCCAAGCCGGTCACGCGCTGCTTGAAGCCGTCCTGATACATGGTAAAACTTTCCTGGATCTTTACGCTTCCGGTCAGCACGCCGATGCTCCGTTTCACGCTCTCATCCCAAGGCTCCATACCGAAGTCGGAGAAGTTGCATCCATAAGCCGTCGCAATATCTGCCTTCGTCGCAAGATAGTAAAGGAGCGCTGTATTGTCGGAATAGCCCTGAACCCACTTCGGGTTTTCCTTGAACAATTCCACATCCACGTATGGGAGCATTTCCATTTGGAAGTCTCCGCCGGCAGCGCTGATGATCGCCTTCACTTTTTCTTCCGCCACAAGCGCATTAAATTCTTCGGCCTTCTCTTCTCCGCTTCCGCTTCTGCCGAATTTATCAGCCGGCTGAAAAACGTTATTGGTAAAGGCAGCACCGAAGCCCGCTCTTGCAACCTGATTTGCTGCATGATTAAAACGATACTGATCCAGCGGATCGTCGATCGGGTGGCTGAGCGCGGTTACGCCGATCCAGTCCCCTTTTTGCAATAACTTAGGAAATATCATTTTTTTGCTTTCCTTTCATTTTCTTATAAATATACAGAGTAATTTTAACAGTATTGGATAAAAATTTCAATTATTCCTGTACAGAACCTGCTATAATATAAAAAAATGATTTGTCTGTTGTGAAAAGAAGTTTGCTGAAGTGCTTCGCTTCATTCACACATACAGATGATTACCGAAAGGAGAAGGATAAATGGAAGATTTTGTAATGAATAAAGAAGGCAAGTACGGATACCTGTTCGTACAGGACATGAGCGGTGCTCCGGAAGATCGGAAATCCGAAGAAGCAATGGCAAGATACCGCTCATTCGGAGAGCGTCAGCTCTGGATCGACGGTAACTGCGTGCCGGGATCATTCCAGATGAACACCTGCTTCTGGTGTAAGCCAAACGCAGAAATGATCCGCAACAGTCCGGGCAGCCAGGTCGGCCAGCCGCACTCCCATCCGTATCCGGAGATCTTAGGCTTTGTCGGAACCGATCCGGAGAATCCGCTCGAACTGGGCGGTACCGTGGAGTTCTGGGTCGATGGTGAATGCCACCACCTGACCAAATCCACGATGGTGTTCCTGCCTCCGAATTTGCCGCACTGCCCACTCATGACGATCGAACAGGGTGACAAACCGATCCTGCATTTTTCAGTTGTCATGAATGAGACATATGGATACGAACTTCCGCCAGCTGAAGAAAAGCCGGCAGAATAATCATTCTTTTTTCTAAAAAATGTAATCGTGCATAAGCGTGAAACTTGCGTTTATGCACGATTTACAATGATAATGGAATTTCCTTGCCCAGTTCTGTGGAATAAAGATACGCTTCCTTCACGCGCTTGCCGGTTGCGGCTTCAATGGCCTGTTTATAGGCTGCCTGCTGCCCCTGATAATGTTCAGTAAAATAGGACTCATCTTTCTGCCGGTCAGTCTTGTAATCCAAGAGAACGATCTCGCCGTCTTCCTCAAAGAACGCATCAATGATGCCCTGGATCAGGCGCTGTTCGCCGTTTTCCTCTATGCCCATGACGAACTGCTGCTCCCGGCGGAGTTTACCGGACGCCTGCGCGGATTTCACACGCTGCCCGAGTGCAGACTCCATAAAGCCCGTTATATCTTCCGTCTTCACATAGGCTTTCTGTTCTTCGCTCAGATGCCCGGCTGCAACGAACTGATCGATCTGGCCGGCAATATCCGGATTGCTTAGATCCAGCAACTCAAAGATTTTGTGATAAACGGTTCCCCGTTCACTGCCTTTAATCATCGCCTGTTCTTCGTAATTGTCAAATGCGGCCGGTTCTTCTTCAAAAGCAGCCTCCAGCTGCGATGCGGTCATCTTGACCTGCGTATGCGTTGCTTCTTCAAACGGGTACTTGTAATCAAACATCGCGGTCAATGATTCCGGCAGATCAGCCGGATCCTCAAGCATATCAAGAAGCGCCTGCTTCTTCTCCAGCATGCGGAGAAGCTCGTCAGCCCTTTTCTCCTCCTCTTCCGGAAGATCCGTCAACCTCCAACGGAATCCGTCATAACCGCTTTGTGTCATGCTGTCGCCCAGAAGACGCTGATAAGAATTGTCTTTCATGATCACTTCACTGGTCAGCGGAACTGCAGACTCCGGATCCTGACGGGCTTTCTCCCAGCTTTCCCGGACAGTTTTTGACAGACTTCCACCGGTAATGACCAGTTTATCCCGGGCTCGCGTCATCGCGACATACAACAGACGGATCTCCTCCGCATACAGGGCCCGTTTCTTTTTCTCCCAGATCGTCTTCCACAGAAGCGTTTTCTGTTTTGTCTTCTCTTCGATATTCCGGTATTCGATCCCGATGCCCAGATCCGCATCCAGAACGACCGGTTCACTTTTTTCCGTATCATTGTGCTGCTTGCCCGCATTGACCAGAATGACAACCGGGAACTCAAGACCTTTCGACTTGTGGATCGTCATCTTCCTCACGGCATCCAGATCTTCTGCCGGGATCTGCGCCTGACCGATCTCCAGATCATTCGCCCGGATCTCATCAATATAACGGATGAAATTGAACAGCCCGGTATAGGCTCCTTTGGAAAAGCCGACTGCCAGGGATTTCAGAAGATCGATGTTGGCACGGCGGCTTTCTCCCTGCGGCATCGCCGCGATGATATTGTATAATCCGGATTCATCCAACAGGTATTCAATAAAATGTACGATCCCCAGGTACTCGCTCTTCTCCCGCCAGACAGATAGTTTTTCCAGGAAAGCACCAACCTTTTGCCCGCCTGGTTCGGAAACGAATGACCGGCACCCCTCAAACATGCTGAACTTTTCGCCGGTAAAATGCGTTTTGATCCGGGCGAGATCGTTCGCGGAAAGGCCTACGACAGGGCTCGTCAGAACCGCCGTAAACGGAATGTCCTGATATGGATTATCAATGATCCGCATCAGGTTCAGCGCCAGTTTGATCTCAAGATTTTCGAAGAATCCTTTTCCGGAAGATTTGATAACCGGGATGTGACTGTCCGCCAGGACGCGCTCTATTTCCGGATGATCCGCATTACGTCCCAGAATGGCAATATCACGATAGTGGAAAGCGCCGTCTCTCGTCAGTTCGTCGATCTTTCTCGCGATCTCATAACCCTCCGCATACACGGTATCTTTTTTGGCTCCTTCGATCATAATGATCTCCGGTGCAGCATCAAACGGTACCTCTGCCGCCGCATCGGCGCGTGCAGCTTTCAGTTGATTTCCATCCGTATAATCGATCCCTCCCACATCCGGGATCATGATCTGTTCAAAAATGAAATTGGAAAAATCGATCACTTCCTGACGGCTCCGGTAGTTTTCATCGAAGATGATCCGGGTGCCGCCGTCATTCTTTCCATACGCATTATATTTCTGCAGGAACAGATCCGGGCATGCCAGTCGGAATGCGTAAATGCTCTGCTTCACGTCGCCGACCATAAAAACATCCGGCCTTCCAAACCGCTCTGCCGATAATGCCTGCAGCAGTGCTTCCTGCAGGCGGTTCGTATCCTGATACTCATCCACAATGATCTCTTTTGTTTCCTGTGCCAGACGATCCGCGGTCTCGGTATATTCGATGCTGCCATCGTCATTTATATGCAGCAGGACATCCAGTGCATAATGCGCCACATCGCCAAACGATGCGAGATTCTTTTCCTTCTTTGCCTCCCGCAGTCTGCCGGAAAATTCCAGCGTGAGGTCGACCAGTTCGGAAACGACCGGAACACAGGCTTCCATGTCCTTGTCCATTTCATCCGGTGTACGGTAAAAGAAGTTCTTAATTGTATCTTTCAGAGTATCTCTGATTCCTTTGTTGTATAGTTCGGATGCTTTTTTCTTCAGATCCAGGTCCGTATCTGCTGCACTCTGGCGCCTCAGAGATGGCCATTGCTGTAGAGTTTCCCGGATCTTCTCTCCCTTTTCCGACGGCGCGGCATCCTGGATTTTCTTCAGGGATTCTTTTACCTCGGCAAAATTATCCAGATACTTCTCCGGTCCATAATTCTTCTCACAGATCGCGGCTCCCTGATCGCACATCCGCAGACAGGAATCGATCACGGAATCGATCAATTGCCAATAATAGCTGCGCCATGCATCGTTTGCAGAACCGCTCCGGTAAGATTCCACCGCGCTCCTCAGCCATCTCTCCGGATCCGGATGGCTCTCCGCAAACCGGAAAAGATTCAGGATCAGTTTTTCGATCGTAGAGTCATTTTTATCGGTGTAATAGCTGACAAAGGTAAGAAACTCGTCATCCGGATTGCTGTAATGCTCTTCCAGCATCTCCTGCAGAACATCATCCATGAGGAGTCTGTTTTCTGCTTCGTCTGCGATACGGAAACCCGGATCCAGATCGATATCCTGGAAGTGTTCCTTTACGATCTCCAGGCACAGAGAGTCAATGGTGCAGATCCTTGCGCTATGGGTCTTCATCAGCTGCATGCGCAGACGCGTCCGGATATTTTCGTCGGTTTTCTCATCCAGAATGACCGCGCGGATCCTTTTATAGATCTTTTCTTTCATGCTTGCTGCAGCTGCCTTAGTAAAGGTCATGATGATCAGGGAATCGATGTCCACCTGATCCTCCAGAACCATTTTCAGGACGCGCTCCACCAGGACAGCGGTCTTGCCGGAACCCGCTGCAGCTGAAATCAGGATATTGGAGCCCGTAAGGCTCACCGCTTTTTTCTGCGCATCATTCAGTTCAAATTCTGCCATACAGTTCTCTGTCTAAATCCTTGTCGGATAGTTGTTCGATGTTGTTCCAGTCCGTTCCGAAACGCCCTGCCTCAAACCGGCAGATATCTTTGTATTTACAATACTTGCACACAGGATGCGTACTGTCTTCCGGATATGGCGCGATATCTACATTCCCGTTCCGGATCTGTTCGCTGACGTCTTTGATCTTCCGGTCAACAAAATTCAGCAGATGCCAAAACTCGTCATTGTTTGCGATCATTTTGACCGGTATGATGCTGCTTTTGTCCTTTCCCGTCTGCGAAAGGGTCTGGTCCATCGCTTCAATTACGCCCTCCTCACAGGAAGTCAGGCCACTCATTCGAAATTTATCATCTTGTTCATCTTTCGCCGTATATTTATCCTGGATCAGATAATAATAAACGCCGCCCGGTTTCACACTCTTATCCGGATGTTCTTTTTTTACCTGCTCTATGGCCGCCTTCATATAGGCGACGAGCTGCAGCTGCAAGCCGGAATAGATATCCTTTGCCTTGAACTCCTTCTTCCCGGATTTATAATCAATGATCTTGACAAAGACATCATCTGCATCGTAAATATCGACCCGGTCGATCTTGCCACGGAAGCGCGTGTTATCGCCCGCATCCTCCTCAAAGAAGAATTCAAACTTTTCCGGCTCAAACAGTCCGGCTCTGACCTGCTCACGCAGAACATCCGTTGTTTTCAGCGTTACCTGACGGACCCTCTCCGTCAGAAACTCTAATCTTTTGGTGCTTTGCAGCACATCTTTTTCCATGTTCTGAAGTGCTTTGTCCACACTTTCGTTTGCGATCCTTTCACTGTCTGCATCTGAGACATCGCCGAAGCGGAAGCCCTCTTCATTTAATTGCTTGCTATACAGATCGAGCGCGTCATGATAAAGCGATCCCAGATCGGTCGCATCGATGCGGTACTCCGGCCGTTCATCGATCCGGAGACCATAATTAAGGAAATGCTTATAGGCGCATTCATTGAAATTCTCAAAGCGGCTCACGCTGCCCTTCAGGACTTCCCCGTACAGATCCAGCGCCACCTGCGGATCCAGCGGTGTCTGTTTGTTGGAATAAAACGCGCCGTCGATGACCTGACGGACAGCATTCGGATCTGCCTGCGCAAAAAACTGCAGAAGATCCTTCTCCTCCTTCGGGAGTTCCGTCCCTTCCGTTTCTGCAAAGGACCGTAACTGTCCGGCAAGATCATGTAAAGATTCCTGCTCCCAGCTGATCTGAGGCGATACGGAGATGATCTCCGGGGAAGCCGATGGAACGAGTTCGCCGATCTCATCCAGCAGATACGATGGACGGATCTCTTCCCCTGTTGCCGTAAAGCCTGCATAGGTCAGATACAGCACTTCCTGCGGTTTGTTCAGCATCAGATACAGATAAAACCGCTGTGTATAAAGGTCCTCTTCGATGGTCGGCGCGATCTCGAAATCCTGCCGCAGCAGTTCTCTTTCCTTCTGGGAGAGCAGGCCTGTCTTGGATGCGACTGCCGGGATTTTTCCGTCATTGACACCGATCAGGAAGATGGCTTTTGTTTTATCCAGCCTCGTTCTTGTCAGGTCGCCGAATGTAACAGCATCCAACGACGGCGGGATGATGCCGATGCGGATCTCCTTCAGTGCGCTCTCCAGCACCTCCCGGTAGTCCCGGATTGTGATCGTCTCGCCACCCATCAGCAGGGTGATCTTCTCTAATAACTCTTCTGCACGCTTATAGATCTGCTCATATTCTTTCGCCAGTGTCAGGCGTCCTTCCGCATTCAGCCTGCCGCGGACGGCATCTATCTTTTCCGCGATCCGGTTCTTTTTGCAAAGGGTGATCAGCAGATCGCTGAAGTCCTTTCCTTTTCGGTCTTTTTCGATCATGCGGAAATAAAAGTCACGGATCCCCTCGTAGAATTTTTCCCGGATGGCATTGATCTCATCCAGATCCCAATTGCTGTTTTTCGTGAATGGTTCAGAAAACTGACGGATGCCTTTGATGCCGAATTCCAGACAATAGTTTTCCAGCAGCGCGATCTCATCTTTTTCCAGATCCGTGAGATAGGTTTTCAGATATGTAAACACCGATTCAAAGGAAAACCGGCTCTCGATCAGATCCACAGCGCCCATCAGAAACCGCACCAGTTGGTTATCTGTGACCGGCGTTTTGTAATCCAGAAAGCAGGATATCTGCGCCTCTTCAAACACGTCGCGGACCGGAATGTAATAACTGTCCATGTCTCCGGTAATAACGGCGATATCGCGGAAACGGTACCCCTCTTCCCGCACCAGCCGCAGGATCTCCTTTGCCACGAAAGTCACTTCCGATTCCGGATTGAATGCCGCGTATGTAAAGATCTTCGGCGTTTTCTCTTCCTTCTGCACGTAGATATCCGGCAGTATTTCCACGCCGGCGTCCTCCGCACATGCCTTTAATCGGAAATAGGTCTGGTTGCTCAGATGGAAAAGATCATATTCCTGTGCGTCTGCGTTGATCTGATCTTTTGGAAGTGTCAATGCCACATTCACATCCTTTGCCGTCTTCAGCATGCTTGTCAGAAGACGGTACTGGATTGGCGTGAAGCCGGTAAAACCATCCAGATAAATATGCGAGCCATTGATCTTTTCCGACTGCGCTGCTACGCGTGCAAAAATATCCAGGACCTCTTCTGCAGCCCGGTAAGTGTTTTCAATCGTTTCATTGAATTTTGCGTACACCAGACGAATGTCCGAAAGTTTATGGAAAAGAAGCTGATTTCCTTTTTGCTCAGCGCTTTCCTGCATCAGGAACAGCTGATTATCATCAATGCCGTACTGTTTGAATTCCGTGATGATCGATTTGATCTCATCCACAAAGCCTGTCATGTGGACCTTGTTTTTGTATACGACCAGATCATCTTTATGCTCTTTCAGGACTTTCCGCAGGATGAGCACTTTGCCGATATCGTCCAATATGTTCCGGTCGTCGATCCCCAGCTCTGAAAAAACGACGTGCGCCAACCGGTCAAAGCTGACGACGTCGATATTCATGGCCGCGTGATCCGGATGGATCCGCACCACGTCTTTTTGCATTTTCAGAGTGGCCTGCTCCGGCACGATGACGAAGAACCGCTCATCTCTCGCCGCAATCGCCTGCTCCACCATCAGACGGACCAGGGTGCTGGATTTTCCGGAATTCGTATCACCTGTTATGAGCTGCAATGACATTTTAAATATATCCCATAGACCTGAGGATCAGGATGAATAACGTTAACGTAACGGATGAGAACAGCGTTGTAAGAACGACGGCACTGGACGTTATGGTTCCTTCGTATCCGTACTGTTTTGCCATGATGAAGCAGGAAGGCGTCGTCGGGCCGGCCAGCATCACGAGGATCGCGACCAGCTTTTCCGTAGTAAATCCCATCAGGATCGCGATCGGAACAAACACGAGCGGAAGAAGGACGATCTTGACGAATGCAGCCAGGCTGCTCTTTTTTATGCTCTTAAATGCATTCTGGAAACTGAATTCCCCGCCGATGCAGATGACAGCCAGAGGAGTTGCGATCCGGGCAACGTAATTTAATGAGGTATCAATGATCGTCGGAAATTTGATGTTGATCAAAGATGCTACAAGACCAAGGATGACGCCGATCAGGATCGGGTTCGTCACGATCCCCTTTAGCGCTCTCTGGATGTTCTTTTCCCCTTTTTTGTTGATCGGAGACTCCGTCTGCAGGACAATGACCGCATACACGTTATAAAGCGGCACAGCCCCTAAGACCATCATGCCCGCCATTCCGGTGCTGCCGTAGATATTCTGGATCAGCGCAAGCCCTAAAACAGCCGTACTGCTCCGGTAGCAGGCCTGGACGAATTCTCCCA
>JAFZKG010000039.1 GCA_017553695.1 Lachnospiraceae bacterium
AACTCGTGATCCTGTCTCCGGAGGAGGCGCTGGAGCAGATGGCGGAAGACGGCATCAAAGATGTGCTGATCCAGCCGACGCATATGCTGGCCGGAGGCGAGTTTGATAAAGTGGTGGCTGCATTGGAACCGCGGATGGATGCGTTAGAGAAAGCCGTGATCGGACGTCCTTTGATGGAGAATGAGGAGGACATCCGTTCGTTCTCTGCGACGTTGGCAGAGATCACCGGCGACCTGAAAGAGGATGAAATGGCAGTCTTCATGGGGCATGGCAGCTCCGAGACAAAGATCCCGGTGTATGAGAGGATCAATGACTTCTGTGCGGAGGCGGGCCATTCCAATCTCTGTGTCGGAACCGTGGAGTTTGAGCCGGGCATCGCCCCGGTGCTTGCGAAAGTAGCGGATCGGAAACCGCGTCAGGTATTCCTGCAGCCGCTTCTGATCGTGGCCGGAGATCATGCCAACAATGACATGGCCGGCGATGATGACGATTCCTGGAAAAACCAGATTGGTAAGCTTGGTCCGGAAGTGACCTGCATCGTGAAAGGTCTGGGTGAGTACGAAGCGATCCGCCGGATGTATGTGGAGCACGCAAAAAAGGCTTTGGAATGAAAGTATCTGACAGAGCAAATAAAATCGCGATCCTGATCGGTATTATGCTGTTGCTAATATCGTTATTTGCCCTGCCTGTTTTTGGAGATGATACCTCTGGCAGTGGAGCGGGCACGTCTGCATCCGACACGACGTCCGGGTCTGCGGCCATTGCAAGCGATGACGAGGAGCCGCCGGATGATTCCGTGATCGATGATGGAACGGAAGAAGAGTCCTTATCCGAAGAAGATGCAGAGTACTGGGAATCTGTGAAAAAGATCCAGATGTATATCCGCGGCAGACACGCCGGACGCTACGGTATGACGCCGGTTTATGCGCAGGATGTCGCGGACGGCACATATGAAGTCACCGCCACCTCCAATTCGCAGTACTTTAAGATCGCGAAGGCGGAACTGATCGTGAAAGACGGGCAGATGACGGCGAAGATCACCATCCCGAGTATGAGTTATCTGAACGTCTACATGGGTACCGCCAAAGACGCGGTGGCTGCGAAAAAATCCGAACTCATCGATTTTAAAGAAGTGAACAAGCAGACCGTTTTCACCATCCCGGTGGAAGCGCTGAATAAAGAAATCGACTGCGCGGCTTTCAGTAAGGCCCGCAAAAAATGGTATGACCGGAAGATCGTGTTCGACGCATCCTCTCTTCCGGAGGACGCTTTGCTGATCGACCTGCCGGATTTTGCATTGATCGAGGAGGCCATCAAGGCATACGGCGCTGACAACGCGACGGCAGCGGAGATCCTTTATCATAATTCAGGGAGCGAACTTCTGAACGAAGAAGATCCGGATTCCGATCCGGATCAGGTGAAAGAGAATGCCGAACTGCTGAAGGGCGATCCGGTTGCCGTTGACATCAACTATCCAGACGGGGAGTATTCCATTGAGGTGAACATGATCGGCGGCAGCGGCAGAGCCAGCATCAGTTCGCCGACATGGCTCATCGTGCGCGACGGCAAGGCGTACGCAAAACTGCTCTGGAGCAGCGCCTATTATGACTACATGATCATCGGTGACAAGACCTTCTACAATCTGACGAAGGACGGCGGCAACTCTACGTTCGAGATCCCGATCGTCTGCATGGATGAGGCCTTTCCGGTCATCGCTGATACGACCGCCATGGGCGAGCCAGTGGAGATCCGCTATGAGCTGACGTTTTATTCCATGACCGTCGGTTCCAAGGGACGCGTTCCGCAGGAGGCAGCCAAGAAGGTGTTGCTCATCGCGGCAGCGATCCTGATTGTGGGAGGCGTGCTGAATTTCATTATTAAGAAAGCAAGGAAGAAATAAATGAGTGAACCATTGTATTTTCCGCTGTTCGTGGATCTGTCTGAGAAAAACGTTGTGGTAGCCGGTGCCGGAAAGATCGCGTCGCGTCGCATCGCCTCCCTCCTGGATTTTGCAGGCACGATCCGCGTGATCGCAAAGGATGTCGCGCCGGAGGTATTTGATCTGGCGGCTGCACATTCGAATCTCGTGATCGAGGAAAGAGCGTTTGCGCCGGAAGATCTTGACAGCGCGGACATCGTTCTAGCAGTGACGAATGATAAAGAACTGAATGTGAAGATCGGGCAGTGGTGCAGGGAGCGGCACATCCCGGTCAATGTGAGCCATGAGAAGTCACTTTGTGATTTTTATTTTCCGGGCATCGTCCGGAAGGATAATACTGTGATCGGCGTGACCGCGAGCGGGAAAGATCATTCCGGCGCGCGGAAGATGACGGAGAAGATCCGCGCTTGGATGGCATCCGCGGATGAATAAAGGAGTGCAAATGAAAAAACTGACAGCCATTGTATTGCTTATATGCATGGTTATTGTGCTTGCAGCCTGCGGCGGCGGGAAGACGCCGTCTGGCGGGTCCGGATCGAGCAGGCAGGACGTGGTCATTGTTCCGGATAAGTTTTCCTTTGAGGGCGGCACCGGCAGAGTATCGATCTCCTGCAACAGCATTGCGACGATCGATGGCGTGCCATATGCGACCATCGTGTTCGGAAGCGATTCTTATTCCTATATTAAGATCGACGGCGTGCAGTACGACTGCGAGCATGGCGAGGGCACATCTTTCGCGTCGATCCCAGTTACTTTGAACGCAAACAACATGATCCAGGCTCTGACGACGCGGATGTCCGAGGCCCACGAGATCGAGTATGAGATCTTTGTGTATGTCAGCGACGGCGATGCCGATCCGTATGCACTCCTGCGCAACACCGGACTGGATGATGTGGCTCCGTTTATCCCGGGGATCGCTGCTCACGAATCGGATGCATTGGAGAGCAGTGATACATACCGCCTGTTCGAATACCAGAGCGGCATCTACCTGCTGGAGATGAAGATGAAAGATGCATCGGATGCCGATGCGGGATCCGCGGCTGTGTCAGATCCGGAAAGTTATCTGACAAAGGCAATGACGACTGAGGCTGCGCAGGAAAACATCTATAAGCGTGGCGTGGTCAAATATCTCCTGGCTCCTGCGGATGCTGTGCTCCCGGCAGGCATTGAAAAAGAGGCAATCGTGATCCGCATCCCGTCAGAGAATGCTTACGTCGGGACGACCGACATTGAGCTGAAGGATCTCGTGGCCGGCGGCTATGATCTGTTTATCGTAGTGGGAGATGATGCCGATGATGCATCGGCCGGCGACGCGGCTGATGGCGATGTCACTTCGGCGTTCGAGGCCTTTTCGGAGAATGCGGCGAATCTGCATATCCCGGCAATCCGGAATCCGCAGAATGATAATATCGCGCAGCTGCTGGTGGGCGATCAGTTTTTGAATCTGTTTGCAGAGAAATAAAGAATGAAAGCGCCCGCGCAAATCGCACTGTTCATGCTATAATGACCTCATGCTGAAAGATTTTGATCTGAGACAACTGATCACACCGCTCGGCGAGTGGTTTCAAAAGAACGCGCGCGAGCTTCCGTGGCGGGAGGACCCGACGCCGTACCAGGTGTGGGTCTCGGAGATCATGCTGCAGCAGACGCGTGTGGAGGCGGTCAAGCCATATTACGCGCGCTTCCTGAAGGCGCTGCCGGATGTCAGGGCTCTGGCCGATTGTCCGGAAGACCGCTATCTGAAACTTTGGGAAGGGCTCGGCTATTACAGCCGCGTCCGCAACATGCATCAGGCGGCTGTGCAGGTGATGGAAGATTACGGCGGCAAAGTCCCGGATGATTATGAAACGCTCCTGAAACTGAAAGGCATCGGCTCCTATACCGCCGGAGCGATCGCGTCCATCGCGTATGGCAAAGCGGTCCCGGCCGTGGACGGAAATGTTCTCCGCATCCTGACGCGTGTGAGCGCGGATGATAGTGACATTGCAAAGCCGGCATTCAAAAAAGAAGCCGAAGCATTATTAAAAGATCTGATGCAGAAGGTCTGTCCGAAGCAGATCGCTCCGGGGACACTCAACCAGGCACTGATGGAACTCGGTGCGATCGTGTGCGTGCCGAACGGCGAGCCTTACTGCGAACTGTGTCCGTGGAAGGATCTCTGCCGCGCACGGGCTGAGGGCAAGATCGACAAGATTCCATATAAGACCAAGGCGAAAGCCAGACGGATCGAAGAGAAGACCGTGCTGCTGATCCGCGATGGCGACAAAGTGGCCATCCGCAAGCGTCCGGCAAAAGGGCTGCTCGCCGGGCTCTATGAATATCCGAATCACGAGGGACATTTCTCGGAGAACGAAGCGCTGCAGTATGTGCGTGACATGGGCTACGCACCGCTTCGGATCAAGCGGCTGCCGGATTCGGTCCATATCTTCTCCCACGTGGAGTGGCATATGATCGCGTACCATCTGCTGGTGGAGGAAGAGGCCTTCGCAACCAAAGAGCAGACCGAAACACGCCGGAAAGAACGCCTTATCTTCGTAGACCGCGACGAGCAGAAAGAACACTATGCGGTGCCGTCAGCATTCCACGCGTATAAATACGATTAGCGGAAAATGCGGGCTGCATACCATACGATTTGCGGTTAAGGACGATATTTCTAATTCTGTGAATATTTTGCGAACTCTTCCACAAAAGGTTCCTAATTGTCGAAAATATGATAGAATGAACAGGCTGATTTCGATCAGCCCGTTTTTTTGATAAGAGTTTTTTAGCGAGGGCATTCTTTTGAAAGAGAATAATCAGAAGATGAGTAATAAAAAGAAGAGAATCCTGATCGGGTGCATCATTGCAGCCGTGGTCATTGCAGCGGTGGTGCTGATCCTGATCTTTGCGGGGAAGGCCTCCGACCGGGGCAAGAAGATCTACGTACAGAGCGTGAGGAGTCTGATGGGCACCGATACGTTCTCGAACCGCTTCAGCGGTGTCGTGGAAACGCAGCGCTCGGAGAATATCGAACTGGATCTCTCCCGTCAGATCGAGGAAGTGTATGTGACCGAAGGCACGAAGGTGAAATCGGGCACGCCGCTGTTCTCGTATAACACCGATACGCTGCGGCTTGATATCGATCAGATGTCGATCGAGATTGAGAAGTACAACACGATGATCCAGAACAGCAGCGAGGAGATCAATCAGTTGCGTGCGACGATGTCGACATTGCCGGCGTCGGAACAGCTCGAGTACTCCGCGCAGATCCAGCAGCTGCAGGCGGACATCGCGCAATATCAGTATGATATCAAGACCAAGCAGGCAAACATCACCGCATATCAGAGCGCGATCGACAAATCCACCGTCACCTCGCCGTTGAACGGCACGGTGCAGAAGATCAATGATGAGAATGCGATCCGCAACGGCGACATACAGGGAAACGAGGGCAACGTGTTCATGGTCGTGACGGCGGAAGGCGACCTGCGTGTCAAGGGCAGCGTCGGCGAGCAGCATATAGCGGAACTTTCACAGGGATTGCCGGTCATCATCCGCTCGCGCGTGGACACCGAGCAGATCTGGCACGGCACGGTGGCATCCATCAACACCCAGTCGACGGAGCAGAACAACAACGATTATTACTACGGATACGACAGCGGGGAATCTTCCAGCAAGTATTCCTTCTATGTGAATCTGGACATCACCGAGGGGCTGATGCTGGGGCAGCACGTGACGATCGAGCTCGACCGCGGGCAGGGCAATTCGAAGGACGGCATCTGGCTGAGCAGCGGTTTTGTGGCTTATACGGAAAACGACGAGCCGGTGATCTGGGCGGCGAAGAAAGACGGCGCAAAGCTTGAAATGCGCAAAGTCACGCTGGGAATTTATGACGCAGAACTGGATATGTTCGAGATCCAGGACGGCATCAGCGCAGATGAGTATGTGGCATGGCCATCTTCGGACTGCAAGGCAGGCATGCCGACCACGACTGTGATGACTTATGATAATGAAGATTACGTCGACTATGAAGAATACGTCGAAGACTATGCTGACGATTATGGCAAGGACGGTGACTACGGTGTGTTCGACGGCGGCGAGGGCATGATTTATGATGGCGCGAACGTCGGCGAGGAGACAAAGGAATAAATGTCACTTTTGAAACTGGAAAAAGTGAATAAGAGCTACAACAACGACGGCTTTCCGGTGCCAGTCCTATTTGATATCGATCTGGAAGTGGAAGAGGGCGAATACCTTGTGATCATGGGGCCGTCCGGCTCCGGCAAGAGTACGCTGATGAATATCATCGGCTGCCTGGATGTGCCGACGTCCGGCGACTATTATCTGGATGGCGAGGCGATCGCTGGCAAAACCGAGAATCAGCTGGCGGATATCCGCAACAAGACGATCGGTTTTGTATTCCAGACCTTCCACCTTCTGCCGAAGGAGACGGCGCAGGCGAACGTGGCGCTGCCGCTGTTATATGCAGGTGTGCCGAAGGCGGAGCGGATGCAGCGCGCGAAGGAAGCGCTGGAAAAAATGGGCATGGGCGACCGCCTGGATTTCTATCCGAATCAGCTGTCCGGCGGGCAGAAGCAGCGTGTCGCAATTGCGCGGGCAATGGTCAATCATCCGAAGATCCTGCTGGCCGATGAGCCGACCGGCGCGCTGGACACCACGTCCGGATTCCAGATCATGGAACTGTTCTCGGCGCTGAATCAGGAGGGGATCACGATCATCATGATCACTCACGAACCGGAGATCGCCGAGTTTGGAAAACGAAGAGTACTGATCCGCGACGGCCGGATCCTGGAAGGGGAAACGGAGCAGACGATCAGTGAACATAAAAGGTTGAGATGACGCAGCAAGCGTGATCAGGAAAGAATTGCAATGAAGAAAAAGAGGATCCGTATCATTATTATAGTGGCGGTAGCTGTGGTGCTTGTGGCAGCAGCTCTTTTTCTGGTGCGCATGCTGAATAAAAATAAAAAGGTAAGTGTCTTCCCGGTGAACATGGTCTACGACATGTACTGGGGCGACAGTTCGCAATATACCGGTTTCGTAACAACCGGCCGCGTGCAGAATGTGCGGCTGCGCAACGCACTGGTGGAGCAGGTTCCGGTGCACGTAGGGCAGGAGATCTCGGTGGGCGACGTCCTGCTGGTTTATGATGCGGCAGAGTATCAGCTGACACTGCTTTCCGATGAGGCCGCTATCGCGGTACAGGAAGCCCGGATCGAGCGTGCAAGGCGCATGGCATCCTATTACTCGTCATTGCGTCCGTCCGAGGAAGCGCCGCAGCCATATGAGGAGACGATCGACCACGGCGAACTGCCGATCAGGAAAAAGCTGACAGAGAAAGACCTCGAGCCGGAAAAGGAAAAAGAGACCGACAAAAAGAAGAATTCAAAAACAGAAACCAAACCGAAAACGGACGAGACAGAGCAGCAGGAAGAGAAAATCCGTGAGTGGGAATTTATGATCACGCCGGAAACTGTGATCGAGCAGAGCTTTTTGAAGAAGCTCCGCGAAGAGGGCTGGACCTGCCGCCTGATCCTGTATCAGGACGACTGGAACTTCGGCATCGTCACGATCGATGGTAAGCAGATTCCGGAATCGGTTTATGTATATGAAGAAGTGACGACAGAGGAGCCATCTGATGATGCCGATGCAGCGGATGAGACTGATCCGAACGACACATTTGATGCGGATGACACACCAGACCCGGGTGATTCTGCTGACGAGGAGGCGGAGCCGTCGGGCGATACTCCTGAGCCATCGACCGAGCCGACTTATCATCGGGTGAAGAAAGATGCCATCCAGAAAGACTGGATCCTTTCCGACATCCTTTCCTTCGACGGGACGCAGGGGATTCTGAAAACGGACACGGAAAATCAATATTATGCGGAGATCACATTCCACGAGCCTGTCCAGTATGAACGCTACGAAGTGATCACGCATTATCCGGGCTACGACGAGACCGAGAACTTCATGTACAGCCGGGCTGAACTGGCGCGGATGGTATCGGATATGAATCGCGAGGCAACGGAGGCGGAGAAGGATCTGCTTCTGGCACGGATCACGCTGCAGCGCGATCAGCTGACGGCCGAGAGCGGCGAAGTAAAAGCGACGATCAGCGGCGTGGTCACGGAAGTAAATGATCCGGCAATTTCGACGGAGGGCGACGTGATCGTAACGGTGCGCGGCACCGAGAACTTTGTGGTCACCACCTACGTGGGCGAACTGGAACTGGACAAAGTGAAGGTTGGCGACTCGGAGCAGGTCTACGCATATGAGAGCGGCACGTCTGTTACGGCAACGATCACGGAGATCGAGATGATCCCGGTTTCATCCGGCAGCGGGTATTATTATGGCGGTAATCCGAATAATTCTTATTATCCGGTGAACGCGGTGGTGGATGATCCGACGGCCGAGATGACGGTGGGCGAGTATTGTCAGGTGACGCTGGTCTCGGATGGGGATGGAACAG
Source organism: Lachnospiraceae bacterium (assembly GCA_017553695.1). Taxonomy (GTDB): domain Bacteria; phylum Bacillota; class Clostridia; order Lachnospirales; family Lachnospiraceae; genus RGIG5612. The sequence goes on from JAFZKG010000039.1 coordinate 8,406, forward strand.
AGAATTTCTATCTGCCGATGATGTTTGTGCGGAGCGACGAGAAGGGTCACTATGTGATGGTGGCTGACGGCAACCGCATCCAGAAACGTTACGTCAAGACCGGCAAGAATATCTATGGCTCGGAAATCGAGATCAAGGGAGGCCTGAGCATGGATGATTATATTGCATTCCCGTACGGCAGCGGGGCAAATGCCGGTGCGCCGGCTGTCCGCCAGGAAGACCTGATGGAGTTGTATAAATACTAAGAAACGACAGCATCACGCACTGCGTGGCTGAGCAAATAATATGGGTGAAGATATCAAATTATCATTAAAAGGAATATGGTCGCATCGGCTGAGGAGTTTCCTGACGATGCTCGGGATCATTGTCGGAGTGGCAGCGGTCATCGCCGTTGTATCCACGATCACCGGTACGAACGAGCAGATTAAGAACAACCTCATCGGCGACGGCACCAACACGGTGTCCATCCGCGTCTACCGGAACGGCTGGGCGATGGACTTCAGTTATGAAACCGTGCCGGATGGAATCCCGGAATTCGACGAGCGCATCCTCGACGAGATCCGCGCGATCGATCACGTGGAAAGCGCGTCGCTGATCCATATGCGTGATTACGCGGAAAGCGTATATTAT
>JAFZKG010000009.1 GCA_017553695.1 Lachnospiraceae bacterium
CCCTGTTTTATTACTACATAGATATGCACGATTATAATATCATAATTATTAAATATATTCAATTATATAATGATTCAGTATTCATATACTTTGCGGAGAGACCATTCCGATGTGTTGTGGATATCCGGGTCCATTTCCGATTATTTTTTTCATTTGGTTTTTCAACTCCTTTATTATAAGGCCCCGCTCGTATCAATGTTTCCGTTCTGCTTTATTTTCTCGATCAGCATTCCCAGACTTACCGACGGAGATGTCATCACCGGAATCGGATAATCCTCAAACAGGGATAGCGCACGGACCTGAGACATTTGTGACAGCACGATGGCCTCTTTATCCCGAAATGAGGCAGCGGCCTCATAAACGAGCTGATTATGTTTTGCTTCATCTCCTGCTGCAGCCGCCTCCATTGCGCCTTCTGCAAAGTGGATCTCCACATCAAAGTCTGATCGAACCCGCTGTCGGCATCGATCTACGACCCACGCGACACTCTCCAGCGTCGGGGCGAATGACACAACGGCTCCAATCTTCCGGTATTGCTGAGCTGCCTTTTCGAAAACGCCTATATCCGCTGCCACAACCGGGAGCTTCGTGCATTCCTGCAGGCGGTCGATATATGGCGAAAAGATCGTACAGGACAGGAGTATCCCATCCGCTTCCAATTCTTCGGCGCTGCGGATCAGCCGGACCATCCGGTTTATGTTTTGATCACTGATCCCGCCTTCCTGTTTCCCGAGCCATGACATCCCTTCATCCATAAAATGAAAGACCTGAACTTCCGGGAACTGTTTTGCTGCCAGATCCACTGGTGCAATTGAGACCTTAGTTGCATTCATGACCGCTATTTTCATTCCTACACGCTCCTGTCATTCCTCGTTATTCTGAAATCATCATAGATGAGCAGGTGTCATTTATCAACTTTTTCTGCATCCCATGTACACAAAGACCCGGGGATTGCTCCCCGGGTTCTTCTTGTTTCTTTCAGGTGACGAAACCAGTTCTCTGTCACCTGCCTTCGCGTCACTCTTTCGGCGGGATCTCCACGAAGCCGGTAATGGTGCGGCCGCCCATCAATGCGTAAAGCAAAAAGCGGCGTGCGTTAAAGAAGACAACTTCGCCGGTCTCCGGGAAGCGGAATAAATACCGCTTTTCGCCGGTAACGACGGTTTCCAATGCGTATGTCTCCGGGTCCGGCAGAATCTCCGGCTCCTTTTCCTTTTCCGGGTTTTTCATCCCGGCGAACATTTCCGGAATCTCTGGTTCCGGCGATGGTGTCAGTTTCAGTTTGCCATCAGCGAAAAGTCCGGTCAGCACAAATCCGGATGCAAAACTAAGGTCGGTCTCCCAGCCTTCCAGTTCTTCCGGAATTGTTGTAGCACCGGCAGCTGCCTTTTCTGCGTCCAGCGCCTTAAGACTCAGGTCTTCCTGCTCTTCTACCAGCAGGATCCTGCCTGCCATATCAGCGAGGAACAGATCATCGTCGCACTTGATCGCCATCTCGTTCCCGAAACAGATCTTCTCACCGTCCGGAAGGAGAGCTTCCCTGCCGGTCAATTCTTCTGTGGTCGGCACGCCGAAAAAAACGTTCTTGCCCTCGTTGGAAATATAATCAAATAATTTTTTACTCATGTTTATCACCTTTTCCTTATCCCGTTCTTTTAGCGGATGAACAGGGAGCTCTTCTTAGCCAGTACTTCTGTTGCGTCTACGAATACACCGAATGCACCCAGCGTGTTGTTTCCGGTGCCGCCCTCACGGTTGGAACCGAAGGACCGGCCGACGTCATGCATTTCATCCAGATTCATCAGTATCAGCATGCTGTTGCCGTTGCCGATCGCTCTTGCCTTGACAGTTTCCAGAATGCACGCAAGATAAATGTGGTCACGGATCTTGATCGGTGAGCAGTAATCTTCGTAGGTGTCACCTGGCTCGGTGTAACGCGTCTGGGTGGAACCGGAACGCATGTCCGGTCTGCCTTTGTAAACACGCGCGAGACCACGTGCACTGAATGTGACACGGTAGTAATGTTCGGTCGCGTAAATATGCGCGATATCAAAATAGCCATAGTTCCAGCTGACGGCCTTGCCAACCAGATCTGTGGTATAGCCATGGCGGGTGTGGGAGAAGGTGCCATCCTCGCGACGGATCGCGCCGAATACATATTCGATGGATGGGATCCCCGGGAATTTCGGGTTTGTGCCCACATATCCCAAAGCGAGGGTCACAAGCCAGGTCTGCAGATCCAGTACCAGTGTGATGGCCGTTCTTGGAGTCATGGTCGGATCCTCGAAGTTCACGTAGTAGCATTTGTCTGCAATCTTCATGCATTCGTAAGGAAACTCCTTCTCTTCGCCTACCCGGCCGAAAGAAAGGATTTTACGATCCTTGAAGGTCACAGTGCGGTCATAGCCGTCATCGAAATCCATGTAAAGTTCTTTGCCTGTCAACTCAAAGCACAGTGGAGGACGAAAGGCGGATAACATTCCGGTAATTTGATTTGGTTGCATAACAATAACCTCCAATACTTTTTTTCTATTGTAACACATGCGCCTGCAAATGCGTGGATTTTCGTATATAATTAAATGGAATACGGAAAGTAATCCTGCTTTGAGAGTGACCGATATTGGAAAGGAGCGGATGGAAATATGGAAAAAGGAACCTTAAAAGGCTTACGTATCATCGACTTTGGTCAATACATCGCCGGGCCGATGGCTGCAATGATCTTATCTGATTATGGTGCGGACGTGATCCATGTAGATCCGCCGGGAGGACCGCGCTGGAATGCATATGAAGCAAATGCGGTTCTGATGCGCGGAAAGAAAAACATTGTACTGGATCTGAACGATCCGGATGATCATGCCATAGCCTACCGTCTTATTGAGACTGCTGATGTCGTGATCGAGAATTTCCGTCCAGGTGTGATGCGGCGGTTCGGCCTTGGGAAAGAGAATTTTTATGCTTCGAACCCGGCATTGATCTATTGCTCGATCCCGGGTTTCTCCGAGCGTGACACACGCGCAGGTCTGCGCGGATGGGAAGGGATCATAGCCGCTGAATCCGGACTGTACAAAGGCATGAGTCCGAAGACACGATTCAATGCCCTTATGCTTGCTTCCATCTTCGCGGCTGCCCAGGCCGTACACAGTATCCTGGCAGCACTGATCGTCCGGGAAAAGAGCGGGAAAGGCCAAAGCGTTGAGACCCCTCTATATGATGCCTGCTTTGAAGTGCAGGGGATCAACGGGACCGCTCCGCGTTTACCACTGCCACCGATGGAGAACAATGGCCCGCGCGTCGTCCGCGATTACGAACTGGTGCAGTACCTCGCAAAGTATCCGACGAAAGACGGTCGTTATATCCAGATCACGCCTCCGCCAAGGGGCGTGAAGCAGCTGGTCGAAGCATTTATCCCGGAAGAATGGGCAACACACAAAGAACTGACGCCGGAGGAAGATCAGGAATTACGGAAGCTGGTCGCAAGCAAAACGGCTTTGGAATGGGAGCGGACGGCACAGGAAGACTATCAGGCGGGTGTCGTTGCTGCCCAGACCGCGGAAGAATGGATTCGGGATCGCTCTGCGATCGACAGCCGGTCGGTCATTCCGGTAAAGGATCCGCTTCTTGGTGAGACGATGCAGCCTGGCGTCCCTTCGCTGATGCTTGGCTCCGGGGACTGTGCCGGTGCCTCTCCACGGCATCTTCCGGATGCGGACCGGGAGGAGATCCTGAAGGATCTGGAAACACGCACCGCCCCGCAGCTTCATCTCGGAACCGAAGGTATCGCTCCACCGCTTGCCGGGATCCGCGTACTCGATTTCTGTCAGGTGCTCGCCGGACCGATCTGCGGCCGGATCCTTGCAGAATATGGCGCCGAGGTCATCAAGATCAATAATCCGCGTACTTATGAAAACACGATTGCCATGGTCGGTCACGAGGCGGTCAATAATGGCAAATATACAACTTATCTGGATCTGAAATCGGAAGAAGGCAAGGCAATCCTGGACAAACTGATCCGGGAAAGCGATGTGTTCCACTGCAATTTCTCCCAGGGCGTGTATGAACGTCTCGGCATCACAGAGGAACAACTACGGGAAAAGAATCCGGAGATCATTCTCTCCCAGCTCAACGTCCATTCCCTCGGTGGCTGGCGTGAATGGGAGCGCGGCCATGAAGATCTCGGCGAGGCTGTTGCCGGGATCACCTGTCGCTATGGTGGCGGCATCAAGCCGGAGACCATTCCTCTTCTCGTCTGCGACAACCTCACAGGCCAGTACTCTGCCATCGGTGTTCTGCTTGCAATCTATCATCGGATGCGGACCGGTGAGGGCCAGCGGATTCAAGCATGTCTCTCCCGCACCGCAACCCTGGCGCAGGTACCATATATGATCGGATATGAAGGGAAAGTCTGGGATGAACCAGCCGGTCCGGATGCAAAAGGCTGGGGCATGTATGACCGCATCTACACCACCTCTGACGGCATGGTATTTCTCACAAATGCTGATGCGGAGAAACTTCGCAGTTCCGGTCTTTTCGATGCTGTCGACTTTTCCGCGGATGACGCAGAAAAAGAGATAGAGAGCGTTTTTCTGACCCGGTCTTCGCAAGCGTGGGTGGAAACGCTCAGCTCTCAGGGATGCGAGATCCGAACCCTGCGGAATTTTTCAGAAGAGTGCATGGAGGAACCATACGCCAAAGCAAGCGGTCTGAGCCGCTGGGCATACCATCCTGGAATCGCCACCCTCCGGACTGTCTCCTGCGGACCGCGTCTGTCATTGACGCCGCCTGTTGCTGGAAATGCCGTCTGCGAAGCCGGCGGAGATACAGAACGGTTTCTGGACAGTTTACAGCGCTCTGCGGATATATAAATCCTCTACTTGCGCAAGTAGGCACATTCTTATGAAACAAGAGCCCGGGGCAATGCCTCGAGCTCTTCGAGCTTTTTTATATGGGTAATCGTGTTAAAATATGATTTGCCATGTACAACAAAAGGCCTTAATACAAGGGAAATCTCAACAATCGCTGATTTACCATGTACAAAATGATTGTTCTATGCATGGGAAATCTCGTCAAAGTATAATTACCCATGTACAAATAGACTGTTTTATACATGGGTATTTTTGTTATTTATCGATTTACCATGTACAAAGAGACTATTATATACATGGCTAATATCGATAATTGCTAATTTGCCATGTACCAGGCGTTCTTTTTATACATGGGTAATCTAAACAATCTGCGATTAGCCATGTAAACAAGGTGGTACACATCTGCGAGTATTAAAAAAATACGCCCATGAAGTTCCATGGGCGCGTGTTCTTATTTGAATTTACACTCTGTGTTCCGCACGTGAGATGATATCGTTTTGCATTTCCGTGGTCATATCCACAAAGTATGCGGAGAAACCGGCGATGCGGACCACCAGGTTCTTATAGTCCTCCGGGTGCGCCTGTGCCTTCCGCAGCGTCTCGCCATCGACCACATTGTACTGGACCTCCATGCCGCCTTTCTGGAAATAGGTCTTCGTCAGATCCTCCAGTTTAGTAATGCCCTCATCCCCCTGCAGGGACGTCGGGTGGATTTTCAGGTTCAGCGCCATGCCATCCATCAGATGGCACTGCGCGAATTGTGTGGCAGAGGTAAGCACGGCGGTCGGGCCATTCTTATCCCGTCCCTGTGCAGGGCTGCAGGCGTCTGCGATCGGCTCACCGGTCTTACGGCCATCCGGAGTCGCCCAGGTGATCTCACCCTGCACCACATGGTCAGAAGCCCCAAAGGTTCCGCACTTGTAGGTAGTGCACCTGCAGGTTGAAAACGCACGGGTGATATCATAATACAGATTCATCACGTAAGTCATCTCTTCATCTGCATACGGATCATTATTCCCATAATGCGGGACCATGTTCAGCGCAATCTGCCGCAGGTCATCATGGCCTTCCCAGTTA
>JAFZKG010000040.1 GCA_017553695.1 Lachnospiraceae bacterium
CGGGGCAGGATCGATCACAGTTGTAATATCGTAGCAGATCATATCTAAACGCATGATCCCGGCATCCATTTCATCCATCGTGGTTTTTGTCCGTTGGCCGAATGAAATGAACCGGCCATCCTCCAGCCAGGTGCCGCATCCGGTGGAATAATTATCCAGACGAGCTTCTACGTTCAGGTCCTGGTCAAGGAAGAAGGTTGCCATATGACCACTCAGGTTTGTCCCTCTGTCCTGGAATGGACGGAACAGAAGGACCGCAATTTTTTCATTCGGTCCAACCAGGATCCGCACACGGGAAGAGGTTTCCGGATTCTGCGGGATTTCATCTCCGGCAGGGATTATCTGTTCGATCAGTTTTCCGTTTGCATCCAGTTTACTGATGGCCATCCGGTTTGGTTCACTGGAAGTATAATCATATTCACGGAAGGAGACGGTGTAATAATAATCCCCGATCTTCACGGCATCCAAAATGAGCGGATAATCTTCTAATTCTGCATTTTCCGGAGCGGTGGAAACGCCTTCGGTTTCCTGCACATAGTAAACATCGCTGAGATATTTCACTGCAGCGGAGCGTTCATCACTCTCAGATTCCAGCAACACTTGCGTAACGTTTGCAGGATCTTCCTCTGTGAACGTATATTTATAAACATCCGTAGTAGACATTGGAAGGAATGCGCCGGCAAAACCATAGAAATAATAAGAACCGTCTTCTGCACGTTGGATTGGAGAAAGGACATGGCCCATATCCTCCGCGACGGTATCCTCCACAAGACCGGATTCGGAAAGGTCGGCAAGAAGTGGAGTGATCGGGACTTCAAATTCAAAACGCTCTGACCACTCGTCATCGTTTCCGGTATCAAACGCGCCTGCTCTGACGCGGATGAGGACCGTTCGGCCGTTTATCAGATGGTCTGTGTCAAAATGAAATGTTGCATGAATGGTATCGCCATCAAGGGAATAATCTGTCATAGAATCACTCATGATGAATTCTTCCCCGTCCATGATGGCGGCAGAGATTCCCTGGGCTCCATAAATACCAAAGACCAGATTCTGATTCCCTTTCAGAGTCACATTGAATGCGCCAGGGAAAGCAGTCCCTTCGGTCAGCTCGATTTCCAGAGGTTTTTCTTCCGGCTTATCGTCTTCGGAATAGGAGATCTTCAGCGTTCCGCTTGTTTCACCAGATTCCAGAAATTCGATGGAAATACCGGTAAATCCGACATCGATATTATCACGGAAATTGGTGGATGGCGCGGTTACAGGTGTCAGGGTAGAACCACCATAAAACATACAGGTATAAGAGTCTTGTCCGAAACCGTTTGGCACGTAAGGAGAAAAAGCAGAGATGTGATCTGATTTGTAATCCGGATCAACCAGTTCGATCAGTTTATCATAAAGTGGGTCAGTGGTATTCGAGTGCTTTAATTGCCCATATTCATCCAGGTCTGCCTGCACACGGAACACACGAAAACCGGAAGGAAGCGGATTGTCGTTTCCGTAGTAGACCTTCTGGTTTCCGGCGAATGTATCATACTGGATCATGAAATAGCGGGAGAAAGGAGCATTATCATCGTTTCCAACGATAATGATTCCGCCGGTTTCTTCCAGCGTATCCGAGTCAAAACTGGCAAGATCCAGCGTCACGGAACCATCCTCATTTATGGTGCCCACCGGGCTTCCGTCTCTTGTCGCAACCACACCGTTTTCATTCGCGACAACACGGGTCACATCGGCTTCCGTGAGCCAGCCGGCAAGCCATTTGGAAAAGCCGTTATGGTCACCGGAGTCGGAGTCCATCATATCAAAAGACAGAATGCCGCTAAGATGATTGCTGCCGCCGGCAGGATCCGGATCGCTGCTATAGGAGTAGTAATCCGGGAAGCCCATGGCGTGTCCGGTCTCATGAATGAGTGTCCGCACACCATCCCCATCTTCGGCATTCAACTTCCGGCTGATGATCACGCGGGAAGCCGCCATAACATCGTCATACCATAAGTCGTCATATTGCAGCGTGGAACAGTTTGGCCACCAGATCGTGCCCCATTCATCATTTACGTCATATGGGATGTGAAGGTAGATACAGTCGATCCTGCCATCCTGATCCGCATCATACTGGCTGAAATCAATGGTTGGATCGAACGCGTCCAGGACTTCCTTGAACAGCTCGGCGCTGTCCACATATTCGTCTTTGGCTTTTTTAGCGGTATAAGAAAAGGTATTACCGGAAACAGCCAGCTTTCCATAGGACGCACGCTGATAATAACCATTCACATTTGCGTATTGATCATTGTATAAAGATTCGTAAGCGGTGCCATTCAGGTCCACGCCGATCGCTTTTTGCAGAGCCTCTTCCGTATCTCCTTCTTCAAATTGCGTATTCGGAAAATCAACATGAAAGGCAACGATGTACGCGTTTCCTGTATATGGCATGGAAGCATATTCGAGGATCCGATTGGAATGAGAAGGTGTATCCGGATCTGCATTCCGAAGGAGACTGCGCCTGTTTAAACCATAGCGGTCTTTGGCGGCGGTAAGCATCTCGCTGCCGAATGAACTGTGTTCCGTTTCGGAGATTTCTTCGGATGTTGTTTCGCCGGAGACAGAAATCTCTTCTTCCGCATAAACCGGAAGATTCAGTTGGAAGAGCAGACTGCCGGTAAGTAATAAGACAGTAAAAATAAGAAGGATCTTGTGAGTCGTTTTTTTCATTCTGTAAAAGCCCCTTGATCTGTCAATTCTTTTGCTGATGGGAATCCGTAAGCGCTTTCAGCGCTATAAACCGCGCGAATGATTGCTTCGCTGATGACCTCTGCGGCCATTAATCCGACAACCTCCCGGTCAGCGATCACATCTCCCACCGAAACGGCGTAAATGCTGTCGCCATCCAGCGATGTATGAACCGGACGGATGGATCTTGCATAACCATCATGTCCCAGTCCTGCAATCTTGCAGAGAGATCCTTTGTGAAATCTCGCATTGGTAATGATGACGCCCAGTGTCGTGTTTTCTACAAAGCGTTTTGTAGCATTTTCGAAACTTTTTCGCATCTCATCCGGAGAGTTGGCAAATGCGGATCGATCTTCTGTCAGCATTCCTGCTATCTGTTTCCCGTTTTTCCAGTCAAAGACATCGCCCAATGCATTCAGCGCGATTACCGCACCAATCTTTAAGTCACCTACCTGCACAGCATAGCTTCCGATTCCGGTTTTCATACAGCGTTCCATCCCGCAAAGTTTGCCAACGGTTGCACCGCAGCCGGCACCATAATTGCCGTCTTTATAATTCGGCGCTTCAAAAGCTCTCCTGGTTGCCTCATATCCCATTGCCTCGTCCGGGTAAACATTTGAAGCACCCACAGTCAGATCGAAGAGATCGGATTGCACGACAAGCGGCACCTTTGTCACGTCAACGTCAAATCCGATGTCGTGTTCACTTAAATACTGCATGACACCACTTGCGGCAGAAAGACCATATGCGCTGCCTCCTGCCAGAACAATCCCGTGAATCCTCTGTGCTGCCGTCAGGGGACTTAACAAAGGAGTCTCTCTGGATGCAGGACCGCCGCCACGAACATCAAGGCCTGCATGCATGCCTTCATCATAGATAAATACGGTACAGCCGGTGCCAGCTTCTGCGTTTTCTGCCTGTCCGATCCGGATCGGTCCGATTTCCTGAATCGATATTTCTTTCATCCCTTATCTCCGTTTTTTCTGATAAATATTGATTTCAACTTTATTAAGCATAATTATAGCACAATAGACCGCGGAACCGCATTCCAGTTTTCAAATGAAGATAAGCTTTCAAAGTAGAAAAAATACTTTTCGATTTATGGTTACGACCTTAAATGCTATAATGAAATCGCTCGAAACTGTCGCACCTGCTCCCGAAGGGATAGCAGTAGGCAGAACAGAAAAGGATTTGAAGCATGAATTACAAACGGCTTCCTTATGAGGAGTATTTCATCAACACAAGCGAGGATTATACGCATACCGGCCGGGTCACTTATCCGGTGAAGTATATTGCGGTGAAATACAATACGACAAAATGGGGAAAGCTTTTCGGGATTGCGCATGAGGTCAATTACGAGATTCATTACGAGTCAGACCGCAATGTGATCCAGATGCATTTCCAGCGCACACTGGACACGATCGACTGGATCGCGAACATATTTGAATTCGCGAGCCGTTATTACACAGCGATCGACTTTGAAGGGGAGCCGCTGCAGCTTCGGGTGCATCATGGCTGGGGGGATATGTATCTTGCCATCAAGACCATCGTGCGTGAGACATGGATGAAGCTTCACGAAGAACATCCTGATGCAGAAACCGAGATCATTGGCTGGTCTTTGGGTTCTGCAATAGCCTGTCTCTGTTGCCAGGATCTGACTTATAACTTTGGAACCAAACCGTATCTGTATACGTTTGGCAGCGTGCGCCCGTTCCAATACACACCACTGAACAAAAAAAGGATGCTGCGGTATTTTGCAACGTTGTATACGGACTGCGCAAACTTTGCCGATGTAAATGATCTGATCTCTTATATGCCGCCATTCCGCGGGTTCACGATGATCCGACGCGTCAACCTGGGAACAGACCGGAAAAGATCATTCTTCCGGCTGATCCATCCGCTGCGATTTCATGTGCACTACGATCTGCCGGATTTATATAAAAAAATCCCTGCTCATGATCCAGAAGAGCTGAATCATTAACAGGGATCGATCTGCCTGTATTCAAAACAAAAATTTACAATCAGTGAATCACGGCCGGAAGTCCAAAGCTTTCAAAAAGTGCCTTGATCTCTTCCATTTTTGCGTCGGAAGGCGGGGTCGCTTCGGCTACTGGTGTATCGCTGATCCGAAGATGCTTGGATACGCCGAGGTTGTGATATGGCAGCAACTGGACGACGGTCACAGCATCGCCTAGTTCCACACAGAGTTTGGCCGTACGCGTCAGATTCTCCGTGTCATCATTAAAGAGCGGGATCACCGGAATGCGGATCTGAAGCTTGCCGCCCGAGGCGGCAATGTTCCGGACATTCTCTAGGATCGGTTCGTTTGGAACGCCTATCGTTTGTTTGTGACGTGCGCTGTCCATGTGCTTGAGATCATAGAGATAGAGATCCGTATATGGCAATGTCATCTCTACTATCTTCCATGTAGCAAAACCGGTCGTATCCAATGCCGTGTTGAAATCTTCCGCCTTCAGTTGCTTCAGCAACGCCACGGTGAACTCGCTCTGGGAGAGCGCCTCGCCGCCGGATATGGTCACGCCGCCACCGGAACGATTAAAAAAGGCGCGGTCCGGACGTACTTTCTGCATGATCTCTTCGACGGTATAACGTGTGCCGCATAGGAATAGGGCATGCGGATAACACTCTTCGGCACATAATCCGCAGTTATCACAAAGATCACGTTTGACATGTACCAGTTGGATCGTTTCCCCGGATTTGCTGTCGATACTTGTATCGCCGAACTCTAATGCATCTTTCGGGCAAGCCTTCAGACAGCTGCTTTCACAGATTTCTGTTCCTACGCAACGCATCGGGATCCAGCTTATCTGCGGATAGAATTCCTGCGACTCCGGGCTATGACACCATGGGCACCTGAGAGGGCAGCCTTTCAGAAAGACCGTCGTCCGGATACCCGGTCCGTCCTGTACGGAAAACGGCTGGATGTCATATACCATTCCGCTGATTTCTTCCGGCATTGTTACAGTTCCTTTCGTCGTTCTGATTACAGTTGATATTCGTTACGGGAAATGATGTCGTTCTGCAGGTCGCGGCCAAGTTCTACGAAATAAGCAGAGTAGCCGGCGATCCGGACAACGAGGTCACGGTACTCCTCCGGAGTCTCCTGGGCTTTCCGCAGCGTATCGCTGTCCACCACATTGTACTGGATCTCCATGCCGCCGTTATCAAAGTAGGCTTGCGTTGCGCTGATCAGTTTATCCCGACCGCCATCGTTGCTAAGAACCGATGGATGCATCCGCATATTCAACGCGATACCGCCAAGGAAGTTCGTATGGTCATAACATGCCGAACTGCAGAAAACAGACAGAGGTCCATTCTTATCACGGCCCTGTGCTGGTGATGCAGCATCAGCGAGCGGTTCCGGGAATTTCCGGCCGTCCGGCGTACCCCAGGTCTGCTTGCCTTGATTGACATGGTCTGAGGAACCATATAATCCTGCTTTGTAAAGGGAGCAACGGCTGGTGTACATCGTCTTGCAGATGTCATAATAGGTATCGCAGCACCATTTGAATTC
>JAFZKG010000041.1 GCA_017553695.1 Lachnospiraceae bacterium
CGTATCCACGATAGCATCCAGGTCGCCGCCGATCGCGCGGTAGTTTTCCGCGGATGATGTTTTCAGATCGATATTATAGGCGTCGATGTATGGCAGGAATGTCTCGTGGGCTTCCTGTGTGATCATACCGTTTGTCACGAGCACATTTTTCAGATTGGCCTCACGGGCCAGCTTTGCGGTGTCGGTCAGAAACTCCGGACAGATCATCGGCTCGTTATAGGTGAACGCAATCCCGATGTTCCCATCCAGTGTCAGTTCTTTCGCCTTTTCCACCACTTCTTCCGGCGTCAGTTGGATGAAATTCCTTTGGCGGCGTGAAGATCTCCACCCTGCTTCTCCTGCCCAATCCTCACCGCGCGAGATGCTGTCGTTCTGGCACCACGGACAGTTAAGATTACACCCCCAGGAACCGAGCGATAAGATCCATGATCCCGGAAAGAACCGGTTGAGTGGTTTCTTCTCGATCGGATCAAGCGCAAGGGATGTGACCTGCCCGTAGTTGCGCAGGACGATGGCGCCGTCTGTGCACGTCCGCGCATGACAGATCCCGCTCTGGCCTTCTTTGATATCACATTGATGCGGACAGACCGTGCATTTCATCGGCAATGCCTTTCCACGGTGAAGCGTTCGATATCATATTTTTCGCCGGCGCCAATCCCTGCTTTCTGCAGGGAAATGAAGATCTGCTCCTCCGGCGTATCCACGCCTTCCAGGTTCGGAAGCAAAAGGCCGCGTCTGTGACCGCTCGTCACGATCACACCGTAGCGCTTTGCGTCCAGATCTTTTATCTCGGCCGGTTCCGGCGCAGACAGCACGTCCACGCTGTATTCCAGTTCCTCTAATTCGTTTGCGCGCACCGGCATGAAGCGCGGGTCTCTCGTGCCGGCTTCAATCGCCAGCGCGATGATCTCTTCCGCCACGCTTCCTGTGCATGGGAAGATCGTCCCGATGCAACCGCGGAGCTCGCCATTTTTATGAAGTGATACAAAGACGCCCGCTTTTTCTTCTTTCATCCAATCCGGCAGATCATCCGGCACGCGGATCTGTGTGCGGTCTTTCACGAACGCCTCCAGGGATTGCTGCGCCAGCCGCGGGCAGTAGTCCTCGATCTCATATTCGCAGATGGCATAACCGACGCCAAACGGGCCTTCATAAGATAAGAAGTGCGGCGTCACTTTGCTGTTCTCCAGCGCGCCAGACAATATGATGAATCCCGGCAGGCCGCACTCGGCTGCTTTATCCAGGAAGTACGGATCGAACGTTTGGAATTTTGCGAAATCGCCGTCCTTCATATACTGCGTGACTTGTGCATCAAATTCCGGGCCTTCTTTCGCGAAGCCATATGGCCCGTCTTTTGTCAGCTTGTGCGACAGATCGCCACTGGCCAGGATCGATACCTTCCGCCCGATATGCGCGATCGCGCGCTCCAGCACGCGCCCCATAGTAAATAAATCTTCATCCGGCAGGAAAGACGGCGAGATGCGGACGACGCTGTAATCGCGGTAGCTTTCATCGATAAATAAAAGCGGTACACAGGTGCCGTGGTCCGGCTCCATCTCGTATAGCGGATCCTGGCTCACCGGCAGGTCCGCTTCGTCGCAGAGCTTGACGATCTCATCCCGCAGTTCGATATCATACGGATGGCTCACGCGCTCACCCGGAAACCCGAAAGAGACCAGGCTGTCCGTGTATACGTCGCCCGGCGACACATAGAATGCATCCCGGTACATCACATTGTGCGGTGAGATAATAATGATCGTCTCCGGCTTCTCCTCCGCGATCCGCTGCGACGCCTTGCGATAGGCATCCAGCGTATTCTGTATTCTTTTTTCTTCGCCCCGCCCGACGGCCGGTCTGGCGATCGGCGGATGCGGCATAATATAAGCGGATAGCATCTATGCACCTCCTATCCGAAAATGTTCGTGTATCACTTTACGGATGCCGCTTCTTTGGCGGCAGTTTTTTGTTCTATTATATCCTTCCCGCTACGGAGATTCAAATGGGGTCCCAGTTTCGTTCATTTCGCAAAAGTGGGACCCTTATTTATCATCAAAAAGGGCCCCAGTTTTACAAATAATTCCAAATACGTGCATTTCCCTGAAAAATGCCCGTTTTCAGACACAAAAAGGGGTCCCAATTTCTGATATTTCAGTCATCTGGGACCCTCCAAAAAAAACACAAAAAAACTGCCGCACCAAATGGTGCGGCAGCTTCACAAAGCAATTGCTAATCCAGTTTTATTAATCCGTCTTCGTCATGTCGTTCATGTTCTCGGATGCTTCGTTCATCAGAGCTGCGCCCTTGGACAGAGTCCAATGACGGTAGGTGCCTGCAGCGTCCTTCGCAGCGATTGCTTTCTTTGCTGCGTCGGTGTACAGTCCGTACTCGTGCTCGACCAGGTTCTCCATGTAGCTCTTGTCGGTGTGCTCGTTTCTCGGCAGCGGAACGTTCTGCTCGCCTGCGAGGATATCCTGAACTTTCTTGATGTCTACGCTATGAGTGGTCGTGCCGTCTGCAACTGCAACAGCTGCTGCCACGCCTGCTGCCTGGCCGGTGCCGACGCACTGCGGAACCAGGTTGACGCAGTCGATTGCGATCTTGTCTGCAGAGATGTGACGTCCCGGTGCAAGCAGGTTGTCGACTTTCTGCGGAAGGATCGAGCGATACGGGATCTCGATCGGCGCGTTGTCGTTGAGGCTCTCAACGGTGCTGTGCCATGCGATCGTGTCGTCATACTCTTTCGGGAATGCCCAGTCATCGGAAGCGATGATGTGCTCGCCGACGATTCTGTAGGATCCGCGGACACCGGTCTGCGGTGCGATATCATACAGATAAGCATCTTTCAATACCGGGCTTGCTTTTCTCATGAAATCGATGACTTCTCTTAATTTCAGTCTCGTGCCCATTTCGGTTGCGGTCAGGTCTGCGACTTTGGAGCAGTCTCTCTTCGGCTGCCAGTTGTTGACCCAGCTGACATCATCGGTCGGGCCATCGATCATAGCTGCCATGAAGCCGTGGATCTCGCGAAGTCCCTGCATGAAGGCTTTTGCGCCTTCTCTGTCTGTGTGGAACCACTGATTGAATTCAGCTCTGCTGAATCCGCCGACGCGGTAAACCAGTGCGGTCGATCCGCAGCGGCACTCATCATCAATAGAATTGGATGTCGGTGCGCCGGAAAGTCTGCAGATGTCTGCATCGCCGGTTGCATCGATAACGACCTTCGCGGTGATGACCTTACGGCCTTCCTTAGATTCGAAGATGACGCCCTTGCAGGTGTTGCCTTCCATGATCGGCTTGCAGCCCCAGCTGTGATACATTACGCGGATGGAGTTTCTCTCTTCATCCAGCATCTTGTCCATTTCAATTTTCAGTTCGGTTGGATCAACGGTGAATCCGTGCTCGACTCTTGCGTCCGGGCCCATGGTTGCGCCGCCAACACCTGCGAATTTCCGGATGATCTCCGGATCTTTGCTTCCTGCTAATTCCATCGGAGGACCTGCGACTGCGCGCGGGATCTTCTCCAGTCTTGTGAACCACTCTTCCTGAATGCCCTGCACGTAGGTCTTCTCATGGAAGGACAGTGCCGGGACCAGTAATACGTAACCGCCGGTAACGTCGCCGCCGCAGAAGCCGTAGCGCTCCATCAGGATGATGTTCTTGCAGCCTGCTCTTGCTGCTGCGATTGCTGCGGAATGGCCTGCAGAGCCGCCGCCAACGACCAGAACATCGCACTCGTCATAAATCGGTAACAATGTTTCCGGCTCGAGATATGTTTTTCCCATAATTCTTCTCCTTTATATTTTTGTTAAATTTTGTTCCTGTCTATTATACTGCATTCAGGCGGATTTTCAATGTCAGAATACGACGCGACCTAAACGATCGGCGTGAATCCTGCATAGTCCAGCGCCTCTTCAATATGCGCATCCCAGAAATCCCAGTTATGCACGCCCGGGTATCCCACGAATTTGTAATGGAACGGATTGCCCTCGAAGCCCATGAAGAAATCTCTCATGGCGTATGCCGAATTCAGGGAGTCCTCCGTTTCCTGCTCGCCGATGGAATGGAAGATGGACGGAAGCTCTTTGCCTGCTGCCAGCGCTTCTTTTGCCAGATGATAGAAATCAAACTCGGTGCCTTCAAAATTCGGGAGCGTATCGCCGTAGATCGCACGCATCTGCTTGATCCAGTTTGGCCATGGCGGATTCTTGAACTGCTTTCCGAAGACTTCCACCGGGAAGTTCGATGCGGACAGGCAGATCAGTGATTTGTAAAGATCCGGTCTTGCCAGGCCGATCGTCATGCTGCCGACGCCGCCCATGGACAGGCCGCCGATCACGTTGTCCTCGCGGCGGACGGACGTGTTAAAGTGTGCGGCGCAGAATTCCCGCAGGTCCTCTGTGATAAATGTCTTATAGTTCTCCCCGTACGTCATGTCATTGTAGAATGACAGGCCGCCCTCCGGCATGATCACGGCGATGCCGCGCTTCTCCGCATACCGCTCGATGGAGGAATAGCGGACCCACTCCAGATTGCTGCCGCCGGCGCCATGCAGAAGCATCAGCGTTTTCCATCCGTGCTCCGGCACCTCGTTGGTCTCCGGCAGGATGATGGAAACGTTCGTGGCGTGCATGGATAATGTCCGGGTATTAAAATTGACGGTTAAAAATGCCATTTCCCTTCTCCTTTCATGTGTGTTTGTTTTTGTCGGTTCCATCATATCACGTTTCCGCCACCGGCAGGAAAAAAATAAGCGCCACGTCCGCACGGTGCGGAAAGAATATGCCTTGCTTCTGAAATATGATATAGTAATGGCAGACAAAAAGGAGCCTGACATCATGAAGAAACTATTTCGATCTATCGCGATTATTTTTCTGGCTTTGATCCTGGCCGGCCAGCTGACGGCCTGCGATCTGAGCGTACTCGGCCGGTATGATTATCCGGACCCGGGAACAGAGGTCGTGATCCCGGATACGCCTACCACGCCAACCATTCCTGGCGCCGTATATACGCGGGATGACATCCCGTTCTCTTCTTTATCCTACGAGCGGCCGGATACGACGGAGATTCGCGATGCCATCGATACGCTCTACGGTAAGGTCCGCGCCGGCGGCGATGCAAATAAATGTATCGAGGATTATCAGAAGATCCTCCGGATGTATGATCATCTGGATTATCTGTCATCACTCGCCTATATCTATTATTCGCAGGATGTCACGCAGGAATACTATGATGACGAATATAATTATCTGGTCGGGGAACTGAACGAGATCGATCTTCCGCTGACGGATCTGACGATCCTGATGTATGAGTCGAGCGTGACTGGCGATCTCATGCGCGGCATCTTCGGCAGCGCGTTCGAGGAGAATGCATACCTGGGCAAGCAGCGGAACAGCGAAGCGATCCAGGATGATTTAAAGCGTTTCTATGAATTATCCAGCGAGTACGACACGATGCTCTCCACGTTTACGATGACGTATCAGGGCAAGGAATACTCGGAAGAGGAACTCATCGATTCGTATGACGGCAACTACGACGCATACATCGCGCGGGTCAATGCTTTTTATGATCAGATGAACGAGAAGATCGGCCCGCTCTATCTGGAGCTGGTGCAGGTCAACTGCCGCATCGCGCAAACGCTTGGTTACAGTTCCTACGCGGAGTATCAATACGAGGGCTATCAGCGTGATTACACGCCGGGCGAGGCGAAGGTGATCCACCAGGCGGTCAAGGATTATCTGGTGCCGGCGTATACCCAGGCCTATCATAATTTTTATTATCTCTCGGATGCTTCTTATTATTCCTCCGGCCCGTCGATGACCTACGATGCTTTCATACAGAAATTCGAGCCGGCGCTTACGAAACTCTCGCCGGAACTGAACGCGCCGTTCACTTATATGAAGAACAACAACCTGATCGATATTGACGTCAACACCAACAAGATGAAGACCAGCTACACGATCTATCTGGAGGATCCGGAGTATCCGTTCATCTTCACGCAGTGGGAGGATGATACGGACAGCTGCTCCACGATCATCCACGAGTTCGGGCATTTCGCAAACTATTTTCTGAATCCGCACACCGGATGGAACTCGATCGATCCGCTGGATATTGCCGAGATCGATTCACAGGGTCTGGAAATGATCATGATGGCGAACTATGAGGATTTCTACGGTTCCCGTTATGCGGACGCGGTGCGCGGGAATAATCTGATGGATGCCATCTACGTCGTCATCTCCGGCTGCATGGAGGATGAGTTCCAGCAGGAGGTCTACGCGAACCCGGACATGACGCTGGAGGAGATGAACAAGCTGTATGGGCGGCTCGCGGAGGAATACGGCCTGACCACGCTCTTCCCGTATAACGGAACGGAATGGGTTGCGATCCCGCATACATTCCAGTCGCCTTTGTATTACTTCAGTTACGCGGCCAGCATGCTCGTGGCGCTCGAACTCTGGGAGATGGGACAGACGAGCCGGACCAAGGCGGAGAATGCTTATCTGGCGATCCTGCACCGGCCGGAGGATTCCATGCTGCGCTCGCTGATGGAAGATGTCGGCCTGTCCGACCCGATCAGCGCGGACACGGTGCGCTCACTGAGCAAATCCTTCTCCAAGTGGATGAAGCGGTTTAATTGATTCAAATATAATTATTATATGGGGGATAAGATTATGGCAAACATTGCAAAAGCATTTATCGGCCTGACCGGCCAGGAGATCACAGACCTGATTTTGGACTGGAGCGGGGATGTGCCTGCTGCGGAAAGTATCCATCTGGAGGGCCCGGCGGTTGAGACCGACCACAACGCATTCCTGAAAGAATCCCGCGGCCACGCGCCTGGCGATGTGACGGATGTGAAGTTGGAAGATGGTAAACTGACGGTCAGCGTGGAGCCATCCACCAACCGTTATGACTGGACGCTCGTCATCGGTGACAAGAAATTTGCGCGCGCGGATTTTGACGTGCAGACCCGCACCGCGGATGATAAGTTTGCGCGGATCGAGGAAGGCCGCGTCATGTATCGTCTGTATTCACCGGAAGCATCTACGCCTCGTCCGATGATCCTTTTCCTGCACGGCGGCGGCAATGGCGGCCATGAGGGCGAGCGCGATAACAACAAGTCGATCGTCACGGATTACGGCCCGGTCAACTTCGCCGAGGATTATCCGGACATCTACGTGATGGCACCAATGGCCGTCGAACAGAAAATGGATCCAAGTAAGATGAATGTAAATGCCAAGTTCGCCGGCACCAGCCTGGGAACGGATCCGCGCTATGGCTGGTCGCGTTATTATCTCGGTCTGGTCTGTGACATCATCCGCCGCATGATCAAGGAAGGCAAGGTCGATCCGAAGCGGATCTATGTGACCGGTATGTCGATGGGCGGCGGCGGCACGATCCGCGCGATGTCTGTCGGCTCTGATTTATTCGCGGCAGCGGTTCCGGTCTGCCCGACCATGACACCAGAGACCTTCTCGATCCTGAAATCGATCCGGCGCCCGGTCTGGGTCACCAGCGCATACATCGACCATACCCTGTACCGCCACAAATATCTGGTGGACGCAATCATGAGCGCGCGCGACAACGGCAATAATAATGCGCACCTGACGCTTTTCTCGCCGGAGGATCTGGAGAAGTACGACATCTCCATCACCCCGGGCCTGCCGTACCCGACTCTGTTCCGGCAGAACCACTGGAGCTGGGTCCCGACATATAAGAATGAATACGGCATCATGTCCTGGCTGCTGAATCAGGTGAAGGAAGATTAATGATCACTGCGGAACTTCACGCCCATGTTTTCATGGACGGAATCAATTATAAAGAAAGCGTTGCCCGCCACGCGGATGGGATCGATAAAGATGCGATCCGCTCTGTGCTGCGCGAGTATCAGGCGCGCGGCATCACGCTGGTACGCGATGGCGGCGATCATTATGGCGCCTGCGCTTATGCAAAAAGTATCGCGAAAGATTTCGGCATCACTTATCTGATGCCGGCTTTCGCGATTTTCAAGGCGGGCAATTACGGACGAATCGTCGGGCTTTCCTATTCGGATCTTTCAGAGTACCGCTCTTTGGTTTTGCGTGCCCGTCAGTCGGGCGCTGATTTCATCAAGATCATGGTTTCGGGCATTCTGGATTTTGACCAGTTCGGCGTGGTCTCTGAGACGGATTATTCGCTTGAGCTCGTTCGGGAGCTCGTGCACATTGCCCACGAAGAGGGCTTTGCCGTGATGGCACACGCCAGCGGCACGGAAGCGGTCCGCCAGGCTGCGGAGGCCGGCTGCGATTCCATCGAGCATGGTTATTATATTGATAGCGAAGCGATGGATATCATGCGTGAGAAGCATCTGCTCTGGGTGCCGACCGCTGTGACCAGCGCGAATCTTCTCGGCACTGACAGATTCCACGAAGATGTTGTGGCACGCATTCTCGATGCACACAAAACTGCGATTTCTGAAGCTTATCATAAGGGTGTCCTGATCGGCTGCGGCAGCGACGCCGGCGCTTTCGGTGTCCGCCACGGCAGCGGCGTGATGGAAGAGTATGCTCTGCTCCGCGATCTCCTCGGTGACGGCTGCGAGACGACGCTCGCTGCCGCCGAATCGTTGATCCGCGAAAAGTTCTCTGTTAATTCCTGAATCCTTTTAAGAAATTTGTGTTTCGCGCAATCGTTCATAAGCGTTAAAACTGCGTTTATGAGACTAATTGGTGCAATTACTTAATCATAAATAGCAGTATTTCTGCGTTTTGCTTCAACTGATAATAAAAAAGGCCGGCGCGATGCCGGCCTATCTTATGCAAATATGTCACGCGCTAATGCGTGTCACCGTGTCATGCTTTCCACAGTCCGTGAAGGTTGCAGTATGCGTAGACTGCTTCCACTTTGTCCATCTCGCAGATCGTGAAGACCATCGTTGGTCCTTTGTTCACGTCCAGTTCGCGGATCTGGATGCCGTGGTTGGTCTGCAGGACCATCCACGCGATGTGATGTTCCTCGGTCATCGGGTGCTCTACACTGCCGACGGTCACATGAACTTTATAGTCCTCAACAGTGTAAACCGGCACATGCTTCTCAGCAGATGCGTCTACCGTGTTCGCGATCAGTTCTTCCATCGGCTCGCCGCAGCAGAACACGTTGCAAGGCTCATTCTCGATTTCCATGATGATCTGGCCGCACTTCTTGCATTTATAAATCTTAACGTCCATTTTTTCC
>JAFZKG010000042.1 GCA_017553695.1 Lachnospiraceae bacterium
AGAGGATTGTTATTGAAAAGCAGTTCCCCGGCTTTTTTGATCTCACCGTTTAAAAACAGCTCATTGACTTCCGGGATCGGTGTTTCCACCGGACAGTGCAGGGAACACATTGGTTTTTTGCAGCGAAGACATCTTTCGGCTTCCTGTTTGATCGTAGACATAGTATGTACCACCTAAAAGTTTTTTTCTTTTTCTATCGTATAATAAAACCCTCAAGTTGACAAGGCGAAGGAGCGCGAGTTCGTTGGCAGAATGCAGGGTTTATGGTATAATCTGCGCGGTGAAAAAAGTATGAGCAGCGATCGTTATCCGGAAATCATTGATCTGCATATGCATTCCGTGATCTCAGACGGAACCGACCAGCCGGAAGACCTCCTTCAGAAAGCAAAGGAAGCCGGCCTGGATTTGTTTGCCCTGACGGATCATGATGCCATCAAAGGATGCCAAAAGATCCTTGAGAGCCGCACAGATGAGGATCCCCTGTTCCTCTGCGGCGTGGAGTTTTCCTGCCGGGATGAAGAGGGAAAATATCATATTCTGGGCTATGCATATGATCCGGATGCAACGGCCATGAAAGAGCTGGTCGGACTGGGCCATTCCTACCGTATGCGGAAAACGCGGGGACGGCTTGAGCAGCTGGAAGAACAGTTCGGCTTTTCTTTTCCGGAGGATGAGATCGAGGCCCTGTTGTCGCTGGATAATCCGGGGAAACCCCATATCGGCAATCTGATGGTGAAGTACGGATATGCCAAAACAAAAGAAGAGGCGATCCGCAATTTTATCAATCGCGTTCATATTAAGAGCGTCTATGTGCGCCCGGAAGAAGCAATTGAAGGAATCTTAAAGAGCGGGGGCGTGCCTGTTCTTGCTCATCCATCTTATGGAGATGGGGAACAGTTTGTCATCGGAGAAGAAATGGACGCGCGGCTTCAGCGGCTGATCCCGTTCGGTCTGGAAGGGGTGGAAGCCTATTATTCCGGATTTACCCCGAAACTGATCGAAGAAATGCTGGCATTTGCAGTAAAGTACGATCTTTATGTTACTGCCGGCAGCGATTACCACGGCAGGAACAAACTGGTCGAAATGGGTGATACGAACCTGGTAGATGTACAAGAAGGGCCGGAAGGTCTGCACCGGTTTCTCGATAGATGTCTCTCTTCACAGAACCGGGGAAAGCGTTTATAATCACTAGAATGAAAACAGAATACAAAAACGATATCACGATGGATCCATCGGACTTTGTGGTGCTTGCGGATTATGTTCCGCATATCGTGCAGGAGATCCGATACTATTCCACCTATAATTTTATCGGAGAGCGGATCGACGGCTATGAAGAGCCTTGTGCGCTGCTGACAAAAGAAGCAGCCAGGGCGCTGAAGTCGGTCAGCAATGAGATGATCGTACAGGGATACCGGCTGAAGGTATTCGATGCATACCGCCCGGCACGCGCGGTGAAACATTTTGTGCTTTGGGGCATCGAAGATACCGATATCCGCATGAAACCATATTTCTATCCGGATCTGGAAAAACAGGAACTTTTTGCGCAGGGCTATATCGCGAAACAGTCCAGCCACAGCCGCGGGAGCACCGTGGATCTGACGCTCCTGGATATGCAGACCGGGAAAGAACTGGATATGGGCGGTCCGTTCGATTATTTCAGCGAATTATCACATCCGGATTATAAAGGTATCACAGAGGAACAGTACGATAACCGTATGATCCTGCAGCGCGTGATGATCCGCAACGGCTTCAAGCCGATCGACTGTGAGTGGTGGCATTTCACACTGGAGAATGAGCCGTATCCGGATACATATTTTGATTTTCCGGTCTCCTCGGAATACCTGAGGAGATAACAGACCGAAGGAAAGGAAACATAAATGAAACTTGGCATTATCGGACTCCCGAATGTCGGGAAGAGCACACTGTTCAACGCATTGACGAAAGCCGGTGCAGAAAGCGCGAACTATCCGTTCTGTACGATCGATTCCAATATCGGGATCGCGTTCGTCCCGGATAAGCGACTTCAGGTTCTGGGCGATTTCTATCATTCACAGAAGATCACGCCGGCGACCGTCGAGTTCGTGGATATCGCAGGTCTGGTCAAAGGCGCATCCAAAGGAGAAGGCCTGGGCAACCAGTTTCTCGGAAATATCCGCGAAGTGGATGCCATCGTACATGTAGTCCGTTGTTTTGAAGATGACAATGTCGTGCATGTGGACGGCAGCGTCGATCCGGTACGTGATATCGAAACGATCAATCTGGAACTGATCTTTTCCGATATAGAGATTTTGGAACGCCGTATTGCCAAGACCGCGCGCGGTGCCCGGAATGATAAGGCCCTTGCAGCAGAACTGGAACTTCTGGAGAAGATCAAAGCGCACCTGGAGCAGGGAAAACTCTCCAAAACACTGGAGCTTTCTGAGGAAGAGAAGGAAATCTCCAGGACCTTCAATCTGCTGACTGATAAACCGGTCATCTACGCAGCAAATGTTTCCGAAGATGATCTGGCGGATGACGGTGCGGGCAACGCATTTGTCCAGCAAGTCCGTGACTATGCGGCACAGGAGCATTCGGAGGTCTTTGTGGTTTCCGCGAAGATGGAGGCTGAACTTTCGGAACTGGACGACGAGGAAAAACAATTATTCCTCGAGGATATGGGACTTTCCGAGTCCTGTCTCGATAAACTGATCAAAGCAAGTTATTCCATTCTGGGGCTGACCAGTTTTCTTACGGCCGGTGAAAAAGAAGTCCGTGCCTGGACGATCACAAAAGGCATGAAAGCGCCGCAGGCAGCCGGCAAGATCCACACGGATTTTGAAAAAGGATTCATCAAGGCGGAGGTCGTCAATTATCACGATCTGATTGAGACCGGATCATACAGCGGAGCAAGAGAAAAAGGTCTGATCCGCATGGAAGGAAAAGATTACGTGGTGCAGGACGATGATATTATCCTGTTCCGCTTTAACGTTTAAAGGAGCGACTATGTTATTGGATTCATCTGGGGCAGCAAGCATTATCTTTCCGAATCTTGGAATCAGTATCGGGTATTTTCCGAG
The DNA here is from genome assembly GCA_017553695.1 of Lachnospiraceae bacterium. Lineage (GTDB taxonomy): Bacteria > Bacillota > Clostridia > Lachnospirales > Lachnospiraceae > RGIG5612. Next base: position 3,057 of record JAFZKG010000042.1, read on the forward strand.
CACGATCACTTTGTTTGGAAAGTTTTCCATCGCGTTTTACGGACTGCTTATCGCCATCGGCATGGTACTGGCAGTCGTGGTTGCGATGGCATGGGCAAAAAAGACTCATCAGGATACAGATGATTATGTGGATCTGGCTATTGCCGTGATCGTATTCGGCATCATCGGGGCCAGGATCTATTATGTTCTGTTTACATTGGATTATTATCTTGCCAATCCGGCACAGATCATTAATATCCGGGGCGGCGGCTTGGCAATCTACGGTGGTGTCATCGGCGGCATCATTGCCGGCTTTGTAGTATGCAAAGTCAAAAAGATCCGTTTCCTGCGTGTTTTTGATACCATTGTTCCGGGTCTTGCATTGGCGCAGGCTATCGGACGCTGGGGCAACTTCTTCAACCGGGAGGCATTCGGCGAATACACCAACTCCCTGTTTGCAATGCAGATCAAATACGATGAAGTCGGCGGCGTCGTTACAGACCTGATGAAGAAAAACATGGTCACGATTGATGGCGTGCAATACATTCAGGTGGCACCGACCTTCCTCTATGAGTGTGCACTGTGTCTGCTGATCTTTATCCTGATCGTGATCTTCCGCAGATTCCAGCAGTATAACGGCGAGGCTGCGCTCTGGTATCTTGGCGCATACGCGCTGGGCAGAGCATGGATCGAAGGCATGCGGACTGACTCCCTGATGATCTGGAATACCGATATCGCGGTATCACAGCTGCTTTCGGTTGCCGTGTTCGCCGGAGCATTCGTGCTGCTTATCATCAACCGGATCCGCCTTGCACGGAAATCCTGGGAGCCGGATTTCGAAAAAGTCCTGAGCCCTGGCGCACCGGGAACCGTGGAGTATTCCAAAGAGCGCCACGCTGCAAAGAAAGCCCGCAAGAAGAATGGTTCCAACTGGGAGACCTATACGGTAGAGGGCGAAGAAGAAAAGGCTGCGGAAGAGATTTCAGAAGAAGCTTCGGAAGAAGTGCCTTCGGAAAAGGAAACGCCTGCGGAAACAGAAGCGGAGGAGACAGAATAATGTCACTGGAGAAAGCAAGAAACTATCTGGAAGAAAAAGGATACGGTGACCGCATCCTGACATTTGACGTTTCCAGCGCAACCGTCGAGCTGGCCGCAAGAGCTGTCGGCACAGAGCCGGAGAAAATCGCGAAGTCTCTCACATTTTCTGTCAACGGAACGCCGGTCATGGTCGTCTGTGCCGGCGATGCCAAAGTAAGCAATCCGAAATTCAAAGATACCTTTCATACAAAAGCAAAGATGCTTTCCTTCGACGAGGTGCATGATCTGATTGGTCATGATGTCGGAGGCGTCTGTCCGTTCGGGATCAACGAGGGCGTGGAAGTCTACCTGGATGAATCCCTGAAGCGGTTCGAATTTGTCTATCCGGCTTGCGGCGATGACGCAAGCGCCGTGAAACTTTCCGTTCCGGAACTGGAGGAAGTCTCCGGTTATAAGGAGTGGGTCGATATCTGCAAACTTCCGGAGCAGGAAGCATGAAGATCACGGAAAGCAGATCAGCAAGTTATGTGATCCTTGCCTTGATCTATATCGCGGCAGGGGTTATTGGTTATCTCATCTATCATTTTCTGCCTTTTTCTTTGTGGCTGAATCTTTTGCTGGCTGACGTCGCAGCCACTGTTTTTGTATTTCTCTTCAGCTGCATTTTTCATAATGCTTCTGTGTATGATCCGTACTGGAGCGTGCAGCCGCCGGTCATCCTGACTCTGTTTGCCATTGGCCAGAACATTACGTTTGCAAAGATGCTGCTTCTGGTCGCCGTCTGGTGCTGGGCAATCCGCCTGACAGGCAACTGGGCATATACCTTCCATGGGCTGAAAGAGCAGGACTGGCGCTATACCCGTTATCAGAATTCAATGCGGCGCTTGTATCCGCTCATTAATTTCACCGGAATCCACCTGGTCCCTACGCTGATCGTTTACGGATGCATCCTTCCGGCTGTTTATGCCATGATCAGCGATGTGACAGGCAATATCGGCTCGGTCCTATTTTTCCTTTGTTCCCTTGGGGCGGTTCTTCTGGAACTCATATCTGATTCGCAGATGCATAACTTCCGGAAAGAGCAGACAGGCACGTTTAACAGGACGGGACTCTGGAAGTATTCCCGCCATCCGAATTATCTGGGTGAGATCTGTATGTGGTGGTCAATCGGACTGGCTGTATTCTGTGTCCTTCCGTCTTATTGGTACCTGCTTGCCGGCGCACTGGCAAACACGATCCTGTTTCTTCTGGTCAGCATCCCGCTGGCGGACGGAAAACAGTCCGCAAAAGAAGGATTTGAGGATTACAAAAAAGAGACCAATATGCTTGTCCCTGTCCCTCGGATCGTGGGGAATCGGTCGAATCGTGAATAAGATGATCTGATGCTGTTTTCATAGACGGCAAATCACACTTGAACATTTATATTGTATTACGTAATGGGGTGTTCCTGGGCATCCTGTCTCTTTTGAGTGTTCTTGATCTATCGGAACGGCGGATCCCGGACCGGATCATTCTTGTGGCGGTCAGTAATTGGCTGCTCATTTCTTTCATCCTGCGACAGCCGATAAGCCTGGTGCTTTTGCAAATGGCGGCAGGCGTTTTCTTTGGGGTTTGTGTGCTTCTGGTCTCGCTGATCACGGAACTCATATTAAAGAAGGAATGCCTGGGAGGAGGGGATATCAAACTTCTTTTTGTGGTCTGTCTGTATCTTGGGTTCTGGCATACCTTTTATGCGCTGGGGGTTGCCTGCGTGCTGGTGCTGATGCAGCAGTTGTTGAAGGGAAAGACAGGTATGTTTCCATTTGCTCCAGCCATAGCAGCAGGTGCCTGTATTGTGATGTGTGTATGGGAGATGTAAATGTACAAATAATCCGGTTTGGTACGGGTCAACAGTAATCAGGTGTACAAAAAAGCCACTTTGGTACATGTTTCTGTAAAAACGGGCAAAGGTGTGGAAAAGAGAATGATCAAGAAAGGTTGATTTTAAAGGATTTTTCACCATATCATTTTTGCGTGGCTGCAGTATATCATAAGAAAGAAGCAACTAACTGATACCAAACTGGAGTTTTTGTACATCTTGGAAATTTGCACTGACACCGAACCGACTTTTTTGTACATTTTCCTGCCAGAGCGTTTTAAAAATAATTAAAAATCAGCGCCAAAATCGGTTGACACTATTGTGTTATAGTGCTAATATAACAACAGATGTTAGCACTCTATTAACTTGAGTGCTAACAGACCTAAAAGAAGCGATCCAAAATAGGTGAGAAAAATGGAACTGGACGCAAGAAAAAAGAAGATACTGCAGGCCGTGATCAAGAATTATCTGGAAACAGGAGAACCGGTCGGGTCCAGAACGATCTCCAAGTACACCGATCTGAATCTGAGCTCCGCAACCATACGGAACGAGATGGCAGATCTGGAAGAGTTGGGATATATTTTCCAGCCGCATACTTCTGCAGGCAGGATCCCGACGGATGCCGGTTACCGGCTGTATGTCGATGACATGTTATCGACCCGCCAGGAGGAGCTGGAAAAGAAAGACCGGAAACTGGATGATAAGGAAGAATCCCTGAAGGCCATGCAGGAGGTCATGGACAAACGTGTGGACCGCATCGAGGAAGTCCTGAAGGATATGGCCAAGATGCTGGCAAACAATACAAATTACACGTCCATGGTCAGTATGCCGCCGGTCAACAAAAACAAGCTGAAATTCGTGCAGCTGACGCAGGTGGATGACACCAAGCTTCTCTGCACGGCTGTGCTGGAAGGCAATATTGTAAAAAACGAGATGATAAACGTCGACAAAAAGATCGACCAGCAGATGCTGCTGAAACTGAATCTCCTTTTCAACAATACCCTGAACGGACTGACACTGCAGGAGATCAACTTTGACATGGCTGCCAACATGGCAGACCAGTCCGGTGAATACGGAGAACTGGTATCCGATATCCTGAATGCCGTTGTGGCAGCGATCGGAGCAGCTGACGGGATCGAGATTTTTACCAGCGGCGCAACCAATATCTTCAAGTATCCGGAACTCAGCGGCAACGAGAATGCAAGCCGTCTGATCTCCACGCTGGAAGAAAAAGAGCTTCTGACCGATCTTCTGACCGACAGTCTGGAAGAGATCGGAGAGAATACGACCGGCATCCAGGTCTACATCGGAGAAGAAACGCCGGTCAATTCCATGAAGGACTGTTCCGTCGTGACGGCCACTTACGAATTCGAAGAAGGCGTATACGGCAAGATCGGCATCATCGGTCCGAAACGGATGGATTACGAAAAAGTGCTGGACGCATTGAAAAATGTGACCGGCAGTCTGGATAAGAAATTTGGTAAGAACAAGAATAAATAGCAGATAGGAGGCTATCAAAGTGGGACAGGAAAGAGATTTGAAATGGGCAAAAGAAGCTGCTGAAAAAATGGCGGAAGACGCAAAGGACGCAGCTGAAGAAGTAGTAGACGAAGCCGTTGAGGAAGCTGCCGAGGCAGCAGAAGAAGCAGCAGAAACTGTGGAAGAAGCCATGGAAGAAGCAGCTGAGGCTGTAGAAGAAGCAGTCGAGGAAGCTGTCTCCGAAAAGCCGGACGCAAAAGATCAGGCCCTGGCTGAGGCAAGAGAAAAATACCAGAGACTGTTTGCGGAGTTCGATAATTTCCGTAAACGGACGGAAAAGGAAAAGGCTGCCCGTTATGACATGGGTGCCCGCGACATGGTCGAGAAGATCATTCCGGTCCTGGATAATTTTGAACTTGCATTCAAGAACATCCCGGAGGAGGAAAAGGATTCCCCGTTCGTGGAAGGAATGGACAAGATCCACAAACTATTCCTGCAGACACTGGAAAACGCCGGTGTCAAACAGATCGAAGCAGAAGGCTGCGAGTTCAATCCGGATTTCCACAATGCCGTCCTGCATGTGGAAGACGACAGCGTCGGAGAGAACATGGTGGTAGAGGAGCTGCAGAAAGGCTATATGTATAAGGATTACGTCATCCGGTACAGCATGGTCAAAGTAGCAAACTAAAAACAACGCGGATGCCGCGTTTCAATAGATAAATAAACCTGAGGCCTTTTGGCCCGCCGATAGGAGGAAAATAAAATGGCAAAGATTATTGGTATTGACTTAGGAACAACAAACTCATGTGTAGCAGTTATGGAAGGCGGCAAGCCGGTCGTTATCGCGAATGCGGAAGGCGTCCGCACGACCCCGTCTGTCGTCGCATTTACAAAAAACGGAGAAAGATTAGTTGGTGAGCCGGCAAAACGTCAGGCAGTCACGAACTCGGACAATACGATCTCATCGATCAAGAGAGAGATGGGTTCGGACTTCAGAGTCACGATCGACGGAAAGACCTATTCACCGCAGGAGATCTCCGCAATGATCCTGCAGAAACTGAAAGCAGACGCTGAAGCACATCTGGGCGAGACAGTCAATGAGGCTGTCATCACCGTACCGGCTTACTTCAACGATGCACAGAGACAGGCAACCAAAGACGCAGGCAAGATCGCAGGTCTGAAGGTCGACCGTATCATCAACGAGCCGACGGCAGCAGCACTTGCTTATGGTCTGGATAACGAAGCAGAGCAGAAGATCATGGTTTACGACCTTGGCGGCGGTACCTTTGATGTTTCCATCATCGATATCGGCGATGGCGTCATCGAGGTTCTGGCAACTGCCGGCAACAACCGTCTGGGCGGCGATGACTTTGATGAGAGAGTCACGAACTACCTGATCTCCCAGTTTAAGGCACAGGAAGGCATCGATCTATCCACCGATAAGATGGCTCTGCAGAGACTGCGTGAAGCAGCAGAGAAAGCAAAGAAAGAACTTTCCAGCGCAACCACAACGAATATCAACCTTCCGTTCATCACAGCAACGAGCGAAGGGCCGAAGCATCTGGACATGAACCTGACCAGAGCCAAATTTGATGAACTGACCCACGATCTGGTCGAAGCAACCGCTGGTCCGGTGCAGCAGGCACTGCGTGACGCAGGCATCCCTGCTTCCGAACTGGGCAAAGTCCTTCTGGTTGGCGGATCCACCCGTATGCCATCCGTACAGGAGAAAGTGAAACAGCTGACCGGTCAGGAACCTAGCAAGACACTGAACCCGGATGAGTGCGTGGCAATCGGTGCTGCAATCCAGGGCGGCAAGCTGGCAGGCGATGCAGGTGCCGGTGATGTGCTTCTTCTGGATGTCACTCCGCTGTCACTTTCCATCGAGACCCTTGGCGGCATTGCAACCAAGCTGATCGAGAGAAATACCACGATCCCGACAAAGAAGAGCCAGGTATTCTCAACGGCAGCAGATAACCAGAGCGCAGTTGATATCCATGTTGTTCAGGGCGAGCGTGAATTTGCAAGAGATAACAAGACACTCGGACAGTTCCGTCTGGACGGCATCGCACCGGCTCCGCGTGGAATCCCGCAGATCGAAGTTACCTTTGATATTGATGCAAACGGCATCGTGAACGTCAGCGCAAAAGACCTTGGAACAGGAAAAGAACAGCACATCACGATTACATCCGGATCCAGTATGAGCGATGCGGATATCGAGAAGGCCGTGAAGGAAGCAGCAGAATTCGAGGCACAGGACCGTATCCGGAAAGAGGCAATCGATACCAGAAACGAAGCAGATGCTCTGGCAGTGCAGGTCGAGAAAGCACTGAAGGATGCCGGCGACAAACTGGATCCTTCGGGAAAGGCAACCGTCGAGTCCGACCTCAGCACTTTGAAAGCACTCCTTGGCAACGATGCAAGTGCAGATCTTACACCGGAGCAGGTCAATGCGATCAAGGATGCAAGAGAAAAATTGCTTAACAGTTCACAGCAGCTGTTTACCAAGATGTATGAGCAGGCTCAGTCACAGGCAAATGCAGGACAGCAGTCCGGCCCGGATATGAGCGGCGCAAACTATAGTGGCAGCACAAACTACAGCCAGCCGGAGCATGATCCGAATCCAAGTCCGGAAGGCGATGTAGTAGACGGAGATTATAAAGAGATCTAACAACAATGGCAGACAAAAGAGATTATTATGAGGTCCTGGGTGTCCCGAAAACGGCCACCCAGGACGAAATAAAGAAAGCTTACCGGAAACTGGCAAAGCAGTATCATCCGGATATGAATCCGGGCGACGCGCAGGCGGAAGCGAAATTTAAAGAAGCTTCCGAGGCTTACGGTGTGCTCAGTGATGAGACCAAGCGGAAGCAGTATGACCAGTTCGGCCATGCAGCCTTTGAACAGGGCGGCGCAGGCGGAGCCGGAGGATTCAACTATCAGGATATGAACGTGGATGATATCCTCCGTGGTTTCGGCTTTGGCGATATTTTCAGCGATCTGTTCGGCGGCGGTTTTGGCGGCGGCACCTCAAGCCGAAGCAGGGCACAGAGTTATAACGGCCCGACAAAGGGAAGAAACGTCGGCACCAATGTCCGCATCAGTTTTGAGGAAGCCGTCTTCGGATGCGAGAAGAACGTCGAGATCAATTACAAAGAAGAGTGCGCCAACTGCCATGCCACCGGCGCAAAGCCTGGTACGTCACCGGAGACCTGTACGACCTGCGGAGGAAACGGCCAGGTGGTGCGGAACCGGCAGAGTATCCTGGGCATGATGCGGGAAGTGAGTACGTGTCCGGACTGCGGCGGCAGCGGTAAGGTCATCAAGGATAAATGTCCGGAATGCAGAGGCACCGGATACAAGACCAAGAAAAAGAAAATATCGGTTACGATCCCGGCAGGTATCGACTCCGGACAGAGCATCCGGATCTCCGGCATGGGAGAGCCTGGTACCAACGGAGGTTCCCGCGGCGATCTGTTTGTGGAAGTGATGGTCGGCCGTCATCCGATCTTTGCAAGAGACGGACTGAATCTTTATTCCACGGCATCCATCACTTTTACGGAAGCAGCGCTTGGCGGAGACGTGAAGATCAAGACGATCGACGGCGACGTTCTGTTCCCGATCAAGGCCGGCACACAGACCGATACCCGGATCCGGCTGAAAGGAAAAGGCGTTCCATCCCTGCGTGATAAGAGCAAACGGGGCGATCAGTACACCACGCTTGTCGTGAAGGTCCCGGAGAAGATGAACGCAAAACAGAAGGAAGCCCTGAAAGCTTTCGACAGTGTGATGTATCCGAAAAAATAAGGAAGTGTAAGATTCATGAAATACACCAAGTACACCATACAGACAACAAATGAGGACGCTGACATGGTCAGCGTCCTTCTTATGGATGCCGGCATCTTCGACATTCAGATTGAGAACAATATCCAGCTGACGGATGAAGAACTGAATCAGATCTACGCGGACTTCAAAAAGGATCTTCCGGAAGATGACGGGACCTGCAAGATCAGTTTCTTTGTCGAAGAAAAGACAGATCCATCTGAGATTGAAGCAGATGCGCGGATGATCGAAGAAGTGAAGGCCGCTCTTCTGGAGGTGCCGGAGACTTATGGGATCGCACCGGTCTCGCTTTCTGTGGAAAAACTGGATTCAGCAGACTGGGAGAACAACTGGAAAGAATACTTCAAACCGTTCCGTGTGGATCAGATCCAGATCGTACCGACCTGGGAAGAGATTCCGGAGGACGCAGGCGATATCGTGATACGCATCGATCCGGGCATGGCATTCGGTACAGGAACGCACGAGACCACCAGGCTTTGCCTGAGAGGACTTCTGGCAAACCTGTCGGAGAATGATAAGGTTCTGGACCTGGGGTGCGGCAGCGGGATCCTCGGGATCTGCGCGTTGAAACTTGGCGCGGATGCAGTAACATCGGTAGATATCGATGAACAGGCGGTCCGGGTCGCAAAAGAAAATTATGAAGTGAACGGGATCGATCCGGAGACGCAGCACTTCTTCATCGGGAATGCGGTTTCGGATGAAGACCTGAAACAGCAGATCCTTTCGCAGGGACCATTCGAGGTGGTTGTCGTAAATATCCTGGCGGATGTGATCGCAGAAATGATGCCGTCTCTGGATCAGTACCTGGTACCTGGCGGCAAACTGATCACCTCCGGCATTCTGGATTCAAAAGAGCAGCTGATCAAAGACAGCATTGCGGCAAATCCGGCACTGGAATATGAAGAAACGGAAGCGGACGGAGACTGGGTCCGGATTACCGCGCGGAAGAGGGCTTGACATGTATCATTTTTTTGTGGAACCGGAACAGATCACAGGCCAGGAAGTCATCATCACGGGAAGTGATGTGAATCATATCCGAAACGTCCTGCGCATGAAAGCAGGCGAGGAAGTACTGGTCAGCGACGGCGAAGGACTGGACCGGCATTGCAGGATCACGGAGATCACGCCGGATGAGATCCGTTGCGAAGTTTTGGATACTGAGGCGGCACGTTCGGAATCACCGGTCAAGTTCTATCTGTTCCAGGGACTTCCAAAGTCTGATAAGTTTGAGCAGATCATCCAGAAGTCCGTGGAACTGGGTGTTTATGAGATCATCCCGGTGGAAACAGCCCGTTCTGTGGTCCGCTATGATGATAAGAAACAGAAGAATAAACGGGAACGCTGGCAGAAGATCGCGGAAAGCGCAGCCAAGCAGAGCAACCGCGGGATCATTCCGGAAGTAAAGGAAGTCCTGAGGTTCGATGCTGCGCTGGATTATGCCGCTGATCTGGATCTGATCCTGATCCCGTATGAAAATTATAAAGATATGAAGGCAACCAGGGAAGTGATCGGAACGATCCGCCCGGGCATGCGCGTGGGTATCTTCATCGGGCCGGAAGGCGGGTTTGAGACAGATGAGGTCGACCGCGCCATGAAGGCAAAGGCAGTTCCGATCTCTTTGGGCAACCGCATCCTGCGGACGGAAACGGCGCCGCTGATGCTGCTCAGTGTTCTGACTTTTGCGCTGGAAGCGTAATATGCTATACTAAATCAGTTATGGATTGTTATCTGGATAACAGCGCGACGACCCGCGCCAGTGAAAATGTCATAAAGACTGTGACGAAGGTCATGGCAGAAGACTTCGGTAATCCTTCCAGCAAGCACAGGAAGGGTGTGGAAAGCGAAGCCTATCTGAATGATGCAAAAAAAACGCTGGCAAAACTGCTGAAGGTGGAAGAAAAGGAGATCCTGTTTACCTCCGGCGGAACGGAATCCAATAATCTGGCGCTCATCGGGTGCGCGCTGGCAAACCAAAGACAGGGCCGGCATATCATCACGACCTGTTTTGAGCATCCGAGCGTGCTGGAACCACTGAAACTCTTAAGCGAACAGAAAGAAGATCCGTTCGAGATCACCTATCTGCAGGTCGATGCGGACGGACATATCGATCGTAAAGAACTGGAAGATGCGATCCGGCCGGATACGATCCTGGTTTCCATCATGATGGTGAATAACGAGATCGGTGCCGTGCAGGATATTGCGCAGATCGGAGAGCTGATCAAACAGAAGAATCCGAAGACCTTATTCCATGTTGACGCGATACAGGCGTTTGGCAAATTTGAAATCTATCCGAAGAAATGGAAGATCGACCTTCTGAGCGTGAGCTCGCATAAATTCCACGGACCGAAAGGCGTGGGATTCCTGTATGTAAAAGAAGGAATAAAGATCAGGCCGTTGATCCTTGGCGGCGGACAGCAGAAGGGCATGCGGAGCGGCACGGACAATGTTCCGGGTATTGCAGGGATGGCAGTCGCGGCAGCCGAAGCCTATGCAAATAGGGAAGAAAATGTTCGTCATATGACAACATTGAAAAACATGCTGACGGACGGACTGATGGAACTGGCAGAGGATGGAAAAGGATATACCATCCGGATCAACAGCAAGAGGGATGATCTGTCCGCGCCGCATATCGTGAGCGCAACCTTCCTCCCGGTAAAAAGCGAAGTGCTTCTGCACGCGCTCGAAGAAAGAGGCGTTTATGTTTCTTCCGGATCTGCCTGCTCGTCCAATAAACCGGGCCTGAGCGGAACACTGCAGTCGATCGGCCTGAGTGCGAAAGAAGCGGACTGCACACTGCGGTTTAGTTTCTGCAAGGATAACACTGCCGGCGAAGTCGTCTATGTTCTGGAACAGTTGAAAGAATTGCTTCCGTTATTATCCAGATTTGTCTCCAGGTGACCACAGGAGGAACCATGTTATTAATCAAGTATTCGGAGATCGGTGTAAAAGGAAAAAACAGGTATATCTTTGAAGATATGCTTGTGCGCAATATACGAAGCGCTTTGAAGGAACTGGAAGGCGAGATCGAGGTCCGCAAGGCGCAGGGCAGGATCTACGTATCCGGCGAAGAAAATGAATCCGAGGAAGCAATCTCGGCATTGCAGAAAGTGTTCGGCATTGCGTGGATCTGTCCGCTGGAGCATTATGGGAAACTCTCTTTTGAGGAGATCAAGCAGGCAGCCATCCGTCATATGGAGACGAACTTCTCCATGGATGAGCCGCATACGTTCAAGGTCCACTGCCGGAGAGCCGACAAAGCCTTCCCAATGACGTCCGTGGAAGTGAACGAACAGGTCGGGGAAGTCCTACTGGATCAGTTTCCGAATCTTTCGGTGGATGTGCACGAACCGGAGATCCTGCTGAATATCGAGATCCGCCCATACGATGTGAATTTTTATTCCCGCCAGATCGAAGGCCTGAACGGCATGCCGGTCGGATCCTCCGGCAAGGCGATGCTTTTGCTTTCAGGCGGCATAGATTCGCCGGTCGCCGGCTATATGGTTGCAAAGCGCGGCGTCAGCCTGGATGCCATCTATTTTCATGCACCGCCATATACCAGTGAGCGGGCAAAACAGAAAGTCATCACACTGGCCAAGATCATTTCCCGCTATTCCGGACCGATCCGTCTGCACGTGGTCAATTTTACCGAGATTCAGATGAAGATCTACGAGATCTGTCCGCACGATGAACTGACGATCATCATGCGCCGGTTCATGATGCGGATCGCGGAGCATTTCGCAAAGCAGGAAGGATGTCTGGGATTGGTAACGGGTGAGTCCATCGGTCAGGTGGCAAGCCAGACCATGCAGAGTATGCTGGTCACGAACGAAGTGTGCACGATGCCGGTCTACCGGCCGCTCTGCGCGTTTGACAAACTGGACATCGTTGCGATATCGGAAAAGATCGATGCCTATGAGACGAGCATCCTTCCTTACGAGGACTGCTGCACGATCTTTGTGGCAAAACATCCGGTGACAAAGCCGAAACTGGAGAAGATCCAGAAAAGCGAGCACCGGCTGGATTCCATCATGGATGAACTGATGCAGCGCGCACTTGAGACCACAGAGGTGATCGAGATCTGAAATGAAAGCAGCGTTTCATACATTAGGATGTAAAGTGAATGCATATGAGAGTCAGGCCATTCTGGAGCAGTTTTGCGGGAATGGCTTTGCTATTGTGGATTTTCGGGAGGCGGCCGACGTTTATATCGTCAACACCTGTTCCGTCACGGCGGAAGCAGCACGGAAATCCCGGCAGATGCTGCACCGCTGCAAGAAGATCTCTCCAGATTGCCTTGTCGTTGCCTGCGGCTGCTATGCGCAGGAAGTGAAAGAGGAACTCCTTTCGGATGGCGCCGTGGACCTGGTGGTCGGAAACAATGAAAAGAATCAGATCGCAGAGATCGTTCTGGAAATGCTGCGGCAGAAGTCAACTGTGCAGCAGGAGCCTTTTGCAGGGCAGGAGTCTTTGCCGGAGCACATCTTTTATCAGGACATGACGCACTGTGCGGAATATGAAGAGCAGGAGATCACCAGTCAGGGCGAACATGTCCGGGCCTATGTCAAGATCCAGGATGGCTGTGACCGTTTCTGTTCCTACTGCATCATTCCATATCTGCGCGGACGGAGCCGGAGCCGGAAACCGGAGGAGATCCGGAAGGAAGTGACACAGCTTTCGGAGAACGGATACCGCGAGATCATCCTGACGGGAATCGACATGAGTGATTACAACAAAGACGGTAAGACACTCGCGGACATCATCGGGATCGTGAATGAGATCCCGGGCATTGAACGGATCCGGGTCAGCAGCCTGGAGGAGCGGATCATCACAGAAGATTTTCTGCGGCAGATCGCTGGTTACGAGAAACTTTGTCCGCATTTTCATCTTTCCCTGCAGAGCGGGTGCGACGCTACACTGAAAAGGATGAACCGCCATTATACAGCGAAGGAATATCTGGACGCGGTGGCCATGATCCGCCGGTATTTTCACGATCCTGCCATCACGACGGACGTAATCGTCGGCTTCCCGGGCGAGAGTGAAGAAGAGTTTGTGGAATCCATGATGACGGTAGAGCAGGCCGCTTTTTCCGAAGTGCATGTGTTCCCGTACTCCCGGAGAAAGGGAACAAAGGCAGACCAGATGCCGGATCAGCTGACCAGGCAGCAGAAGGCACAGAAGGTCGATATCATGATGAAACTGACCAGGCGGATGCAGATGGATTATCTGCGTTCCTTCCTCGGAAAGGAACTGTCAGTCCTGGTGGAAGAAGAGGTCCGGGAAAAAGAAAAATGTTACCAGACCGGTTTTTCCCGTAATTATCTGAAATGCGCTATTAACACAAACGAAAAACTAATTAATAAAATCGTAACATTTGTGGCAGAGGAGATCGGAGAAATCAACGGGGAACCCGTTTTGAAAGGGAAAGAAAAGATTTCATAATTTGTTAATAATTCTTGCTTTTTTGAATTCCGTGGTGTAGAATCCAGTCAAAGGCATATTTTACAAAACTGTTACGAAACTTTTACAAATATGATAGAAGGTGACAGGAATGGATAATAATAGTTTATATTTCACGCAACATTACAGGATCCCGAAAGAAGAACTTCCAACCGTTGGGGAAGTCTTTGAAAGGGTGTATGCGGCTTTGGCAGAAAAAGGATACGATCCGGTCAACCAGATCGTAGGATATATCATGTCCGGTGATCCGACCTATATCACCAGTCATAACAATGCAAGAGGGGTCATCGCGAAGGTGGAACGGGATGAGCTGATCGAAGAGGCGATCCGCTTCTACATCACGAACAAGCTGAAAAAATGAAAAGCGAAGGCGTCTTGCAAAGCAAGGCGCTTTTCTTTATAGTAGACGCGTGTGCTTTCCGAAGACAACACACACATTCTAAAGATAATATGCGCATTTTGAAAACAAAGCGCAGGGAGATAGAAATGTCCGGAAGGATCATGGGATTGGATTATGGATCAAAGACCGTCGGCGTAGCCCTGTCAGATGACAGGCTTTCTTTTGCAATGCCGAAAGAGACGATCCGGAGGGACAGCGAGAAGCGGCTGCGCAGGACACTTGCCAGGATCGGGGAACTGATCTTGGAAAACAACGTGGATAAGATCGTCGTTGGCCTTCCGCTTATGCCGGACGGAACGGAAGGAGAACGCGCGGAAAAGGCACGCGCCTTTGCGGAAAAGATCCGGGAACGTTCCGGGCTGGAAGTGATCCTAATGGATGAGCGTTATACCACGACTGCCTCCGCGGAAGAGTTGGATGAAATGCTGATCCCGAAGGAAGAGCAGAAAGCCTATATCGACCAGCTGGCTGCCTGCCATATCCTGGAGGAGTATCTGCATCAGCAGAACGAGAGAAAAGAAATTTGACAGAAAACCTTTTGTACAGGTATCATACAGACATGGAAGATAATAAAATCGTAATTCAGGGAGAAGATGGAGAAACCGAAGAGTTTTACGTTGTGGAGGAAACGAAACTGAACAACGTGACCTATCTTCTCGTCTGCGAAACCATGGAGGACGAAGCGGATGCATACATCATGAAGGATGTTTCCGCGCCGGAGGCTACGGATGCCATCTATGAGTTCGTGGAAGATGATGAGGAACTGAAAGTGGTTTCCGATCTGTTTGCGGAACTGCTGGAGGATGAGGAACTGATCTAATTTTAGCGGCGGCACCGGCGAACAGGACCGCGGCGAACAGATATAACCTTAGAGTTGAGGATCAACTCTGTTTTGTCTTGTACAGAAACGGGAGATCGTTTCCTGTTTTTGCGCGGCGAAAAATAAAGGAGGATTATGGCAAAAAGTACAAGCAGAAAAAAGACTACAACCAGTGAGCCAAAAACATCAAAAAACCAGGCAAAAGAAAAGAAGACAACAAAAAAGACATCAACAAAGACTGCAGCCGATAAGCTGAAAGTCATCCCGCTGGGAGGGCTGGAACAGATCGGTATGAACATGACCGCATTTGAATACAACGGCAAGATCGTGATCATCGACTGCGGCATGGCATTTGCAGATGACACTCTGCTGGGGATCGATCTGATCATCCCGGATATCACCTATTTAAAGCAGAACAAGTCGAAGGTGAAGGCATTCTTCATCACGCATGGGCATGAGGACCATATCGGTGCGATCCCGTATATCCTGAAGGAGATCAACGCGCCGATCTATGGAACGAAGCTGACGATCGCGCTGATCCGGAAAAAACTGGAGGAAACGCATCTGGCGGACAGCGTGAAACTGAAGGTGGTGGAGTACGGTCAGAAATTCTATGTCAATGAATTTAAGGTGGAATTCATCCGGACGAACCACAGTATTTCGGACGCGGCAGCAATCGCGATCCGCACGCCGGCCGGACTGATCTTCCATACGGGCGACTTCAAAGTGGATTATACGCCGGTCTATGGCGATGCCATGAATCTGTGGCGGATGGCAGAATTGGGACAGAAAGGCGTTCTGGCCGTCTTCTGTGATTCCACAAATGCGATGCGTCCGGGCTACACCATGAGCGAGACGACTGTCGGCGAACGGTTCGACGCGCTCTTTGCGGAGCATCCGAAGCAGCGGATTATTGTCGCGACCTTCGCATCTAACGTGGACCGTGTGCAGCAGGTCATCAATACCGCATATAAATATAAACGGAAGGTGATCCTGGAAGGCCGTTCCATGATCAATGTCATCGAGACCGCAACGGAACTCGGCTATATCAGCATGCCGAAGAATACGCTGATTTCCATCGACGAGATCGGAAATTACCCGGACAGCCGGATCGTCATCATTACGACCGGAAGTCAGGGCGAGAGCATGGCAGCCCTTTCCCGCATGGCAGCGAACAGCCACAAGAAGATCAATATCCAATCGAACGACGTGATCATCTTTTCCTCCAACCCGATCCCGGGCAATGAAAAGGCGGTCGCCAACGTGATGAATGAGTTATCGGCCATGGGAGCCAATGTCATCTTTGAGCAGACTCATGTATCCGGCCATGCCTGCCAGGAAGAGATCAAACTGATCTACGCTCTGCTGAAACCGAAGTATGTGATCCCGGTCCATGGCGAATACCGGCACCGCGTGGCAAATGCCCAGATTGCTTACAGCATGGGGTATGATGAGAAGAACGTGCTCATGATCGAAACCGGCGACGTGCTGGAGCTGAGCGAGAAAAAAGCAAAGGTGACAGGGCACGTACAATCCGGCGGGATCTATGTGGACAACTCCGGCGTAGAGGATGTTGGACGAAGCATTCTGGATGACCGGAAGGATCTCTCCGAACGCGGTGTTCTGATCGTGACAGCCTGCTTGAATATCACAGAAGGCTTCATTGTTTCCGGTCCGGAGATCTTTACGCGTGGCTGGGTGTACGATGGCGAGAGCGAAAAACTTATTGAAGAAGTGAGGGAAATCATTTATAATGCATTGGTTGATTACTTATCGCGGAATCATTATAATCGCGGTAAGGCAAAAATGATCATTGCAGACGAGGTTCGCAAATATTTACGGAACCATAATAATAAAGGTCCGATGATCCTCCCGTTTATTCTGGAGGTCGAGTAGGAGAATTAAATGGCATATGAAAACAGCCGTTCCTCTGAGTCTCAGGCAAGGAAGAACGCTTCAACAACGAAAAAACGGAATAAAGAAGTAGCGCGCAGAAGGAGAGCAGCAGTAAAGGCAAACCGCAAGGGGAAGACTGCACGTGTGATCGTGCGGCTTGCACTGACCATCCTGGTCATCGCGATCTGCGTGGTTGCTTTCCTGATTACTTACAAACTGTTCTATGATGTCCCGATGAATGAGGATGACAAGACGAAGATCGAATTCACAATCCCGGAGGAAGGCATCACGGACGAAGAAGTCGGAGAGTTCCTGTTCGAGCACGGCTGCATCCAAGATGCGCGGATCTACAAATACCGGACATACATCTACGACGCAAAATATGTGCCTGGCACATACAAGATCAGCCCGTCCTACACAACGGAAAAGATCATCAATATCCTTTCCGGATACGATTATTCCGATGGAACGATGGAGGAAGACTGATCCGGTATCCGAAACTGATTTGTTTTTGAAAAGCACTTCAAAACGAGGTGCTTTTCGTTTCTAATCCGACACGATGGTCACGAATGAGAGGTTAACCGCATATCTGCATTCCCTGGATAAGGACGCGAAGCCGTTTTTTGAAGCCCTGCGGAAAAAGGCGGAGGAGGCGGACGTGCCGATCATCCGGCGGGAGATGGAAAGTTTTCTGCGGACACTTTTGATGATGCATCAGCCGACACATATCCTGGAGATCGGGACGGCAGTTGGCTATTCAGCATTGTTTTTTGCAGATAACGCAGGCAGCGTGAAAACGATCACGACGATCGAAAACGATCCGCAGCGCGCAGGCGAGGCAAGGGAGAATATCAGGGCTTACCTGCAGCAGCGGGAGGAAACGGATGCTCCTTCCATCGAACTTCTGGAAGCAGACGCGGTCTCAGAGATCGGAAAGCTGACAGATACCTATGATCTCATCTTTCTGGATGGGCCGAAGGCGCAGTACATCGTGATGCTGCCGCAGCTTCTGCAGTTATTAAAAGAAGGCGGAGTCCTTCTGGCCGATAATGTTCTGCAGGATGGAGATCTGATCGATTCCCGCTATGTGACGCCACGCAGACAGCGGACGATCCATGAGCGGATGCGGGAATTCATCTGGGCAGTGATGCACCGTGATGATCTGGAGAGCACAGTTCTGACCATCGGAGACGGTGTGACGCTGAGCATAAAAAAAGGAAACCATGACAGATAAAGCTTCACAAAACAGAAGAAAGCCCGAACTGCTGGCGCCGGCCGGAAGCCTTCCGGTGCTGAAGACAGCAGTGCTTTATGGAGCTGATGCCGTATATATCGGCGGGGAGGCTTTTTCCCTGCGCGCCAATGCCCACAATTTTACATTGGAAGAGATGAAGGAAGGCGTGGCTTTCGCGCATGAAAAAGGTGTGCGTGTTTTTGTGACGGCGAACATCCTGGCGCATAATGCGGATCTGGATGAATGCCGGCAGTATTTTACGGACCTGCGCGAGGTCGGGATCGACGCGCTTCTGATCTCGGACCCGGGCATCTTCCAGCTGGCCAAAGAGATCCTTCCGGAGGTGGAGATCCACATCAGCACGCAGGCCAATAATACGAATTACGGGACATACGTGTTCTGGCATGATCTGGGAGCAAAACGCGTGGTATGCGCCAGAGAACTGAGCCTTGCCGAGATCAAAGAACTGAAAGAAAAGATCCCGGAGGATATGGAGATCGAATGCTTCGTGCATGGAGCGATGTGCATTTCCTATTCGGGCAGATGCCTTCTGAGCGCTTACCTGACGGGACGGTCCGCGAATATGGGTGACTGCACACATCCGTGCAGATGGAAATATGCCCTTGTGGAAGAAACCAGGCCGGGCGAGTACATGCCGGTCATGGAAAATGACAGAGGCACCTATATCATGAATTCCAAGGACCTTTGTATGATTGATCATATTCCGGAACTTGTTGATGCCGGGATCGACAGCCTCAAGATCGAAGGCCGGATGAAGAGCGCGTTATATGTTGCTGCCGTGACACGGACCTACCGCATGGCGATCGATGATTATTTTGAGTCCCCGGAAAAATATGAAGCAAACCGGGAATTCTACCGTGCCGAGATCGCGAAATGCACGTACCGGGAATATACGACAGGCTTTTTCTTCGGGAAACCGGATGAGACCACACAGATTTATGACGAGAGTACCTATGTGAAAGAATGGATCTTTCTCGGGATCATCGGGGAAGAGAAGAAAGAAGAAGGCGGGCGTACCTATTACCGCCTGGAACAGAAAAATAAATTTTCCGTCGGCGATGAAGTTGAGATCATGCAGCCGGACGGCACCAATATCGTTACAACGGTACAAGATATGACAGATGAAGACGGGAACCGGATCACCAGCTGCCCGCATGCAAAACAGATCTTTTATGCGGACTTCGGGGTAACGCTCCGTCCATATGACATTATCCGCTTCCGTCCGGAGGCGTGAAAGGAGAACAGATACATGAGTCAGGCAAAAGTTGACCAGTACAAAGCTGAAAAGAAAAACCGGAAGAAAAACGTCGCGCGTGAAAAAAGACTCCGCGTCCTCTGGACCGTGATCGGCGTTGTTGTTCTGATCGCCGTGATCCTGGTGATCGTTCTTTCGATCCTGCACAAAGTCCTGTAACATGAACGAAAGCATTCCGAGAAAAATCTGGCGCGTGATCGGGCCTGTCCTGATCCACTTCGTGATCTATTTCGCGGTGATCTATGGCGCGGCCATGATCTTTTCCGCTTCTTCCGTAGGCGGCGATCTGGACGGTTTCATGGGAAAACATTTCGCATGGGTCACGATCATCGCGCTAGTGATCTCTTTTGTCGTGAATTATTTCTCATTCCGGAATGACAACGTGCAGCAGTCCGGTTATCTAAAACAGCACCCGGTCCATCTTCTGTGGATCTTTCTGATCGGCGTTCTGATGTCCCATGCACTCAGCATCTTATTTTCCCTGCTCCCTTTGGATAATATCCTAGGGAGTTATCAGGATGTGGAAAACGAGATCTTCGGTGCAGGCTGGATCTGGGCCGTGATCCGGGCCGTGATCGTAACACCCGTTGTGGAGGAACTCATCTTCCGCGGACTTACCTTTCGCCGGCTGAAAGAGTATACGAATTTCTGGGTGGCGGCGCTGGTCAGCTCCGCGCTGTTCGGCCTTTACCATATGAACCTTGTGCAGGGGCTGTATGCATTTATCTTTGGCATCATCATTTGCATTCTGTATGACCGTTACGGACATCTGGCGACAGCCGTTCTGGTCCATTTCGGCGCGAATCTGCTGTCGGTCATCCTTCAGTATGCCGGCGTATCGTATCCGGCGACGTGGGTATACCTGGTTGTCATGATTGTCGCGCTTCTGATTTCTGTGGGAATTTACTGTTTTTTGATCAAAAAGCGCGCATAGTTCTGTGAATATCTTACAAAAAATCGAAATATTATTGTAAGTTTTATATAGTCATGTTATACTTTAGCGAGTCCTGAAAAAGGAACGAGATTTGGCGAATAACAGATAGATGAAAGGAGACCCTCACGCATGGAATTCAGAGAGGAAGTTATCAAATTACTTATTCAAGTTGCAGTCAGAATGTTTGGTTGTGACCCGGAAACATTAGGACCGGAAACAAGCTTCAAAGATGATTTACAGTGTAAATCAGCCAACATCGTACAGTTCACGACAGCTCTGGAAGACGAATATGATGTGGAAGTTCCATACATGGAGTTCAACAGAAAAGCAACCTTCGCAGAAGCAGCAGATTACATTGCAGAACTTTGCGACGAATAATCAGAAGTAAATGGAGCCACTCCCGCCTTGGCGCGGGAGTGGTCGTTTTTTTATAGGAATGGAGGAACGGATATGGATTTAATGCAGCAGATCTATGCGAAAGCAAAAGAAAACCCGCAAAGAGTCATTTTCCCGGAAGCAACCGAGGAGAAGATCCTGCAGGCTGCTTACCAGGCACAGACGGAAGGGTACTGCAAAGCAACTCTGATCGGCGTCCCGGATGACATCAAGGCAGCCGCAGAGCAGTTTGGCGTTGACATCAGCGCGATGGATATTTATGACAACACGGATGAAGCAAAGAACGAAGCTGCTTTTGAAAGATATATTGCAGAGTATTCAGACATGCTGAGCCTGAAGTCTTTAAAGAGAAAGAGCAAAGACCCGATGTATACGGCCATGGTGCTGCAGGCAATCGGTGATTATGACGTGACCTTTGCAGGCCTTGCACACAGCACCGGCGAGGTGATCCTTGCCGCTACCACGATCATTGGACTGAAAGACGGGATCGACACATCTTCTTCCACCGGACTAGCGATCATTCCGGGCTATGAAGGAAGTGAAGGGCAGTACCTGCTCTTCGGCGACAGTGCAGTCTGCGCAAATCCGTCCCCGGCTGAGAGAGCCTCGATCGCAATCTCTGCATGTGAGACGGCAAAAGAACTGCTTGGCTGGGAGCCGAGATGCGCCCTGCTTTCCTTCTCCACAGACGGAAGCATGGAGCACGAGATGGTCGATGTGATCCGCGAGTCCGTCCGCATCGCACAGGAACGCCGTCCGGATCTTGCGATCGACGGTGAATTCCAGCTGGATGCCGCTATCGACCCGAACGTTGCAGCAAAGAAAGTCAAGAGAGAATCCAAAGTTGCCGGCAAGGCAAACATCCTGATCTGGCCGGATATCAACGTCGGAAACATCGGCGTAAAGCTGGTTCAGTTCTTTGCAAAAGCAGACGCACCGGGCCCGTTCCTGCAGGGATTCAAAAAGATCGCTGCAGACTGCTCCAGAAGTGCACCGGTCTCCGAACTGGTCGGAAACATCGTCATGTGCTGCGTCCGCGCCGGGAATGCGAAATAATATTTTTTGAGAATCCAAAACTGCCGTGCTTGCCGCGCGGCAGTTTTTTATGCTTTGAACAGAGCAGTTATCGTTCGCTGTTGGGGTCATTCAACCTGTACAGCGTTTTCTCTGTATAGAGGTGAAAAAAACGGCGAAAATTTCACCCCTATTTGTTCAATTTGCTGTACAGGTTGAAAAAAGGCAATTTTCGCCGGGTTTCGCCCAAAATCTTTCACCCCTAAACGGAAAAATAAGTTTTTTGCGATGAATTGACATCATTCCCTGCTGATAGGGGTGAAATTCTGCCATAATATTTCGTCGTAAATCAGGCAACCGCTCCTACAGGATGAATCGCTATAAATAGGAAACCTCGTTCAGTTTTTTTGAAGCGGTAAAAAGAAAAAGTGTTATAATAAAAATAAAGAAACCCTGAGTGGAGCATATCATCAAACAGGAGGGGAATATGAGAGATTATAAAGAAGAATATGAAAAAAGAGTCGCATGGATCCGGCAACTGGTGGAAGGCGCCGGGTGCAAGGGCATCATTTATGGCAATTCCGGCGGCAAAGACAGCGCGCTGGTAGGGATCCTCTGCAAGGCAGCTTGTGAGGATACGGTCGGCATCATCATGCCGTGCGCATCGAAGCGGAATTATGAGGAAGACATGAAAGACGGCATTGATGTGGCGAAGCAGTTCCATATTGAATACCGTGTCGTGGATCTGACCAAGACAAGAGAAGCCCTTCTGGAGGCAGCAAAAGAAGCAACCGATGAGTTGACGGATGCGGCGATCGCAAATATCGCGCCGAGGCTGCGGATGACCACGCTTTATGCCATTGGGCAGAGCGAGGGCAGACTGGTGGCAGGCACCGGAAATGCAGATGAGCTTTATGTGGGCTATTACACCAAATATGGTGATGGCGGCGTGGACTTCAATCCGATCGGGGATCTGAACGTCAGTGAAGTGTATGAATTCCTCGCATGGCTGGATGCGCCGGAGAACATCCGGACGAAGGCACCGTCGGCAGGCCTGTTTGACGGGCAGACGGATGAGAAGGAAATGGGCATCAAATATGATGAAATCGATGAATTCCTGACGACAGGCAAGACGAATCCGGAGGCACAGGCCAAGATCGAGCGGATGCACGCAAGGAGCGAGCATAAGCGGATCGGCGTGCAGTTCTATCCGGCCGGAGAGTAATCGCCAGGCTGGCAAGAAAGACAACAAAAAAGGAGCGGTCATCGCTCCTTTTTTTCGTAGCGGGAACTGGATTTGAACCAGCGACACTTCGGGTATGAACCGAATGCTCTAGCCAACTGAGCTATCCCGCCATATACGCAATCGCGCTCCGCTATTATAACATATCAACAACGGATTTCAACCTCTTTTTTATTCCTTCAGATACCGGGAAATGGCTTCCAGGACCTCTTCATTCGTAAGGAGTTCGCCGTGTGCGACGTCATTTATGGTGACCATGTCTGCACCGTTTTGGAAGTGCTCCTGCATTCGCATGGAATACTTGTTTGGGATGATCTTATCTCCGGTGGATTGGATCAGCAACGGTTTCAGAGCAACGTTTTCTGCGTATTCGCCTTCATCCATGCGGAACGAGATGAGAAGTTTCATCGGCCCGTAAAAAACTGGGGTCTTGCTGTTGTATAGATCGAAAGCGGACTCGTACGGAGCAATCAGGATCAGACCGTCCGTGTCATAAAGGGACGCCACATAAGTTGCAGGACCGGTGCCGAACGAATAGCCCATGACAAAGATCCGGCGGATGTCTGACTTTGCGCGGAAATAGCGGAAGATGGCAGCGGAGGTATCGCGGATGGCATCATCTGTCGGCTTGCCTTCGGAAATGCCGAACCCCGGCCAGTCCACAACGGCGACGTCGAAGCCATTGAAGTAATCATAATCCACCATCTGGTTCAGAAAACGGAGAGCGGCGGTGGCGCTGTCCTCATTGTATCCGCCGAAATAAAGGATCAGGTCATAGGAACCCTCATAGGTATTGCTGCTCTGGTGCAGGCGCCATCCGTGCAGATTGCCGTAGGAGGTGCTGATCTTCACATCTTCCACGAGCGGCACATTCATGGAGCGCTCCTCCAGAAAGAGCTCAGAGAGCTCGATCATATTCAGCTCGGAGGCTGCCGATTCATTGTAAGTCGGGCGCACGATCAGATGCGGTGTCACCAGATAGGTGACAAGGCAGTAAATGATCAGGACCGCTATGATAATTGGAATGACCAGCCAGCACTTACGTTTCATGGTTTTATTATACACAAAATTGAAATTGGTGTATAATGCCTAGAAAGATGTTTTTTGAAACGGAGATCATATGCGGATAGGACAAGGCTATGATGTCCATAGATTTGCTATGGGCAGAAAACTGATCATCGGCGGAGTTGAGATCCCATACGAGATGGGCCTGGACGGTCACTCGGATGCGGATGTGCTTGTACACGCCATCATGGATGCCCTTTTGGGAGCGGCTGCACTGGGCGATATCGGGAAACTCTTCCCGGATACGGATGAGGCCTATGCCGGAGCCGACAGCATTCAATTGCTCAGGCAGGTGGGAATGCTGCTGGATGAAAAGGGATATGCGATCTCCAACGTCGATTCCACAATCATCGCGCAGGAGCCGAAGATGCGCCCCTTCATTGAGGGAATGTGTCAAAACATTGCAGAGGCCCTGCGTATACGGATGGAGCAGGTGAGCGTCAAGGCAACCACGGAAGAAGGTCTTGGCTTCACCGGAAGAAAAGAAGGCATCGCAGCAACCGCAATCGTGCTGCTGGAAGAGAAGATATCGTCACCATGGCAGTTATGCTGAAATAGATAGTATTGAAACCGTGGCAGTTATGCTGACAGAGACGATAAGAGATAGAGGAATAGATCATGAGAGTTTACAACACATTAAATGCAAGAAAAGAAGAACTGGTACCAATCGAGGAAGGCAAGGTCAAGATGTATGTCTGCGGACCGACGGTCTACAACCTGATCCACATCGGCAACGCGCGTCCGATGATCGTGTTCGACACCTTCCGCCGGTATCTGGAATACAAAGGCTACGAAGTGACTTATGTATCCAATTTCACCGATGTGGACGATAAGATCATTAACAAGGCGCTCGAGGAGGGCGTGGATTCGTCCGTGATCTCGGAACGCTATATCGAAGAGTGCAAGAAGGATATGGAAGGCATGAACGTGAGGCCGGCCACCTTTGCACCGAAAGCAACCGAGGAGATCGGCGGCATGATTGAGATGATCCAGACGCTGATCGACAAGGGCTATGCGTACGAATCGAACGGAACGGTCTATTTCCGGACCCGGAAATTTAAGGACTATGGAAAACTGTCCAAGAAGAATCTGGACGACATGCAGTCCGGACACCGCGAGATCAAGGTGACGGGCGAAGACGATAAGGAAGATTCCTTTGACTTCGTTCTCTGGAAACCGAAAAAAGAGGGCGAGCCGAGCTGGTCGAGTCCGTGGTCGGATGGCAGACCGGGCTGGCACATCGAGTGCAGCGTCATGAGCAAAAAGTATCTGGGCAACACGATCGACATCCATGCCGGCGGCGAGGATCTGATCTTCCCACATCATGAGAATGAGATCGCGCAGAGCGAAGCTGCAAACGGCTGCATCTTCTCCAACTACTGGATGCACAACGCATTCTTAAATATCAACGGCAGCAAGATGAGCAAGAGCCTGGGCAACTTCTTTACCGTTCGGGATATAGCAGAACGCTATGACCTGCAGGTACTGCGTTTCTTCATGCTGAGCGCACACTACCGGAGCCCGCTCAATTTCTCTGACGAGCTGATGGAAGCTGCAAAAGCCGGGCTGGAGCGGATCCTGAATGCCAAGAAGAAACTTGATTACGCAGAGCAGAATGCCGAGGGCAGATCGTTCTTCTTTGACGATGGCGAGGATCAGGATTTCGGCGCCGAGTATGTAGCGAAATTTGAAGCCGCAATGGACGATGACTGCAATACGGCTGATGCCATCGCGGCAGTTTTCGAGTTTGTCCGCGCGATCAATACCGCGATCACGGATACATCCTCCACCGCGCTGGCAGAGCTGGCAGAAGAACGGCTGGTGAAAATGTGCGACGTGCTGGGCATCATTCTGGATAAAGAAGAAGAGGCTCTGGATGCGGAGGTCGAACGGCTGATCGAAGAGCGGCAGGCAGCAAGAAAGGCAAAAGATTTTGCGACTGCAGATAAGATCCGCGATAAGATCACGGCCATGGGCATCATTCTGGAAGATACCAGAGAAGGAGTGAAATGGCACAGAAAATAAGTGAGATCGCTTCGCTGAATCTGGCGTTTCTGGGCGATGCCGTGTTTGAACTCTTTCTGCGCGAAGAGGCAGTTGCCAATCATAAAGGCAACGTGAACGCGCTGAACAAGCGGACCACGGAATATTCCAAGGCCGTCACACAGGCAAAGATCGCAGACATCCTTCTGGGGAAACAGGGAGGCGCCTGCATGCTGGATGAGGAAGAACTGGCTGTCTTCAAACGCGGCCGGAATGCCAAAGGCGTATCCATCCCGAAAAGCGCCACACCGTCCGAATACCGGAAGGCGACCGGTCTGGAAGCATTGATCGGATACCTGTATCTGCAGAAAAAAACGAAAAGGATCTCGCAGCTGATCACATATGGAATCGAACAATACAAAGAAAGCAAATAAGGAAAAGCAGCACGAACTCATGGTGGAAGGGCGCAATCCGGTATCGGAGGCGCTGAAGACCAATGAGAATATCGATAAACTGTATGTACAGGAGGGCGTGAAGAACGGCCCTCTTGTGACACTTGTCGCCATGGCGAAAAAGAAGGGCGTGCTAGTCGTTCCGGTACCGAAGGAAAAACTGGATGCGATGAGCGATACCGGACATCACCAGGGCGTGATCCTGAATCTTTCCGCCGTCCGTTACGCGGAAGTAGAGGATATCCTGAAGAAAGCAGAAGAAAAAAACGAAAAGCCGTTCCTCTTTATCCTGGACGGGATCGAGGATCCGCATAATCTAGGCGCCATCATCCGAAGCGCCAATCTGGCCGGCGCGCATGGCGTGATCATTCCGAAACACCGTTCCGCAACTGTCAATGCGACTGTGGCGAAAGCCAGCGCCGGAGCCGTATATCATACACTTCTGGCAAAGGTGACCAATATCGCCCAGACGATCGAACAGCTAAAGGAAAAAGGCATCTGGTTTGCCTGTGCGGATATGGACGGGGTCGATATGTATGATGCCAACCTGAAAGGAGCGATTGGAATCGTGATCGGCAACGAAGGAAATGGCGTCAGCCGGATCGTGAAGGAAAAATGCGATTTCACCGTCCGCATCCCGATGAAGGGGGACATCGATTCTCTGAACGCATCAGTGGCAGCAGGCATCCTGGCATGGGAAGTCGTCAGACAGAACAGGGGATAAGCCGCGCATGCAAAAATCCTGGAAAGAAAAACTGAAGCTCTATCTGACGATTTACTGGACGATGTTCAAGATCGGCGTCACTACGTTTGGCGGCGGTTATGCCATGATCGCCATCTTCGATAAAGAGCTGGGTGAGCGTAAGAAGTGGATCGACCGGGAAGAGCTGCTGGATTATCTGGCCATCTCGCAGATCACACCGGGCGTTATTGCCGTGAACGTGTCCACATTCGTCGGTCGAAAAAAAGGTGGTGTGATCGGCGCGATCTTTGGGACTCTTGGTGTGGTGACACCGTCTCTGATTATCATCACGATCATTGCCGCACTCTTTATCAACTTCGCATCCAATGAATATGTCATGCATGCATTTGCGGGGATCCGGATCTGCGCATGCGTTCTCATTATCAATGCAACCATAAGGTTCATTAAGCAGACGGTCGTGGACATCCTGACACTGGTCACGTTTCTGTGCGTGTTCCTGGTGGCAGCGTTTACGCGGATATCGACGGTCTACATCGTGCTTTTCATCATCCTGGTCAGCATTGTATTTACCATCATCAAGGGATCAAAAGAGAAAAAGAAAGACGGACATGACGGAGGTGCACAATGTTAGACCTTCTGATCATGTGTCTGCAATTCATCAAAACTGGTCTGTTCGCAGTTGGGGGCGGTCTGGCCACCATCCCGTTCCTGTATGACCTGAGCGATAAATATCAATGGTTCACCCACAATGATATTTTGAATTTCATTGCGGTGGCAGAAGCCACTCCGGGACCGGTCGGCGTGAATATGGCAACCTTTGCCGGTTATACGACGCACGGCATCGGCGGCGCGATCCTTTCCACACTGTCGCTGGTCCTGCCATCGTTTATTATCATCCTGATCGTGGCGGCGGTTCTGGAAAAATTCCGAAGCAACCGGTTTGTCGTAAATGGGTTCCATTTCTTACGGCCAGCCTCCACAGCGCTGATCGGAGCGGCCGGATTGAGAGTCCTTCTGACTGTGTTCTTCGATGTGGAGAAAGTCACATTCGATATGTTCGGTCATCTGGGGCAGGTATTCACGCACGTCAACTGGATGGCGATCCTCGTGTTCTGCGTCATGTTCTTTTTGATGAAAACATTTAAGGGACACACGCTGATCTATATCCTGATTGCGGCGGGACTGGGAATTCTGCTGAAGCTGTAGCCAAATACATATTTTTTCAAGGTAGAGGGCAATTCTCATATCTCGAAAAATCTTGCTTTTTTATGAGATTTGGGGTCGAGAGAAAAAGATTTCTATGACAGAATAGCAACCGAATGCAAAAAGATCAGAATCTGCATTTTTGTGTGGAAATCAGAAACAAAAAGGGCTACAATAGAACAGGAAAAAAGCGGGTCACCCCGCGCATTAGATATTATAGGAGGGTTTTACAATGGCTGGTTACAAAATCACAAAGAAAGATGGTTACTATACCTATACGGCACCTGGACACAATGAGTGCAAGTGCACAAGACTTCATGATCCGCAGGATGTTGACGGCGGACGTCTGATCAATGGATTAACTCATTTCCTTCCTGCAGGCGGCGGCACAGAGTTTGCAGCTAATACTGCTGAGTCCATTTACTACATCCTTCATGGAACCATGAAATTCAAAGGCGAAGATGGTGTTGAGACTGTTCTTGAGGCTGGTGACAGCGTTCATATCGCAGGCGGCTCACCAAAATGCGTTACCAACATCGGTCCGGACACCGCTCAGATGCTGGTCGTCCTTCTGCCGGCTGCTCAGTAAGAGCAAACCAAAACGAATCCTTCAGAGGCTGCCTGATGGCAGCCTCTGTTACTGAAAGGACAAAAAGATGAAAATCACAATACTGGTGGAAAACTCAGAAGGTGTAGCCGGGACCAAAGCAGAGCACGGGCTTTCGGTATATGTCGAAACCGCAGAACATACGATCCTGTCAGATACCGGCGCGTCCGATGCCGTGATCAATAACGCAAAAGTGCTGGGCGTGGACCTGAAGAAGGTGGATACGCTTGTCCTGAGCCACGGGCATTATGACCATTGCGGCGGCGTCCTTCCGTTTGCGCAGATCAATCCGGATGCGGAGATCTATATCCGCAGGCTGGCAGATGGTCCATATTATGACGATGAGGATAAGTATATCGGGATCGATAAAAAGATCATGGATCTGCCGCATCTGCATATCGTGGATGGTGATACCCAAATTGACGAAGGTCTGTTCTTATTCGGCGATGTGACCGGCAGGCAGTTCTTCCCGTTCGGAAACAAGAAGATTCTGAAAGAAGTGGACGGGTGCCGCATCGAGGATACCTTCGAGCACGAGCAGAGCCTGGTGATCACGGAGGAAAGCAAACATGTGCTGATCTCGGGCTGCGCGCATTGCGGTATCGTGAATATCATGAATCGTTTCCGGGAACTCTTCGGAACCAATCCGGATTATGTCATCACCGGCTTCCATCTGATGAAGAAAACGGATTATACCGAAGACGAACTGCAGCTGATCCGCGGCACGGCGGAAGAACTGCTGAAAACAAAAACGAAATTCTATTCCGGACACTGCACCGGAGATGCAGGGAAATACCTGAAAGAGATCATGCAGGACCGGCTTACCCTGATGCATACCGGCATGGAGTTTTCACTATGAGATACGACAAAGAGATCGCAAAAGATATCGTCCTGCACGCGGATTTTCTGGAATCGATCCGGATGGGAGACGCCCGGATCGTTCATGATACCGAAGGAGCATTGCTGGTGCAGCTGATCAGCTGGCCGCTGTATCTTCTGGCCGCAGCGAATGTGGAAGAAGGAAAACAGTTGATCGAAGGAATGGAGCCGGGTCCGGACGGGGAAACGGTCATGGTGGTAAGAGGAGAGCAGCTGGTTGCCTATGCAAAACAATGCGGCTTCCAGATGGTAAGTCCCTGCGTGCAGGTTTTGTATGAGGGGAAAGATCCGATCCCGCTCGAAACCGAACTGGAGATCCGTCATCCGGACAGATCGGAGTATGGAAAAATCAAAGATGCTTACACCCTGCCGATCAGCGAGGAGGAGGTCCTTGCAAGCATCGACCGGCCGGAGTTCTCCGCCGGCTATCTGAACGGCGAGATGGTCGGCTTTATCGGCATGCATCCGGAAGGATCCCTGGGCATGCTGCATATTTTTGATGAGTATCGGGGCAGAGGATATGCCGAAACCCTGGAAAAACACATGATCAACGGCAGGATTGCTGCCGGCGCCTATCCATACGGACAGGTATTCTATGACAATGAAGCTTCCCTGGCGCTTCAGAGAAAACTGGGAATGTCTTTTTCTAAGGATCATATCTATTGGATGTGGAAATAACGACAGCCAATTCTTTTTTTATTTTTTAAAAAAACAATATACAAAATAATATGCATAATGTATAATCAAAAACGCAAAATTTTTCTAATAATATAGAGAAGGAACCATTAGTAACCAGCTTAAGTGTGAAAGGAACACCAAATGAAAGCATTTCTAAAGAAGGGGCTGACCTTCCTAATCGCGCTGGCAGTCATTGTCCAGGCTTCTATTTTGACGCCTGCTTTGACGCTTACGACGTATGCAGAAACGGAAGAAACAGTCGAAGAGACAGTAACAAACGATTATGAAGACGCTGATGCGGACATCGATGCCGATGCTCCGGAAGAGGCGACTCCTGACATGATACAGGAGGACGTGGCAGACGATGCTTCTGAAGAGGACGAAGAGGACCTCGTCATCGAAGAAGCACAGTCTGAGGAGACTGTGGAAGAGAACATCACAGACGATACTGATGATGCAGCCATAGTTTCTGACGT
Organism: Lachnospiraceae bacterium; assembly: GCA_017553695.1. Lineage (GTDB taxonomy): Bacteria > Bacillota > Clostridia > Lachnospirales > Lachnospiraceae > RGIG5612. The sequence goes on from JAFZKG010000042.1 coordinate 33,970, forward strand.
GCAGGTCGATACTGCAGGCGAGGAGACTGATGCCGATATGCCTGCTGATGAAATAATCACTGAAGATGCGGAAAAGGATCCTGAGGACACCCGTGGTCCTCCGGAAGATTCCAAAGCTGCAGCAGAAGAAGAGCAGGCAGTACGCGGCACAAAGACGGGTACGGTACTGGTATTTACGTCGGATGTGCACAATACTGCTTCTACCGCATCAAATTTCAGCACATGGATCAGTAAAGTGATTAATGAAACCGGCGGAATCGATTATATGGGGTTCTGCGGCGATATGGCTGATGGTACCGGTAGCAACGCTTCCAGTTACTGGACTCATACGGATGCCGTAATGGGTGTTGTTGAAGACAATAATATCACGGCATGCTATACAACTGGTAATCATGAGTATGGCCCGGGAGACTACAATTATACCACGCATTCCAGTACAACTAATTCGAATGTAGCTGGCAAATATACTGTGGATGCTGTGCCGAGCAATCTTCCTTCTGATGCAAATTACCAGATTTATTGCCTTGGTTCGGCGAGCGACACACAGGCATATACGAATGCTCAGGTTGCGGATCTCAGCACATTTTTAGAAAATGCAGATAGTTCTATGCCGATATTCATTGTGTCGCATTATCCTTTGCATACTTCCGGAAACCGTTCAACGGATAATGCCAGTGCTGTGATAAATGCATTAAATACTGCAGCAGATACTGGCAAAACGATCATCTTCCTTTGGGGACATAATCACACAATAAGCGATTCTCATTACAGCCAGATTTATAGCCCGGAAAGCAGTACATTTAGTAATTTCAAATTTTACTATGTAGCGGCAGGTTGCATGAAGTCTGGAGATAATACTGCAGGAAAAGGTCTTGTAGCTACTATCAGCAATAATAGCAAAGCTGCAGGGAGTACCGTGGAGCTGACAGTTGTTGGTTCAGAAGGAAAAGAACTCTCCTCCAGTAACACGACTAGTACTACAATCAACATAACTGATTCAACGGGAAAAACCTATGTCCAGACAGACAAACTTGTCGCTGGTACTGAATATATTATTGCTAGCGAAGCAGACAGCGACGGAAATGTGTTGATGCTTTCCAACGAATCGACGGGAACAGCAAGACAGTTGAAGGGAGTCTCAGCAACCGTTTCAAATAATACGATCACGATATCTGATGATGACGTACTGAGCAAGGTTTTGTTCACTTGCGAAGCAGATAGCAGCAGCACTTTAGGTGGTTTACAACTGAAGAGTGGAGGCAACTATTTATTCTCCAATAGTAATGATGGGCTTCAAATGCATGCTTTGGATTCCGGAAGATGCTGGTACTATAAAGCATATGACGGAGATACAGACAAGCATATTCTGTGGCTTATAAAAAGCACATCTGCTGATGGTTGGACTTCCGCAGGTAGTACTTTTAAGTATTACTTGGACTACAGTTCTGGAACATATTTTACCGATCAGCATGTAGATAACAATTATACTATTCAAGGCACATCTGACTTGCCAAAGATATACCTCTATGTTGAAGCACCTGAAGGCGATACCTACACCCTAAGCTATGATGCTAATGGTGGTACCGGTTCGATGTCTTCTCAGACAAACAAAACCACTTATACGGTTAAGACAAATAGCTTCACAAAAGAAGGCTTTGAGTTTACAAAGTGGAATACAAAAGCTGATGGTACTGGAACTGATTATGAGCCTGGTGCTTCTATTACACTGACAGAAGATACCACACTTTATGCGCAGTGGACTAAGGCAACGACAGTTGATCATACGGTTTATGTATTGACGAGTTCTTTGACTGTTGGAAAGAAGTATCTGATAGTTAATACAAATGCTGCGACAAGCGCTAATGGAGCTCATGCAATCGGAAAAAATAATTCAACTGTTAAAGATTATACTGTTACAGTAAATGCGGGAACAGCTGCAACTAATAATACTGTTTATATTGATAGCGATGGTTTGGATACAAATACGGTTTGGACGGTTGGTGGATCGAGCACAAGCCCGACCTTTGTTCAAAGTAGTTCTTCCTATCTGTATCCTTCTTCCAGCGGCGTAAGTATTAGTACCACATCGAGAGCATGGAGCACATCAACAAGTAATCCTTGTTTGAGATACAGAAGTGGTAACTACGGTAATTATTATTACTTGAACTACAACAACGGATGGACAATGACGAGCAGTAGCAGTTCATCCTCATATCCGGTTTATTTCTATGAAGAAGCCACGATTAAGGTTAGTATTACACCTGGTATCACGGTTGAACCTGAATCTGCTACAGTAGGCATAGGTGAAACAAAGACGCTTACAGCTACTCCTAAAAATGTCGAAGGCACTCCAACAATCACTTGGAGCATCAATAATACTGACGTTGCTACGGTTGATCAGACTGGTGTGGTCACTGGTGTTGCTGCTGGTGATGCTACAATCACGGCATCTATAGTAGTTGATGGCGTAACTTATTCTGCTGAATGTGAAGTAACAGTGGCTGTTATTCATTATATTGATTATGTTCTGACAGAGGAGCTTATGGATAATCAGGATTACCTGCTTGCCAACGGTAGTACGGGAGCAGTTTATCTTGTTTCAAATGAAGCAAATGGTTCCAGAACACTGAAAGGAGTGTCTGCAAACGTTTCAGATGGCAAGATTACGCTTGCTGAAACCGATGCAGAAAAGGTTGTATTCCGTTGCGAGATTAAGACAAGCACAAGCGGCTCTGTAAGCGCTTGGTTTAAGAATGGAGCTAAGTATCTGTATGCTGATAACGACAACGGCCTTAGGCTGGTAGAAAACAGCACACAGACAAGCAGCTCAAATTCAGGGAAGTATTGGCACTATAAAGGAGATGACAAACATCTGTTATGGTACTTCAAGGATACCAGCTCTGCCGATGGATATAACGATACTTCTACAACGAACAAATATTATTTAGATTACAACAATGCAAACTTTACCGATGGTATTGCTACCACCACTTCTCTGGCCAATACAAATACTGACGCAATTTATCTGTTTGTTAAGTCCATTCCGGTTACAGGCATTGAATTAGACAAGACAGCAGAAACTGTAGCAGTAAATGGCACAGCTCAGTTAAATGCAACTGTATTACCTGCAACTGCTACGAATAAAAAAGTTAATTGGACCAGCAGTGATGAAACTATTGCAACAGTAGATTCTACTGGCAAAGTAACAGGTGTTGCTGAAGGTGAGGTTGCAATTACAGCAACCTCAGCCGAGAACAGTGAAATATTTGCTACATGCACTGTTACTGTCAGCGTGGTACACGTCACTGGTGTAAGTCTTGATTCAACCGCTACTGTAGCAGAAGGCGGCACAATTCAGTTAACCCCGACTATTACTCCGGAAGATGCGTCCAATAAGAACGTTTCTTGGGAAAGCAGCGATTCTACTATAGCTACAGTTGATAACGATGGAAAAGTAAATGGTGTAGCAGAAGGCGAAGCAATTATTACAGTTACTACTGAAGACGGTAGTTTGACTGCAACATGTACAGTAACGGTTACAAAACAGAAAACCTATGTGATTGTAATTGATAATTATGCTCTGAGCACGGAATCAACTACTGATCAGGTTTCAAACAGCAACGGGGCATATATCTACAGCGGCTTAGCAGGCGTTGCATATTCTTCAGGCGATGCAGTTGGAGATAATATCCGCTGGGTTATCGAGGAAACTAATGGTGGTTACCATATCAAGAGTTTAGATGGCAGATATCTGAATGCAACTTATACTTCAGTTACCAATCCGTCAGCATCCAATCCTACAAGAGGAGTTTTAAAGCTTGACAATACACCAGACGTGTGGACACTGGACAGCGGTGTCACCCTTGATAACTGGGAGGTTAACGGCAGTAAGTTAAAGAGTACTAATGCTGATAAATCAATGACTCATGAGGAATCAAGCAGCAGTAGTGGCGGCACGGCAATCAACCTCTTTACTGTACGTTCAACCGGTGAAACAAGCCACATAGTAGAAGCTGCAGATTACACACTGAGTTACGACGCTAATGCACCAGATGCAACTGGATCAACTCCTAATCAGACCGGAAGTGCACAATATACAGTAAGTGCAAATGGCTTCACTAGAGAAGGCTTTGTTTTCCAGAAATGGAATACGAAGGCAGATGGAACAGGCAGTAATTATGCGCCTGGCGATAGCATTTCCCTGACCGAGGATACTACACTGTATGCACAGTGGCATGAGGCCTGCGAGACCCATACCTTTGGAAATCCAGTTTGGACATGGACTGGTGATGATACGGATGGCTACACTTCCGCAACATTAACACTGACATGTACTGTTTGTGGCACAGTAGCGACAGCAACAGACAATGATATTACGGTATCTTCAAGTGGTGGCGGCGACTGTCAGACTCCAGTTGGAGCAACCACTTATACTGCTGAAGTGAATATAGATGGTGTTGAGTATTCAGATACCAAGTCTGTTGGTGGGAATGCTACAGCTAAGGTGACAAATACAGAAGCTGATGGTGAGTATGTAATGGCATACTTTGATGGTAGCAAGTACTATGTTATTCAGCAGACCGGATCTTCTACTCCTACTGTCACAACGTTAACGGAGTTAACAACTGATACAGTATCCGATAATATGCTATTTGTGGCAACAGCTGCAGGTTCATTTAAACTTAGGAATAAGAGTACTAACAGATATATTTATACACAAAGCGGAACATTAACATCTAATACTACTGCACCAAACTATAACTACTCACTAAATGAATCAGGATCATTGGTTTATACAGGCAACAGTGGAGCTTACTATTATTCTATTGATTCAAGTGGTGCATTTAAGGCACCTACTACTGACCCGGGAAGTGGAAACATTAACTTATATAAACTTGGATCGGCTCAGTACGGCCCTCACAACTATGTATTCCAGGGCTTCACTTGGACTGGAGCTACAGCAAAAGTAAATTATAAATGCAGCGTTTGCGAAGATGAACAGGCTGTTGACGCAACAATGACTCCTGGCACACAGGTCGATGCAACTTGCGAGGCAGCAGCTTATGTTCCATATACAGCATCTATTGCAGAAGGCAATGAATACGATGGTCAGTATCATAGCGATACGAAGAACATTGTAGTAACAACAACCGAAACTGTAACAACATACACTCCAGCAACTAGTCTTGTTGCAGGAACAAGGTATATCATTGTTGCAGGTGGTTATGCAATTACATTAAGTGGAAGCAGTATTGTTGGTACACCATTCAATGTTGATACCACAGTGCCAACAGATGCAATGTATTGGACCGCTGCCGCAAGCAGCAGCTATTTTGGTCTTACAAATGCTAGCGGCGGAACTACATATTATCTTTATGAAAACGCTGGCAGCAATGCAACAGGCGATGTTACTGCAAATAGTAGTTCAAGACAGAGATGGTCATATAACAGCAATAAGCAGCTGGTATATACTCCATCAACAACTACAAACAGTACTGTATATATAAATGGTGCTTCAGCCGAAGGATTCACAGTTAGCTCAGACGCTGCAGAGGCATTAGAAGTTTCTCTCTATACATATTCAACAACTACACAAGAAGTTGAATCCCAGCCACTCGGCCATGATTGGGATCTCGACAACATCGTATGGAACTGGACAGGAAGTGATGCCTCTGGTTGGACAGCAGCTACTGCCACATTAACTTGCAAGCGCGTCAGCAGCCATACAATAACTGAGGTTGCTGAGGTTACTTCCTCCGTAGATGGCAATACTACTACCTACACGGCTTCCATTACTGTTAATGGGACTACGAAAACAGACACCAAGGTAGTTACTGCTCATGTACATAGTTATGAGAAAAACTATACATGGTCTAATAACTTTACTACCTGCACAGCATCAGCGGTTTGCTCCGGCTGCGCGGAAGGAGTGGAAGGACATTCATTTACTGAGCAGGTAACAGCTTCTTATAATGAAACAAAACCTGCAAGCTGCACTACACCAGGCTCCGGAACCTATACCGCAACATTTACCAATGAGTTGTTTGAAACACAGACCAAGGATGTTGAGATTCCGATGATTGCTCATGACCTTGAGCATCATGAAGCAGTTGCAGCTACCTGCACAACAGCTGGCAGTATTGAGTACTGGTACTGCACAAACTGTAAGAAGTACTTCAGTGATGCGGATGCTACAACCGAAATCACTCAGGCACAGACTGTTATTGCAGCACTTAGCCACGATCTCGAGCATCATGAAGCAGTTGTAGCTACCTGCACAACAGCTGGCAATATTGAGTACTGGTACTGCACAAATTGTAAGAAGTACTTCAGTGATGCGGATGCTACAACCGAAATCACTCAGGCACAGACTCTTATTGCTAGTCATCCAGATGCTC
>JAFZKG010000043.1 GCA_017553695.1 Lachnospiraceae bacterium
CGCGGGCGTCTGTGTATATTCCGGTATATGCGCCTTTGTCCTGAACGGTAAGGATCGTCAGAGTGTCCCGTTTTGCATAGGTCCCCAGACAGCGGCCGGCCTCATCCAGATAGCCGGTCTTTCCGCCGATCACTTCTGGGGTGTAATATTCAGAATCCGGATTCACCAACTCGTTCCAGTTCTTGAATGTGCGGGGATCCTCGTCCATGTTCGTTGGCCCCATGGTGTAGGTACTGGTCATAATGATGTTGACAAACATGGAATTCTTGAATGCTTCCTGTGCGATCAGCGCCATATCACGGGCGGTTGTATAATGTTCGGACCCGAACAGTCCGGACGGATTCTGAAAATGGGTAGAAGTGCAGCCGATTTCGGCAGCACGGGCATTCATCATATCGGCAAATCCCTCGATTGAGCCGCCAACGTGCTCGGCGATGGCATTTGCACAGTCGTTGCCGGATGCCAGCATCAATCCGTACAGGCAGTCCTTCATGGACATCGTTTCGCCTTCGACCGCGTCAATATTCGTAGCGGCCTCTTCCAGATCGATCGCGCGTGCGGAAAACGTGACCATCTCATCCAAAGAACAATTTTCCAGAGCCAGCAGACAGGTCATGATCTTGGTTGTGCTGGCAGGATAACGTTTGGTATCCGCATCTTTTTCATATAATACTGTGGAAGTGGTCGCCTCCATGATCAGAGCAGATTCGGACTCGATCGCCTGCGGAGAAGGCCATACTTCTTCGGATTCGTCCGCAAACACAGGGACCGTGATCACGAGCACGATCAGCACGGCCAAAAAGATGGACAAGATTGATTTTACAGGCTTGGAATGCTTACGCATACCTGCTACTCCTTAGTCAGTCGACATCCAGAGAGATCAGATCCTCATACGTCTGACGGCGAACGACTTCCTTCGCACTGCCGTCTTTGGCGATCATGACGATCGGCGGATTCGGGATCTTATTATAATGAGATGCCATAGAATAATTATAAGCACCTGTGGTACAAACCGCAATGATATCTCCTCGTGTCGTGCTCTGTGGCAGCGGCACATCCCGCTGGATGATATCTCCGCTCTCGCAGCAGCGTCCGACGACGTTGCAGTTCAGCGTGCGTTCTTCGTTCATCCGGTTTGCCGTGTAGCAGGTATATTTGGAACCATAGAGTGCGTAACGCGGATTATCCGTCATGCCGCCGTCTACGGAAACATAGTTTTTATAGTAAGGGATGCGCTTCACAGAGCCAACCGTGTACAGCGTCATGCCGGCATCTGCCACGATGCTTCTGCCCGGTTCCATGATGATCGTTGGTACTGGGATCTTCTCCCGCTCGCAGGTTGCGTGGATCGCTTCTGCCAGGTCAGCGATCTTTTTGCTGACTTCTAAATATGGATCGGTATCTACATAACGGACGCCAAAGCCTCCGCCCATATTCAGCTGCTGTGCCATATAGCCGTAATCCCGGAAAATATGCGCAATGTATTTGACCATGACGACAGCTGCCCGCTCAAAGACGTCTTCGGCGAAGACCTGAGAGCCGACATGGCAGTGATAACCGATCAGGTTGATATGCGGCAGTTCCAGAGCTGCCTGGATGATCTCGTCTGCCTGTCCGGTCTCGATTGCGGTTCCGAACTTGGAATCCACGGTACCGGTATTGACCTGTACATAGGTATGCGGATCGATACCCGGAGTGATACGCAGAAGGATGTTCTGTGTCATTTCGCGGCGGGCGGCCTCTTCCTCGATGGCATAAAGTTCTTCAAAACCATCTACGACAAAATAACCAATACCAAGTTCCATGGCGAAAGAAATATCTTCGTCAGTCTTGTTGTTGCTGTGGAAATAAGCCTTGCTCAGGTCGTAGCCGGCTTTATATGCACAGAGGATCTCTCCGCTGGAGACGACGTCGATCCCCATGCCTTCCTCTTTCATGATCTTCTATATATATTTGAAAGAATTCGCCTTGCTGGCATAAAGCGGACGGGATTCCCCGCCGAAATGCTCCTTAAACGCCTGAGTATAGACGCGGCAATTGTGGCGGATCCGCTCTTCATCCATCAGATAGACAGGAGTCTTGAATTCTGCAGCCAGTTCAGAAGTATCCCGTCCTGCAAAAGTAAGATGACCCTGGTCATTTACACCGATATTGTCGCAGATAAATGTTTCGTTATTCATAGTTTTCCCCTTTGAATGATTAATTGTTGTCGATTCTATCAAAAGACTTTAGCGTTGTAAAGAGGTACATCGCAGAAGGATGTTTTATAACTGGAAAAAAGACCATCGCTGACGTATAATTGAACGAAATGAAAACCGGACGATATCCATCTGCAAACAGAAAAAAACAAAGAAACGGAAATGCAGCAGCAATCCTTTCCAATACCGTAGGCATCTTTCTGATCGTGTTGGTCCTGTTGCTGATGGTGCCATCACTTCTGCCGCGGATCATGGGATATCAGACGTATAATGTCATTTCCGGGAGCATGGAACCGGAGCTGCCGGTAGGATGCCTGGTATTGGTGAAGTCCATTTCACAGGAAGCGGTGAAAGAAAACGACATCATCGTCTTTCACAGAGGAGATTCCATCATCACGCATCGTGTTGTGGAAATCCAAAAAGAAGAGCGGCAATTCATCACCAAGGGCGATGCCAATGAATCGCGGGATGCCGTCCCAATCCCGTATCAGGATCTGGTCGGCATCGTGACACATCATTATGCCGGGCTCGGCAGGCTGATGGGCTTTTTATCGTCAGTCCCGGGAAAGATCTTTCTGATCGGTTTTGTCATAGCCGGTGTGGTACTGCAGTTCCTGGCCGGAAAACTGAGGAGTTAAGAATATGGTATTTCAGAATGTATTAGAAGCAGTAGGAAACACGCCGCTCATCCGCCTGAATCACATGACAGGTCCGGAGGATGCGGAAGTTCTTGTAAAATATGAAGGTTTAAATGTAGGCGGGTCTATCAAAACACGGACGGCCCTTCAGATGATCACGGCGGCGGAGGAAGCGGGTGTGCTGAAACCGGATTCCATCATTGTGGAACCGACTAGTGGCAATCAGGGCATTGGTCTTGCTTTAGTAGGAGCTGTAAAAGGATATAAGGTAATCATCATCATGCCGGATTCGGTCAGCCGGGAACGACGGCTGCTCATCCGGCAGTATGGAGCAGAACTGATCCTGATCCACGATGAATTCAATATCGGCGAATGCATGGAGAAATGCATCGCGAAAGCACAGCAGATGCAGGAAGAAGATCCGCATGTATTCGTACCGGATCAGTTTGCAAACCCGGAAAATCCACATGCGCATTTACTGCATACAGCAAAAGAGATTCTGGAACAGGCGGATGGACCGATCGATGGTTTCTGCTCAGGCATCGGGACCGGCGGCACCATTACCGGCATCGGACAGGTGCTGAAGGAAGCCAATCCACAGATGCTGATCTGGGCCGTGGAACCGGCACACGCAGCAATCCTTTCGGGAGGATCCATCGGATCCCATATCCAGATGGGGATTGGCGACGGTCTGATCCCGGAGATTTTGGATCAGCAGATTTATTCGGATATTGCAATCGTAACAGATGAGGAAGCGCTGGATACGACACGCGATCTGGTTCGCAAAGAAGGGATTCTCTGCGGGATCTCCAGCGGAACGAATGTCTGTGCGGCCCTTCGCATGGCAAAGCAGCTGGGTAAAGGAAAACGTGTCGTGACGATCCTTCCGGATACCGGCGAGCGCTATTTCAGCACGGAGTTATTTCAGCAATAAATCATTATGAAGATCATTCAATTTACAGATTCGTTCATCCCGGTCACAGACGGGGTTGGCAGTGTGGTGTACCAGTATGCCCTGGACATGGCAAAGAAAGGGCATGAAGTTTATGTCGTCGCACCGCAGACTGACACCGGATACCGGGGTGGTCTGCCGTTTGAACTCGTCGATTATGTCGGATTCAATCTGGCTAAATTAAAGAGTTATAAAGCAGGATTCCCTGCGCTTGATCCGCATTGCCAGTCCAGGCTGAACATGATCCATGCGGATATTGTTCACGTGCACACGCCGTTCACAGCCGGGCAGGCTGGAATTCTGTATGCGCAGAACCATAAGGTGCCGGTCATCGGGACCTTCCATTCCAATTATTATGATGACATCCTTCAGATGACCGGGATCGAGCTCCTGGCGACGGTCGGATCCAAATATGTAGGTGGGTTCTACAATAAATGCGACGAAGTGTGGGCGGTCAGCAGGCATTCCGCCCAGACGATCCAAGAGTATGGATGTGAAAAGCCGATCAAGGTAATGGCGAACGGCACAGATGTGATCCTGCCGGATCCAAAGGTAGAGAAAAGGATCAGCAAACAGTACGGCCTGAATGGCCGGCCGGTCCTTTTATATATGGGGCAGATGAACTGGAAGAAGAATATCCGGTGCATCCTGTTGGCGGCAGGACTGTTGGAGCTTGATTACCGCCTTGTACTGGCGGGAGCAGGTCCCCATGAAGAGGAGATCCGCGAGCTGGCAGAAGAGATCGGCATCGCAGATAAAGTGATCCTGACAGGATTCATCAGCGACGAAGCCGTGAAGACCGCGCTGTTTGCACGGGCGGACCTGTTTGTGTTCCCGTCTGTCTATGATACGTCGGGACTGGTTGTGAAAGAAGCGGCAGCAGCCGGCACACCTTCTGTTACGGTGCGGAAGAGCGGAGCCTCCGAAGGAATCAAAAATGGCGTAAACGGTTTCCTCTGCAAAGACTCGCCGGTCGATCTGGCAAAAGTAATCACCGATGCGTTGGCAGATCGCGAAGTTCTGCAGACAGCAGGAAAAACGGCACATGATACGATCCCGGTTCCATGGGAAGTGATCACCAATACCGCGCTGACCAGGTATAAATATATCATCCGGCATTATAAGAAAGAGGAATGACATGAAAAAAGGCTGCCCGTGCGGGCAGCCTTCGTTGTTTCATCTAAGTTACAGTTTCTGATCTCTTTTCCGGAAAAGGATCACTGCTGCCGCGATGCCGGCCAAAATGACGGCTGTGATCACGATCATCCAGATAACGAGACGGTTTCCATTGCTGCCGCCGCCATCCGGTTTGATCTTCGATCCCTTAGGTGCGATCGTGAAGGTGACTTCCGATGAGGTGGCATCGCCAAATACCACGGTCA
>JAFZKG010000044.1 GCA_017553695.1 Lachnospiraceae bacterium
GCTTTGCTTTTTAATATCTCGATCGGCCTTCGATTTGCAGAACTGGCCGGGCTCCGTTGGGAAGATATCGATTTTCGGAACAATCTCATGACCGTTTCCGGTCAGGCTGTTCTCCAGATCGAAATGAAAGATGATCTGACCTTCCAGAACCACGGCAGGGGACGTGTGGAGCATATGAAATCGCACGAGGAACCCCGGATCATCCCTCTTCTTCCGGAAGAAATGGACATCCTTCTGCTGATCAGGGACCTGAAGCTTTCGTCAACGTACGTCTTCCCGCAGGGAGACTTCCGGTATCACACCTACAATGACAAAGTGAAGAAGGCCGCTTCCGATATCGGCCTGGACCCAACTCAGTATCACACTCATTGCCTTCGGGCAACTGCAGCCACAAACACGTACAACTCTTGCCAGGATGTCAGACAGGTCCAGTTATTACTGGGTCATACGACTCCGGAGATGACGAACCGCTATATTCACAATAATCGAGGGATCGAAGTCTTAAGGACGGCAAGAGGTGCAGTCGAAAAAGATCTAAGTGCACTAAAGTGCAGTGCACTCCCAGCTTCAGAAAATGATAAGAAAATACGAGAAAACCTTTAAAATCAAGGGTTTCTCGTATCCTCACCGCAGAGGCGACAACCAGATTTGAACTGGTGATCAGGGTGTTGCAGACCCGTGCCTTACCACTTGGCTATGTCGCCTGATTTACGCATCGTTTTTCACGTGCTTGGATATTATAGCAATCGTACCCTTCCGCGTCAAGGATAGTTTCTCAGCCAAACGCTTTGAACACCTTGCCTGCCAGCGTCATTAACATATTATTGTTATAAATGAGTTTCAGGACCGGGCTGGACTCAATAACGTTCATGATGGATGTGCCCACAGCTGTTCCTGAAATCGCGGTGATCAGAAGGCAGATGCACCAGAGCACCAGGATGCCTTCGATGACACACAGGATCGCTCCCAGGAGGCGGTTGATCCCACCGATGATCGGAATCTTCCCGATCACGCCAATGATCTTCAGTACGATGCGCAGCACAGCATAGATCACGATCAGCAGCAGAATATAGCAGATTGCCTGCAAAATGATCCGGCTGAGTCGTGTGCTGATATACTCTTTAAAGTTGTTTACTTTCAGGAGCTTGTATTCAGACTCCTCGTTTTTATTGCTGATATCTTTTTTCAGGAATTTCGGAAGCGGCAGGTCCTGAATGACTTTCTCCTGCATTTTTTTGGTTTTGTTAACAAGGGCTTCACTTTTTGGATCGATCTTGGTGTCCATATAAGTATCGATCGACTTTTCGACCGACGTTCCGATAAATGTGGTTTCCAGCCAATTGGTCAGGTGCGGCGCGATCAGGCCGGCTGCCACAATGGTCACGATCAACGCCAATGTGGTCAGTACGATCTTCAGGAAGCCTCTCCGGAATCCATAGAAGAAGCAAAATAGCAAAAACACTATGACGATGGCTGTTGCAATCCAGGCTGCTGTGCTCATTTTTCCTCGCCTGATTATTTCAGTTTAATAAACTCTGTATCCAACACGGAACCATAAACAAGATCCCGTTCATTTCCGCAGGAACAGATTGCCACGATCCGTTCATCCAAAGCAATGGAGCATTTCTGTACGCCCGCAAAACTGAAGATTTCCAGATCGGCAGCAGAATAAATGGCTACGCCGCGTTTGGTGAAGGTCGCTTTGCGGAACGCAAAGTCAAATCCTTTATTCAGGATTTCTCTTCCCTGCAGATTCAGCACTTTCAGAACGTAACTGCTCTCGCTCATCTCATCTTCCACAATGAGGCCGATGTGCGATTCGTCAAAGAACAGCTGCTGGATCTGCACGCCCAGATCCAGTTCTTCCGCCACGATGGATGGTTTCCCGCGGAAATCATAAATCGTATAGGCATTGTCGCCAATCACGCAGACTTTGCCGCCGGACATGAATTTCGCAGTCGTCAGGATGGTTCCCTGATACTGGTTGAATCCGCCCACAACCATGTCCTCGCCATTATTCTCTCCGTCAAAATCATAAAACACGGCTTTCGATTCCAGTGTTCCTTCGCTGACATACGCATACAGCGCGACCAGTTTCGACCCGTCACTAGAAAGCGCAATATCGGTCAGATATCCGCTGGAAGCAAAAACACTCTTCGCCGTGACCAGCTCGTTTCCGTCCCGGTCCACTATTTCGATGAAATTGGAATCACCTTCACTGGTGGCTGCTGCCACAACACCCTGTTCGGACACTTCGATATCCGTGATCACATGATTCATGGTGATCCGGCTGCACAGACCGCTGGAATTATACAGATAAACGTCTTTGCCTTTCATGTCTGCGACTGCGAAATACGTATCACAGGAGGCGGTGATCGGCTGTGTCATGGCGAAACTTTCCGCCCAGATGATCCCTTTTTTGTCAAAATAGGTCACGCCCTCGCAGGAGCAGCGCATGAAGCCTTTGTTATAGGATGTAATGGTCGTCTGTTCGTCGGAGTTGGCCAGTTCAAGGGAGGATGTCACCTTGACCTGATCAAATGTCCGGAACCGAAAATAGGCCCACGCGCCGGCAGTCAGGATCACCACAGCGGCAATGATGATGCCGATCAAAAGACGCCGTTTTTTCCGCCGCCTGTTGATCGAATATTGTCCCGTCTGTGCCGGTAAATGTTTTTGACGTTTCTTTGCCGGCATTATTTCATCTCACCATTCAGCACATCCAGTGCCTGCATGATGGTCTCGGCTTTTCCTTCTTTCATCAGCGAGATCATTTTATCGATGCGCTCTGCATTCATGTTCTTCTTGCCCAGGAATGCGCCATAGGAAGTGGAGATCTCTTCTTCCAGATTTACGACTTCGGCCTTCTGGCCATCCAGATCTGCCTGCATCTCATTCATCTCCGTCTCCATCTGTTCGATGATCGGCTGGTTTTCTTTCTCGATCTCTTCCTTGATCGCCACAGCGGTCTCTTCGTCAAAGACTTTCAGCGCGGCATCGCGGTCTGCAACTTTCGTTTCCAGTGTGCTTTGGAAATTGCTGATCTCTTCGTCAAAACCTTCCAGACCATACAGGGATTCATCTTTGTCAGACTTAATGCCTCTCTGGATCCGCTTGATCTCTTTGGTATTTGCTTCGATCTGATCCATATTCATACGGCCCTGTTCAATGATCGCGCCTTTTCCCTTTCCGCGGGTCGTTGCGAAAACGATAAAGTAGATCGCTGCAAAGAATATGACGATTGCCAAATAGATCAGGATCTTCAGGATCAGCTGGTCAGACTTGATCAGGAGGCAGACCACATTCGGGATCAGGCCCAGTGTGATGACGACCGTAATGATGAAGAAAACAAAATTCTTGCCTGTCTTCGGCGCAAACAGGGAATAATAGAATTCGGTGTTGCAGAATGCCGGAACTTTATTGCTCCGGAACAGTTCTGAGTTGGCTTTCTTGAAGCCTTCGTTCTGTGCGACCAGTTCTGCCGTTTCATTTTTCATCCGTTCACTGACGGCTTCTGCTTTTGCTTCTTTTCTTTTCCGCTCTGCTTCCTTCAGATCTTTTGCGGCTGCATCGACCAGTTCGTCCTGCTGTTTCTTCAGCTCGGCTCTCCGCTCCTTCGTCGTGCCGGCGATCTTATCGGTCACATACTTTTTCTGAATATCCAGCTCTTTCTGTTTTGCTTTGATATTCGCTTCTGCGGCATTGTAAAGTTCCTGTTTCTGGTTTTCTTCCTGCAGTTTCAGTTTGACCATTTCCAGATTTTCAATTCCGCCGTCTAAAAAACTGTTATCCATAACATCCTCCTTTTTATTTATATCTGCGAGAATACTTTGCCAATACTATCGTTGATGATCAGGTCGGCAATGCCGTCCCGAGGGGTAGTGCTTTTATTGATCAGGACCAGTTTCCTGCCCCTGTAATAATCGATCAGTCCTGCTGCCGGATAAACCACAAGGCTGGTTCCGCCGATGATCAGGACGTCCGCATGGGAGATCGCATTCACTGCGCCTTCGATCACTTCCTGATCCAGTCCCTCCTCGTAAAGGACCACGTCCGGTTTGATCATGCCGCCGCAGGCATCACAGCGCGGAACACCATCTGCTGCCGCCATATATTCCGGTCCGAAAAACTTGTGGCATTTCATGCAGTAATTCCGATGCACGCTTCCATGCAGCTCATAGACGACTTTGCTTCCTGCTGCCTGATGCAGACCGTCAATATTCTGGGTCACGACAGCTTTCAGTTTTCCTTTTTCCTCCAGCTCTGCCAGCTTTTTGTGCGCGGCATTCGGCTGTGCGTCCAGAAGCAGCATCTTATTCTTGTAGAACCGGTAGAACTCCTCCGGCTTCTGCATGAAAAAGGTGTGGCTCAGGATCGTTTCCGGAGGATAGTCATACTCCTGGTTATATAATCCGTCCACGCTGCGGAAATCCGGAATGTTGCTTTCCGTCGATACGCCGGCGCCTCCAAAGAAAACGATGTTATCGCTTCCGTCGACCCACTCTTTCAGTTTTTGAATTTTCTCGTCCATTCTGATCTCCCTGTTGAATCCTCTTTGCGGGCTATGTTACAATCTGCCCATGTTCCGGTTATGGGGAAAACTTTATCGCAATCATAAGATGCTCTGTGACTATGTGTTCACCGATGACGACGCGGAGAAAAACCGCACCCGCAAGGTCTTCGATGGACTGGAAGCCATCTGCCATGAATTCAATCTCGGCGTTCCCCTTTGGCTCGAAGGCAACATCTCTGATTTCAAAAAAGTGGCAAAGACGCGCTTTACGGCCGATTCTTTTATGGAAGACATCGACTTCGATTATCTGGAGATCCAGATCATCGAAGAGGATTAGTTTTTATATTTGCTTAACAGTTCTTTAATGTTTTTCTTATAACTTTCCACGCCAGGCTGGTTGAATGGGTTGACCCCTTCCAGATAGGCGCTGATCCCGCAGGCAAATTCGAAGAAATAGAACAGCTCTCCCAGGGAGTGCTCGCTCCTATCCGGCACTGCAAAATAGATCTGCGGCACGCCGCCTTCGATATGCGCGTTTGCCGTCCCCACGATTGCGGTCTGATTCAGCAGGCTGACCGGTTTTTCTTCCAGATACTGAAATCCATCGAAATCTTCTTCGAATGCCGGGATCGTGATATCCCGCGGTGTGTTTTCTATGTTGATGATGGTCTCAAACAGGTTGCGCTCCCCATCCTGAATCATCTGTCCCATAGAGTGCAGGTCCGAGGTAAAGTTCAGCGATGCCGGGAAGATACCATAGCCGTCTTTGCCTTCGCTTTCGCCGAACAGCTGCTTCAGCCACTCCGCGAACATCCGAAGGTCCGGATCGTAGTTCACGAAGATCTCGATCTGCATTTCCCACTCATATAATTCCTGGCGCAGTGCCGCATAGGCCACCGCGTCGGTCACTTCCTCTTCGTCTGCCAGAAGAAGCTCGCGCATCTCCTGTGCGCCTTTCATCAACTGTTCAATGTCACAGCCGGCTGCAGCGATCGGGAGAAGCCCGACTGCTGTCAGGACAGAGTAGCGGCCGCCGATATCATCCGGCACGACGAAGGTCTCATAACCTTCTTTATCCGCCAGCTCTTTCAGCGCGCCTTTTTCTTTATCGGTCGTAGCATAGATCCTTTTTGCGGCTTCTTCTTTTCCATACCGTTCTTCCAGTTCTTTGCGGAAGATCCGGAAAGAGATGGATGTCTCCATCGTGGTCCCGGATTTGGAAATGACGTTAACGGAAAAATCCTTTCCCTTTGTCATGTCCAGGATGTCGTTGATGTAAGTCGGGTTCATGTTGTTTCCGGCAAAGAAGATCTGCAGGCCGCCTTCTTTTTCCGCTTTCAGGTTGGACATGCCGCCCTTCAGGAAATCCAGCGCAGCGGCTGCCCCAAGGTAGGAGCCGCCGATCCCGCAGACGATCAGCACCTGGCTGTCACTGCGGATCTTTTCTGCCGCCTTCTGAATGCGGGAGAATTCTTTGCGGTCATAGTTTTCCGGCAGATCGATCCATCCGGTGAATTCAGCCCCCGGTCCGCGATGGTGCAGAAGCACGTCCTTCGCAAAGAAGGCTTCTTCAATAAACTGATCCATTTCATAATCCGGAAGATCCATCACTCCCGATATTTTCATTTTGAGATCTGTCATAAACTTGAACTCTCCAGATATTCTCTCTGTTTTTCCGTCAGGGTATCGATCTGCTTGCCCAGGAAGGCCAGTTTCCGGTCTGCGACTTCGCGGTCCACTTCCTCCGGCACCTTGATCAGTTTTTCGGTGAGCTCTTTTCCATGCTCCACCAGATACTTCGCGGATAATGCCTGGATCGCGAAACTCATATCCATGATCTCGGCCGGGTGGCCGTCGCCTGCTGCCAGATTCACGAGCCTGCCGTCAGCCAGCACATAGAGCCACCGGCCGTCTTTCTGCTGATAGCCCATGATGTTCTTGCGCATTTCCATTGTATTCACGGCATTTGCCCGAAGCCACGCCACATCTACTTCTACATCGAAATGTCCGGCGTTCGCAAGGATCGCGCCGTCTTTCATTTCGGCAAAATCTTCTTCTGTGATCACGTCCGTGCAGCCGGTAACGGTGATAAAGAAATCTCCGATCTTTGCGGCTTCCTTCATCGGCATCACTTCAAAGCCATCCATGACTGCTTCGATCGCCTTGACCGGGTTCACTTCGGTGATGATCACTTTGCCGCCGAGGCCTTTTGCCCGCATCGCGCAGCCCTTGCCGCACCAGCCATAGCCGGCGATCACGATATTCTTTCCGGCGATGATCAGATTGGTCGTCCGGTTGATGCCGTCGAATACGGACTGCCCGGTTCCATAACGGTTGTCAAAGAAATGTTTGCAGTCTGCCTCATTGACCATGACCATCGGGAACAAAAGCTTATCTTCTGCTGCCATGGCTTTCAGTCGGATGATGCCGGTGGTGGTCTCTTCGCAGCCACCGGTCACATACTGTACCTTGTCTTTCATCTCCGTATGGAGCATGTGGACCAGATCGCCTCCGTCATCGATGATGATGTTGCAGTCGTGCTCCAACACCGCCCGGATGTTTGCGAAGTATTCTTCTTCTGTGCAGTTATACCATGCAAAGACTTCGATGCCTTCTTCCACCAGAGCTGCCGCCACGTCATCCTGTGTCGAAAGCGGGTTGCTGCCGGTCGCGTAGACTTCGGCGCCGCCGGCCTTCAGCACCAGGCACAGATACGCGGTCTTTGCTTCCATATGGACGGACAGCGCAATCTTAACGCCTTTGAATGGTTGTGTCTGTTCAAACTCTTCTTTCAGCGAGGTCAGGAGCGGGCAGTTGCGTTTTACCCACTCGATCTTCTGTTTTCCGGATCCGGCAAGGCCGATCCCTCTGATACTGCTCATTTGCTTTCCTCTTTTATTTCAACATGCCGAGCCTGTCGGCGATTTTTTCACACTGGTAATAGACCTTATCTACATCCATGGTCAGCATTTCTTTGTTTTCCATGACGATCCGGCCATCGATGATCACCGTCTCCGGCTCGGCTCCGGTTGCGGAGTAGGCAAGTGCGCTGACCAGATTGCTGCTTGGGAAGAACTGCGGCTCGTAAATATCAAGGAGCACGATATCTGCCTTCGCGCCTTCTTTGATCTCGCCCAGTTCGCCTTCTTTGCCGATTGCCTTCGCGCCGTTTCTGGTTGCGAACGCGATCACGTCCTGCGCACTGATGCACTGCGCTTTTTTATTCGCGCCTTTATAGATCAGGGCTGCGGTATTCATTTCCGCAAACATGTTCTGCGTATTGTTGCTGCCGCATCCGTCGGTGCCAAGTGTGCAGTTGACGCCTGCTTTCAGGAATTTCTCTGCCGGCATGAAGCCGTTCCCCAGCTTCATATTGCTCTTTGGATTCATCGCAACACTCACGCCGTGTTCTTTCATGATCTGAATGTCTTCGTCCGTTGCATAGACGCAGTGTGCTGCGATGGTCGGAATGTCGAAGATCCCCAGATCTGCCACATATTTGATCGGCGTTGCACCATGTTCTTTCAGGCTGTTTGCAACTTCACTCTCGCTTTCGGATAGATGAATAGTCTGTCCCGTCCCGTATTCTTTTCCGAGCTCGGCGATTCGCTGCAGATTATCGGCCATGCAGGAATATGGTGCGTGCGGTCCGAACCAGATGTCGATCCGGTCTTCTCCTTTGAAGATCTCTTTCTCTGCCAGTACTTCCCGGATCTGGCGGTCCGGATATTCCTCGCCCACGCTGCCGATCAGGCCGCGGGTGATGACGGCACGCATGCCGCTTTCCAGCACTGCTCCTGCCGCGCCGCTTTCCTCACCGGTCTTTTCTTCGGCACATTTGATATTCATGTCCACAAAACAGGTCGTGCCTGTTTTGATCATTTCGATGCAGTTCAGCAACGTGCCCCAGTACACGTCCGCGCGTGTCATGCCGTCTTCCACGCTCTGCACGCTGGACAACCAATCCCAAAACGCCATGTCATCTGCGTAATTGCGGAAGAGACTCATATAGGCATGGGTGTGCGCGTTGATCAGCCCCGGTATGGCAAGTCTGCCGGTTCCGTCGACGATCTTATCCGGCGTGAAACCTTCCGGTTCTTTTTCGAGCGATACGATCCGGTTGCCGTCGACCCAGATATTTCCACTTGTGGTCCGGAAGATTTTTCCGGTTTCTTCCCCTTCGAGGCGAAGTACATTTTTGATCAGAATTTTCACTTGTTCTTCTCCGATTTTTCTAAAAAAGGGCATTTTATGCTAAAGTATATTTTATCGTAAAACCTCCTTTAAAACAAGACTGCGAAATAGTATAATGACGGAAAAGAAAACTCGGAAAGGCGCGTATTTTCCATGAAAAAAATTCTGCTGACTGGCGGCGGCACCGCAGGACATGTCACTCCAAATATCGCTCTGATCCCGTACCTGAAAGAGGCTGGTTTTGAGATCGAATACATGGGTTCCTATGACGGGATCGAAAAGACTCTGATCGAGCAGGAAGGGATCCCGTATGTCGGGATCTCCTCGGGAAAACTCCGGCGGTATCTGGATCTGAAAAACCTGTCGGATCCGTTCCGCATCCTGAAAGGCCTTTCCGAAGCAAAGAAATACCTGAAAGCCCACAAGCCGGACATCGTCTTTTCCAAAGGCGGCTTCGTCTCGGTCCCGGTGATCTTTGCCGCTTCTTCTCTTAACATCCCGATCGTGATCCACGAGTCCGACCTCTCGCCGGGCCTGGCTAATAAGCTTTCGATCCCGAAGGCCAACATGGTCTGCTACAATTTCCCGGAGACAAAAAAATATCTTCCGGCCGACAAGTCCATTCATACCGGACTTCCGGTCCGCCGGGAATTGAAACAGGGTGATCCGCACAAAGGCTATGCGTTCTGCGGTTTTGAAGAAGACAAGCCTCTGCTGATGATCATCGGCGGAAGCCTGGGTGCTGTGAAGGTGAATCTGGCGGTCAGGGCAGCATTGCCGGAACTGTTAGCGACTTTCCACATCGCGCACATCTGCGGTGCCGGAAAAATGGATGAAGAGTATCAGAATATTGATGGGTATCATCAGTTTGAATATGTCAGTGACGAGTTGCCGGATCTGTTTGCGGCAGCATCCGTCATCGTTTCCCGCGCCGGCGCGAACGTGATCTACGAGATCGCCACTCTGCAGAAGCCATCGGTGCTGATCCCGCTCGGCATAGACCAGAGCCGCGGCGACCAGATCCTCAACGCCAATTCCTTTAAACAGCGGGGCTTCGCGGAAGTGCTTTTGGAAGAAAACTTAACAAAAGAATCCCTGTATAATGACGTTGTGGAAGTATACGCCAACCGGGATTCTTATATAGAGGCAATCAAAGCTTCTGAGCAGAATGACTCTGCCCAGAAGGTTTGTGATATCATTTGTGAAGTGCTGGGAATGTAATTACAGGGCAGCCTTGATCTTCTGCAGCGCTTCTGTCAGTTTTTCCGTATCCTGCTCACCCGGTTTCCATGGTGCGATCGCTCCGTCCCCTTTGTAACGCGGGATCAGATGGATATGGAAATGGAAGACGCTCTGGCCCGCTGCTTCGCCGTTGTTCTGCAGCAGGTTGAATCCATCTGCCTGGAAGACATCCGTCATGACGGTCGCCAGTTTCTTCGCCAGTTTATAGGCTTTTCCCAGAATCTCTTCATCAATCTCATAGATGTTTGCATAATGTTCTTTTGGCATGATCAGTGCATGGCCGAAGGTTGCCGGTCCTGCATCGAAGATGACATTGAAGTTTTCGTCTTCATAGAGGGACATCGTCGGGATATCCCCGTTTGCCAGTTTACAGAAAATACAATCAGGATTTTTCACTTTTTTTCTCCTTTCCACCTATCGCGCTTAAAGCGATCATTAAGAGGATGCCCAGCCCAAATCCTGCGATATGCGCCACTGCATCCACTCTTGTATTCATAAAGTTTGAGTAAAACAGGAACATCAGCACGATGCCGATGCGGATCCACATCGAGCCACGGCTGGTCCGTCCCCGGTTTTTAAATGTCAGCACCACAACTGCGCCGATCAGCCCATAGATCGCGCCGCTGGCGCCTGCCGACACCACGTCGCTGCCTCTCATATAATAAAATGCCGTTGAGATCAGGCTTGCGCCGAATCCCGCCATAAAGTACAGCGCCAGATATTTCCAGTGTCCGATGACCCGCTCCAGACTCAGTCCCGCCAGAAACAGGTAGACCATGTTGCCCATCAGATGCATGATCCCGAAGTGCATGAACATACTGGTGATGAGCCGCCAGAACTGGAATTTTTCAAACACGTACGGGCCATAGCTTGCGCCCATGCTTGCCATATAGCCGGCATTGGTCACATCACCTTTCAGCGCCAGAATGATGAACCAGATCACATTGATCGCGATCAGGACGATCGTCACGACCGGGATATTCTTTTTGCCCAGCACTGCCTGTTTCTTTGCTTCAAAGGACTGCGTGATCGTCTGATACAGACCATACTTCAGTCCATAGAAATCATCCGGCTGATTCTCATAGATCCTCAGGTTCCGTTCGCGCTCGTCCACGATCCAGAGATTTATCCCCACCATCTGCGCCAAATGCTTGTCTCTTTCCACATCATCGGTGACCAGTATGAACAGGATGTTGCGGGACGGATAATTCCGCAGCGCCTGGAAGCACAGCGTGTTCAGCAGAGACTCCGAAACATATTTCCCATCGCCGCTCCGCATCGGCACACAGAACAGCGTCTCTCCGCCTTCCTGGTTCGCCAGCACATGAAAATTCGCCCCCGACACATTCGTGAGCGCAAAATTCTGCTGTCCTAAAAATTGCAGGATCTCATCATAAACCATGGGAGTATTTTAGCAAGAATCGGGGGGATATTCAATTCTCGCTATGGGAAGTACCGCCTTTACAGTTTCAATATAGCTTTTTCTCTATTTCTGATATCATCAATTAGTCACTGGCGGCTATGTTTGATTCCAATTAGTCACTGACAAGCATTTTTGCTTCACAGGGATGAAAAAAACAGGCCTGTTTTGCCATAAAATACCCGTTTTTCATCACTCTGCGCGATAAATTGAAAATAGGGATGAATTTTTGAGGAAAAAATTCATCCCTATTTGAGGATCGTGTCTCTATAGTGACAAACGGCCGAATCCAGCACCTTCTTCCCGCACTTCCAGGCGGGAAGCGGATACGGTACGTGGCGTTTCCAACTTATCAAACAGGACCAGGTTGCCGTCCAGGACGTCATCGTACCCGAGGATCGTGCCCTCGCCGAATACTTTATGGAAAACTTTCGTGCCAACGGGGATGGCTTTTTCTTCCGTATCCTTTTCCAGTATGCGCTCCAGGCCTTTGATGTTGGCCCGGGCATCGGCGAGCAGATCTTCATCTACCGGCACATCATAATCCAGAACCCCTTCGTCGAGTTCCAGGACAAACCGGGAAGGGAAGCGGAACCCCTGCCCCAGGGAGCCTTCTGCGTCACTCAGGAACAATGCCTTCTGCGCACGGGTAAATGCAACAAAGCAGAGACGCCGTTCTTCTTCCATTGCCGTCAGATTCTTCGCCTTTTTCGATGGGAAGATGCCTTCGTTCATACCACAGATGAAAACATATGGAAACTCCAGGCCCTTGGCGGCGTGGATCGTCATGATCTTGACTTTGTCTGCTGCCGCCGGCTCATCCGCATTGGTATACAACGCGATATGCTCCAGGAAATACGTTAAGTCCGTTTCTTCCCCGCAGGTTGCTTCATATTCATAGATCAACTGTTTCAGTTCGGCCAGATTATCCAGCCGTTCCTGATCGCCCTTGGTCCGGAGCATCTTTTCATATCCGCTTTTTTCCAGAATCTTTGTCAGCAGTTCCGAGACCGGAAGCTGATCCTTCATCGTCATCATTTCCTCGATCAGTGCGATGAAGGCGTCAGCCTGGCTGCCCTTCAGCATCTCATGATCATGGTATTTTTTCAGCGCGTCATAAAGAGAGAGGCCTTCCGACTCGGCAATCTGCTTCAGATACTCCGTCCGGCTCTTGCCGATGTTCCGCTTCGGCGTGTTTATAACGCGCATGAAGCTCAGGTCATCTTTATAGGCAAGCATCCGCAGGTAACACAGCGCCGTCTTGATCTCGGCACGATCAAAAAACTGAATGCCGCTGTAGATGCCATATGGCAGTTTTTTCTCGATGAATACTTTTTCCAGCGGAGCAGTCAGATAGTGGGCTCTGCAAAGAATGCTGATATCGCCCAGCGCCACTCCCTTTTCCTGCAGTTCCAGGATCTTCGCGCAGATCCATTTTGCTTCTTCTTCCGATGTTTTCGCATGATGGAAGAGCACTTTATCCCCATGATCCAGGACCGGCAGCAGGTTTTTTTCGATGCGGTTCACATTTTTGGAGATCAGGGCGTTCGCAGCATCAAGAATCTCCGGTGTCGACCGATAATTTTCCATCATCATGATCGTCTGCGCGGATGGATAGGTTTTGGCGAAATCCAGAAGATATGCAACTCTGGCTCCGCGCCAGGTGTAGATTGTCTGATCCGGGTCACCGACAACGAACAGATTCTTATGATACTGGCAGAGAACCTGCATCAATTTGTACTGCAGATCGTCGATATCCTGAAACTCGTCGATCATGATGTACGCCAGGCGGCTCTGCCATTTCCGGCGGATCTCTTCGTTTTCCTCAAAGATATGCAGCGTGAAGATGATCAGGTCGTTGTAATCCAGACCAAAGCATTTTTTCTGCTGATAGAGATAGCCATAAAAAATGATGTCGTCGGTCTCGGTTGCATGCATGTATTTTTCTTTCAGTAGTTCCAACGACATCTGGATCAGCGCATGATGATAATTTGGGTCCGTGAAGGTCTTTTTGATCTCGATCATGTCGCGGGCAGCCGCGTAAGTGCGGTCACGGAGTGTCAGGCCGCGCTCCTCATAGATGATATCCAGCATGGAATTGATGTCGGAGTTATCCAGAACCAGAAAGCTTTTGGGATAATTGACAGCGTTGCTTTCTTCGCTCAGCACGCTGACGCAGAACCCATGAAAGGTGTTGATATAAGCCGTATCCTTATCGCCGGTTAGTTGATGGATCCGCTTTTTCATTTCCTGTGCCGCTTTATTGGTAAAGGTCACGCACATGATATTGCCCGGCGCGATGCCGAGCTCCGAGACCAGATAGACAAACCGGTGCGTCAGCGCACGCGTCTTTCCGCTTCCGGCGCCTGCCACGACCCGGATGTAGCCTTCCGTTTCACTAACCGCCTGTGTCTGCGCTTCATTTAATCTTTCAAATAATTCCATCGAGAATATCCTTAAATCACATTACAATCAATCGAACATCTGTTCGCATTTTAGCACAGGCCACAATAGCTTGCAAGTATGTGGAAACAGATTCCTGCAATCTTTTCCAATTGATTGGATTAGATCAGGCCGTAGACGGTTGCTCGAAGGCGGTTGTTATAATACTTACTGTTCGGAAGCATATCCTGGAGCATCAAAGCCGCCGATAGCTTTTCTTCCGGATCCGCCATCATCCAGGTTCCTGCAGCTCCAAGCCAGCCAAATTCCCCCTTGCTTCCGCTGCAAAGCCCTCCTGCCGGGTCCAAATAGGTGCGTACCCCATAACCATATCCATAGCCCTGCATCTCCGGCATGGATTGCAAAAACTCCTTCATCATGGCCTCGTCCAAAAGATTTGTGCGCATCAAATCGATAGTCTTATGTCCTATGATGCGTTCCCCCTTCCAGGTGCCGCCACAGGCCAGCATGGCAGAGAAAATCTGGAGATCAGAAAGCGTAGACAGCAATCCAACGTCTGCTCCTTCATAAAGAGCGGTTTCTCTGTACATGGTGTCTAAAGGATCTACTAGCAGTTTATCGCAATGCACAACGGATCCATCCGGCAGATGCTCCACGCATTCGGCCATGCGCTCCCTCCATCCTGGCCGGAATCGGAAATCAGTGTCCTTCATTTCCAATGGTTCGAATATCTTTTCCTTCATAAACTGTCCCAAAGACATACCGCTGGTCAGTTCTACCACTACAGCCATGATATCTATTCCATAGCCATACTGCCAATGGCTTCCCGGCTCAAAAAGCATCGGCACTTCCGCCAGTGCCCGGATCTCTGTTTCCAGGCTGTAATCTGCCTGAAATTTACTGCCTCCCAGTTTTTCATGACAGTCGATCATTCCTAAAGCCGTAGGACTGTCATCGTGCGCATAGAAACCAACATTCATATTGAACAGATGTTTCATGAGCATAGGCTCTTTTGCATCCTCTACCGTCCAGCTTCCGTCCGGCTGTTTTACGCTGAGTTTCATATGCCGGTACTCCGGGATGTATTCATAAACAGGGTCATCCATCAGAAAAGCGCCACGTTCAAACTCCATCATGCCGCAGAGGGCGGAAAATGCTTTGGTAATGGAGTGGATACGGAACAACGTATCCGGTGTAAGCGGTTGTGTTTTTGCCATATCCCGATGGCCGAAATAGCCTTCGTATAATTTATCTTCTCCCTGAAACACTGAAAACGCGACCCCTGGTACGCCTCGGTCGTCGATATAGTGTTGCAGCAGTCTGTCCAGATCTTTTGTTGTTGACATAGGTCTTCTCCTTTCCCATCCCCCAATTTTAATGATACGGTTAGTGTAATTCTCCATAGAAGAAATAGCAATTCTCGTTTAATGTTATTCCTGCAATGCCTTTAGATAGATATCCAGTCTTGCATTCACATATCCGGCAAGGAGACCTTCCATTGCAGAAAGGTCATGCTTTACAAAATACGCATCAAACGCATTATAGTAAGTGCTACGATCCGTAAACTTGATATCAATAGGCGGATATCCCGCATTCATCAATTCCAAATTGACCAAAAGCCGTCCTGTCCTGCCGTTTCCGTCTATGAACGGATGGATTCCCTCGAATTCAATATGAAAGCGGGCCAGTTTCGTGATGATGTGCTCCTTGCTTTCTGAATATTCCTGCAGAAGCTGCTCCATTTTTGGTCCAATCAGATAAGGTTGGACGGGTTCATGCTGTGCTCCTATGATGCGGACCGGTATCCGCCGATACATCCCCCGATCATCTCTTTTATCAGAAAGAACGAAATAATGGATCTGTTTGATCACATTTTCGCTTAAAGGTGTCTTCTCCTTGACCAGTTCCCGGACAAAATCAAACGCTTCTTTATGCCCAACTGCCTCCAAATGGTCCTTTAAAGGCTTTTGATCAACGGTAAGCCCTTTGAGAACCAGGTCAGTTTCTTTCAACGTAAGGGTGTTGCCCTCTATGGCATTCGAATTATATGTGTATTCTACCGTAAATTCTTCAAGCAGTCTTTCCAGTTCCCCTTCTGTCAAGGGCCTTCTGCTATCCAGCTTTTTTTTCTTAAGATCGATTTGTGCAAGCATGCTTTCTCTGGACCGGTATCTGCCATCCGCAGGTTTTTCCGCGTCTAACGGAATTTTCCAGCCTCTTCCTTTCTGAAATGCTCCCGATATCTTGCCTTGCGAACAAAGGACGCGAACTCGCCTCTCAGAAATGCCCCATCTTTCTGATGCCTGTTTTACCGTCATAAACATTGCTTTTTCCTCCGATTATCGGGTATCATACCCTTTTATCGGAATAATGGCAAGTTTATCGGAATAATATTTTGTTGATTAACGGAATAATATGATGCTATTTTGCAACGCGAAACGCTCAACAACCCCCGGGGGAGCTTGTGGCACTACTTATCGGATGCTATACTCCTACCGACAATTGTGAAAGATCAGATCCGCGTTGTCGTTTTTCTTCCAATCAGTGGATTGACCACCATATGCTGATTGTTTTTACGCTCCTTTTCTTAAAGAGAGAAAAATAAATGCCGACGCAGATGCGCCGGCGTTTGTTTTTTATTTCATCGAAACTCAAACTCTTCGTCCGCTAAGGCGATCACATCGCCCACATGCAGCGGGGTTTTTGTATATGGCGACATCCGCTGGTTATTCACAAAAGTCCCGTTTGTGGAATTCATATCTTCGATTTGATAATCACCGTTTGGCTTTTGATAGATCCGCGCGTGAAGACGGGATACGGCAGGGACGTTTATTACTGCATTGACATATCCCTCCAGTTTTCCGATCGTAAACGGGAACCCGTCTACATCGAAATCATGCCCCTGCTGGCTCTTTCGTCCAACCAGTTTTCGAAGGTCCGGTTCCGGGTCTTCCAGAAGGATCGTTCCCTTCACCGGCAGCCGTTGGCGCTGCGGATATACGCTTTCCTCCATAAAGCTTTGCCCGAGGGGCACTCCGGAAGTGCTGTTATGGGAATAGTCCACGGCGACACCACCCTGCGCATGTTCCTGCTTTATATTACCATTGGTATATTTCTGCATTTGTCTCTCATGCGATGCCCCCGCCATGCTGTACCCGTCGATCTTCATCCGAAGTTCCTTATTATTGATATCCTCCAATACATCGATCAGGTTCCGGCCTTTCAGATAATCCGAGATCTTTTCAAAAAAACTGCGTTCTGGGATTACTTCCGGCAGTGGCTGATTCAACTCCTCCAACAAATCGATTTCTTCGCTTTCAATCTTCTCGATCTTCGGTGACGGAATCGGCAGGTCACTATTCAATGCTTCCATAATGTCTGCTAATGTAAAGTTGTCCGACTGCAATTTCGCATGTATTTCATATGCCAGCCGGACGGTCTTTTCATCTTCATAATTGATGATCTGGAGAATATGGTTAAACAATTCCCGAAACTCCATCATGATGTCCCCATGATAATACGGGTGATAACAGAATTCATATTGTTTCCCTTCCGGATCCGTGAAGATACACTCTTTTTTCAGGATAATATTGTTTGGCTCCAACAGATACTCCTCCAGCGCATTGATCATGGACCGAACCGAATAGCAGAATGCTTTCAGATTTTCCCCGGTCATTTTATTGATCTCAAACTGTCTCTGAAATACCTGCCTGGAAGAAATATCATAGAGCAGGTCCGTTTTTCCGTTTACGGTTTCATACCGGAACTTTAAAAGTGTGCGAATGTCGTTCTGCAATAGCATTTGCACCATAAAATCGTTCTCGGAAAAAGCCGGGATCTTTTCAATCACCATATAACTCCGATTCAGGTTTTTGCGAAAACTGATATTCATCCTTCCGCATCCCCTTCTTGAAGCAGTCCGGACACGCCGTCACAGACCGTTTTATATTTCAACAGTGTCCTCCTTCCATTCAAGTTGGAAATATTGATCTGTGAATGCAGGTCGGTAATGTCTGTCCCGGTTAGACCCCGAATAAAACCTGACGCAATCTGAAACGATCCGCTGCACTCTGCCGTGCAGTCATCTTCTCCTCCTGTCACATCCACGGCAATGTTCCGAGTTATCACCAACCTTTTAGACAGCATTTCCATGATCTTTCCCTGTATATTTTGTGGTTCTTTGGAAAACCGGCTTGCGTTTTCCATAATGATCACGGTGCTGACCGTATTCAGGATAACGCCGTCATGAACGGATAGTGTAAAAAGCAGAAGCGCTACAATGACCGCCATGGTAATCGGCACGATCACGGCCGATTCCAGCGTAAAGCTTCCCTTGCAAGTTTTCTTTTTCATTTTCCCAGCTCCTTTCTAAAACACTGCCAACAGAACCACATATCCGCCCAGTAGAAACGGGATGAACGGGATCTCATCTTTTCGTTTCCATTTTTTCAGGATCAGCAATCCTATCGAAAACAACGCTGCAAGCGTGACTGCGCACAGCATCAGCAGCACATTGTCGATGAGTCCCAGAAACGCGCCAGTTGCAATGATCATAAGACCGTCCCCATATCCGATCGCCTCCCGTGAAATGCGCGCGATCAGAAGGAAGATTGCTCCGACAAGACATCCTAACAAAAGCTCCAGTGCAGAAGGTTCTCCAATCACAAGGCGGAGAATTGCTCCCGTAACAAACCCGGCACCAATATAGATCAATGGCAGTTCCCGTTTTCGGAAATCCAGAACCGCTGCTGCGCCAAGAAAAAACAGCAGCAGAATTTTTGAAATGAACTCCAAAACCATCATCTAATGTTCCTTTCCGCATTTCGGACAAACGTGCATTTCTTCCACCTCTGACAGTGCAACTTCCCGGATCGTTCGCTTTAAACCACTGCAGTTCAGATCCGTATGATAGTTCGTTCCATAATCCGTGATATAAACCATACCGGAGGAAGCATGTTGCGCACAGGTGCACGGATAGTATTTCCCTCCGTTGGCGTTTCTGGCGCCGTCCACTTCAGATATACCAATGGCATGTATGGAGAGATCGAGATATGAACAGTCTTTTGATGTGTGATAAACACTCCCGTATTCGGTTACATAAACGGTTTGCGTTTCTTTTTCTTCCGCATTCTTTCCGCCTTCCTGCCGGCTCAATTCCCTTCCGGTCCAAATATGGCTTCTGCATCGCTGCGACAGCTGCAGTGTGCCAAGATTTCCGGGCAGAAACGGAACATGGTAGTTATAGTGCACAATTACATCCAGCAGACCCTCCGCTTCATCAAACGAGGAGTAATACGTGTAAAACCCATCCACCCCGTCTTTGATGCGCGATGCATTCACCTTCTGTCTTAATCCGTCTTTCAGAATCCAGGCTTTGAGCGTCAGCGGATTGATCCCCGCTTTCAGCAACCCGGTGGTATCCGCATCCAATTCTCCGCTTCCAGCTGTCAGCTGATCCATCTGCTCCGCCAGATATGCTTTTTTGCCGATGCTGCGGGCAGCTTCCTCTATGCTTACCTGTATGTTGGACTGCAAAAAAATGATCATGAGGAAATAGACCACCGCAACGACAAAAAAGAAAAAGACCGGAAGTGCCAATGCTGCCTCGATCACCAGACTTCCTTTCTTCCAAAAGGCAGTCGGAAATGCCCTCTTTTTACAGGTATGCAGACTATTTATTTTTCGAACGGGGGTGTCTTTCTTTCTGTATGATTTTCTGACTGATTTCATTGTCTGACCTCCTCATAAACAAAGGGCATATCGGGCTGTCTTTAGTATTCATATTCCTGAACATATCGGAACAGATAGGATCCTCCTGAGATCGAAAGTACATTTTTTGCCAATGGAAGCGCAGGAAACAGAATGTTCGCACTGTATTGGACTTCCAGCGAGACAGCATCTATAGAATCCTTGAACCGAAACCTTTCATTTTCATTCGCGCACATATTTGCCTGCAGAATATCCATGGTCCGGAAATACTGTTTCGTCCGGTTCTGCATAAGCAGTAAAATGCGGAGATAATCTTCATAGCCCAGTCCTTTTTCACAGTCTTTTCCATCAATGGAATCTGCTGAAAAGTTCCGGATCCCGTCCAGAGAAAGGTTCCAGTCCGCCTCCCCCTTGATGGTTGCGACTTTCTTTCCCTGCAGCATCACTTTTACATCGGCCAGACTTTCCGCGGCGGACCACGCGCTGATGATCAAAAGCTGCACGATCTTGATCAGGATCGGCTGTCCCGTAAATCCGATGATGGCGGTCGCCAGTTCATAGGTTTCCGCTTTTTTCTTCCCGTCTTTCAGCAGGCTGATCAGGTTCATCCCTGTTCGGATAAGAACGATCTTTCCAATCACAGACGACAGATTCTCCTTATCCGATTTCCTGCCGCCGAGAACATATTCCGTTTCATAATCAAGCACGCTTTTTTCTTTCACGTTCCGGTAATTTCCCAGATGATCGATCACATACTCGCTGAACAGTGCCTTGTCGGCAGCCAGTGATAAAATGCTTTCTTTTTCCTGGTCTGTATCCTCTGCCGGTACTTTCCCGACTGTCACCGAGGGGAATGCGGAAGTGTCCGTTTCCTTTTCTGACACTTCCCCGGCAAGAAATGTCAAAAGACCGGAGGAAAGCAAGTCGTTGATCGCATCGATGAACCCGTCATCCTCCCCAGATACCTGGAGGACATCCAGATCCACGCCCAGGGAATTCACATCAAAATCGGCGAATTTATCCTGATAGAGCGATACCAGATTTTTATAATCTGTCAGGTTTTCTTCGCTTAACGTATTCTGTGTAGCGGCAAAAAACGAATCCAGTTCGTTCAGCTTTCCAATATATGCGTTTGTAAGCGCCTCATTTTCTGCCACGTGATAATAATCTGCATCGGTATCCGCGCTTTTGGTCCGAAGATCGTCCACTTCGTCCTTGATCGTTTGGTAAACTTCTTCATCGTAGCTGTCTTTGTTTTCCTCCAGTTCTTCTTCAATCTCATCAACTTTGACTTTTGCGTCAGCCATATTGTCATAGTATTTCCGGGTCTCTTTACAGATTGCCTCCAGGCTATCCGTTAGTTCCTTTTTTGTTTGCCACAGTTCCTTCACTTCCTGCACAAAGGACGTGGCAAAAGATGCGTTCGGGTCTTCTTCAAATTCGTCCAATATCTGTTCCATTTCCGAAAGTATTCCTTTCGGGTTGGCAGACAGATCTTTTACCTTATCGATCTTGCTTTGAATTTTCGAAACAGCATCTTCGACTTTTACAAAGATCTTTTTGTATTCCTGGATCTTATCCAGAAAATACTGGATGTTATCGCTCTGTCCAAAGATACCCAGCCCAGAAAGGATCTTTTCCAGCACATCCTCTGTCAGGTGATATTTCATATATGTTTCCACCTGCTCCGCGAACACCTCTCCATTCCTGTCCGTTGCCCAGGTAATGTCCTGACAAGTTGTCTCCACGTGTTTCATGCCGTAAAGTTCAATATCGTTTCTGGCAAAACTCCCCTCCAGCGACAGATTTCCTTCCACATATGCATTATATTTATCCATGAATTCTTCTTCATCACACCATAAGAACATGACGCCGTATTCAGAAAATAGTGGTTCCGCAAACTCGGCGAAACAGGAATCTGCCGCCATATAGGAGATGCTCTGCAGCCGGGCGTTTATGGCGCTTACCCGGCCTGACTCGATCAGAGTACAGATAAGCGCCATCACCAGGACCAGCATGAGTGTCAGATAGATCGTGATGCTGGATTTTAAATTATGTTTCATTCTGTCCGCCGCATCCTTTTATATCGTGTTGACCTGATTTGAAATATTGGAAAAAATGGATTTTGCCAGTGCCACGATCTGATCTTTGAATATGATGACCAGACCCACCAGGACAAGGAGGATCAGAATGACCTCCACAACACCGACGCCATCCTCGTTCTGAAAGATCTTTGCGGTTCCTCTCTGAAAAAGGACCTGTATATTTCCAATTGCTCTTGCTAACATTTGTTTTCCTCCTTTTTTTTCATAGATTGATTGCCATTAACGCTGGAACTGCAATGATGACGAGCACAACCAAGAGCATCAGGACCATCGGGACAAGCAGTTTTGTGCTGGCTTCTTCTCCTTTTTTCCGGGCCAGTTTTTTCCGTTCCTCAAAGGCTTCTGCTACTTCCGTTTTTAGGCTTTGCTTCATGCCTTTCGTTCCCTTGGAAAGATTCTGTTCCAGCAGATTCCCGAGTTTCATATAAGAATGAAGCCCGCACCGCTTGCCGAACTGCACATATGCGTCCGATTCACTGACCCCGCTGTTGATCTTTTCCAGCGCCAGTTTCATTTCCTGGTACGCATACCGCATTTCGCCTTTCTTTTCCTGTTCCTCCACGATCCGCTCCCATGCTTTCCGGATGCTCAGTCCCGCTTCATACAGAAGACTCAGTTTGGAAACGATCTCTGTAAAATCGATTGCCATCTGCGCCCGGCGTTTTTTTACTTTCTGTTCCAACGATTTGTCCGATCCGATGATCACCGCGCCTGCGCCGATCAGTCCAAGGATCCAGAACACTGCTTCGTTATGCTCCTGCCGTTTTTTGAAAACGATCTTTTTACCGTTCACCGTCTCCGGAAGCACGACTTCCTGTTCATATATACTGTTCGCTTCTTCCATTTTTTCCCGGATATCACGGATCAGAAGTTCTTTGGCGCTCAATTCTTTGGCTGTCAGAACGACCGGAATCACATATGTTTTGGTGACATTTTCCAGAGAAAGCGTGGCAAACAGATTGATCAACAGCGTTTCCTTATCCACAATATCCACAGAAATATCCCCATTGTATCGAAGTATTTCCGGATCTTCGATTTCCCAGTAGATCGAGATTCCCTGGTAATCAGGGATGAAATGCACTGGCACGCTGACGCTTTCCAGGCTTTCGTTTTCTCCGCGGATCTCGTCTTTGATCCCGTCGATACTTTTATCAAACATTGCGAGTATTTCTTCTTCTGTCAGTTTGACTGCATCTACGGATAGATCGATCTCTTCCAAATCCCCGGCATATTCCACTTCCAGCGGATAACTCTGGCTTCCCTGTCCGTAAGGATTCCGCTCCAGTGATGTCAGTATCTGATCCCGGCTGCGGACCACACAGGTCATGCAGCCCAGGATGCTGACAACTGTAAAGATTGCCAGTACCGTCGCGATCTTCCGAACGGAATAAAGCTCATTTTCCCTGTCTACATTTTCTTTTACATAAATACTTCTCAAATTGGAATGATTCCTGGAATTGCGGTTTGCCGGAACGATCTTCCGGAACAGCTTCAGAAGTTTTGAGGCAAACGGGTAGAAGAGAATGAATGTGTGGTTTTTCGGATCAATGTCATCAAAAGCGTGCCGACCGGCAGCGCGGAAGACAAGTGTCAGAATGATCAGGAGCAAAAACGCTCCGCCGTAAATATATAACATTTGCTATACCTCGATATCCATGATTTTCCGCGAGAGAAAATATGCGAATGCGTAAACGGTCAGACAGAGACTCATGATGATGACGCCTTTCCAATTGCCGTAAAGCGGATCCAGCATACTGCCGGACGTAAGTTCCAGATAAAGAATGATCAAAAGCGGCATGAACGACATAATGTTCTGTTCCAGTCTTTTTGAACTGATCAGGACGCGGATCTCATTTTTGGTATCGATCTTGGATGCGATGTCATCAGCCGTCTTTTTAATGATCTCCACCATGTCCCCGCCTGTCCGTTTTGCTATTTTGAAAACAGAGGTAAAGGTCGCGATATCCTCCACCTGTGTCCGCCCGGAAAACTCTTCAAAAATGATTTCCAATGGTATACCTAGCGAAATCTGATTGACCATGATCCCTAGCTCTTTGCAGATGGGTGCTTCGTCCCCGTAAACGATCTGCATTTCTTTCCAGCTTTCCCGCAGAGCGTTTTCCGCGGAAAACCCCGCCTGCAACGCGGAAGATAGCGCGATCAGTGCGTCTTTGAATTCACAACCGATCCGTTCTTTGTATTTTCGGATCCGTTCCTTTTTGCTGTATTGATGAAACAAAACAATACACACCGGGAGGATAAAAAGGATATAAACCGATCGGAAAAACAAGTACAGGATCAGCAGGAACAGCAGATCCATCACGATCTCTTTAATCCAGTCCGCCATGGATATCTCAATTTTGACTTCGTCCGGTTTAAAAAGCTTCTTCAAAAACGCCACTATAAATTCCCTTCCCTCTGTTTTTCAATCGATTACCTGTCCATTTCAACGTGCCCTGCGGATAATCCTGATAGTGGAAAAGCGGGCTCAGCCGGATGCTTCCTTCTTCATAGCCCAGCACTTCCGTAATCTCCAGGACCTTCCGACTGCCATCTTTCAATCGTCCCAGATGAATGATCAGATCGAGCGCCGACGCAATCTGGCTTTTAATTGCATTAAGCGGCATGTCAGTCCCCATCAGGACCATCGTTTCCAGACGGGTCAGCATATCCGCCGGAGAGTTGCCATGACCGGTAGATAAACTCCCGTCATGACCGGTATTCATTGCCTGCAGCATATCCAGCGTTTCCGGTCCGCGGACTTCCCCCACGATAATACGGTTCGGCCGCATCCGGAGTGATGTCCGGATCAAATCCCGAATGGTTACTTCGTTATCGCCTTCCACATTCGGCTGCCGGCATTCCAGGCTGACCAGATTTTCGATTCCGGAAATCTTTAATTCTGCGGAATCTTCAATCGTGATAATGCGTTCATCTTTCGGGATGTAATTGGACAGCACATTCAGGAACGTGGTTTTGCCGGAGCCCGTACCACCGCTGATAAAAATGTTGTAGCCTGCGATGACCAATTTCCGCAGATACTCCGCTGCTTCTTCCGTGATCGTTCCGCGCGCGATCAGTTCTTCCATTGTCATTACGTTCTTTGGAAATTTCCGGATTGTTAAGACCGGACCCTGAAGCGCGATAGGCGATAAGACCACGTTGACACGAGAACCGTCCGGAAGCCTGGTATCCACAATTGGCGAGGATTCGTTTACCCGTTTATTTGCTTTAGCCACAATCTGCTGGATGATGTCCTGCAGCCGCTCCGCGGAAGAAAACTCGCCGTCATACCGAAAGAGATTACCCTGTTTTTCTATGAAGATCCGATCATAACCATTGACCATGATCTCTGTCACATCCGGATCTTCCAGAATCTCCTGCAGAATATCCAGACCGCGGATGGAATTGAACAGCTCCCGGCTGATCCGCATTTTTTCTTTCAGTGAGATTTGTTTATCCCGATACTCATCAATGACCATCTTGGTTATGATCTCAAAAACATCCTGATCGCTTAAATTCCGGGTCAGGTCAATGCTGTTCACCAGACGTTTTCTTAAATCATCGATCAATGCCATATCCTAGTTCCTCCGTACTGATCATTGCCATCTTCCGGACCAGGTCTTCCCGGCCTTTGTTCAGAAGATATTCTTTTAACTTTTTCATTTTTTCTTTCGCGTAACTGCTTTCATCACTGGTCACATAGATCCGGCTGCAGACAGAAAAGATTCCCTCCAGATCACGGAATGCCTCGTGCATATCCAGCATTACCATGTCATATTCCCCGCAGACCGACAGTTCCTGCAGAAACGCCGGCCAGTCTTCTTCCGGGATCGCTTCCACGTCTTCCATATCCAACGGCGCTCCTA
Organism: Lachnospiraceae bacterium; assembly: GCA_017553695.1. GTDB lineage: Bacteria > Bacillota > Clostridia > Lachnospirales > Lachnospiraceae > RGIG5612. The sequence goes on from JAFZKG010000044.1 coordinate 25,456, forward strand.
AAAGATCAAATCCATTCATGTTTTCTACGGTCTTTCGCAGGATTTCTTTCAGTTGTTCTCTGTTGATCTTGTAGAAATAAAGAAGATCCGATATGCTGCAGCTTTGTTCGATCGGCAGCAGCTGATCAAGAAGTGGGAAGCGGTCCAGATCGATATAGAGAAGGGAGCCTGCCGCCGCACAACCGGCGGCTAGCCTTATAGAAGCCTGCAGAGAAGCAGGGCAGGGGGTAATCGCATAGATTCCGTAGATCTGCACGTTGTCCGGCGGATCTTCGATCCTGCTTACGGCAGAAAGATTCAGATATTTCTCCAGTTCCGCAAGGATCTTTTCCATCGACTGATATTTATTGATATGCTTCAGTCGGCTTTTGGAATTCCGGCGTGTTCCAAAATAGATAAATTCTCCTACATTCGGATGTCCGATATATTTTTCGCAACCGGTATCTTCCGCATCCTCCTGATCAATCACATCTTCCTGTGAATACAGAAGCGCGCAGACATGATTGCGGGATAAATAATCGAAAAGGATCTGATCATCTGTAAATGCCACTACTTCCAGTGGCAGGCTTCTTTTCTTTTTTACGTAGCTCAAAAACTTGTCCACGTACTCCCGGCTGCTGTCAAAAACAGCCAAAACGGCTTTTCCCAAAGCGTTCTCCTTTTGGTTTTTTTGAAAATGCTTTTCCGGAACCGGAAAAACAAGGCACACCGTGAATGGTGTGCCTTGGATTCTATGCTTGTTGATTCAGATTGTCAACGACAAAACTATTAAGTTTTTGTTTCGCTCTTATTTCACCCTCTGTAATAATTGATGAGGCAGCCTTTCAGGACAATGGTCTTCTCATCATCGGTCAGCGGATCCATCTTGAGCGTGATTTCTTTCCATTTTTCTTCTTTTTCCGGATTGACGACATAAGCGGTAAAGATGGTATCGCCATCAGCGATCTTCTTTGCCACGTCCGGAATGAAGATCCAGTCGCCCTTATCAAATGGGAGTTCTTCTTCCAGCCATAAGAACGGAAGCATGCCCCAGTTGATCAGGTTGGAGCGGTAACGCTTGGTTGCGTATTCCTTCGCGATGTTTGCCCAGCCGCCCAGTACCTTCTGGCAGGAGGCTGCCTGCTCCCGGGCGCTGCCGTCTCCCGGCTTCACAGCGTAGATCGTGCTGCCGATACAGAACATACCGTCGGTATAATCAAAGTGCTCTTTGATCGTCTGTTCCACGGCCCCGATCTCCGGCAACACATCCGCACATCTTGCGCCTGCCACGCGTGCTTTTTCTGCCTCGCGGACTTTCTTTGCCTCGCCCACATACTCCGGATCCTTCCTGGAAAGGGTGAACTCAGCCAGTCCTTCCGGGTTGGACCTGTATGACGAGGTTTCGCCCGATGGGATCAGCTCATCCGTCGTTGTGACCGGATCGTGTATGACGCTGACGACCTTCAGTAAAATGTTGTCGGCCAGCGCTTCCATCTTCGGCCAGTCCTTGATGTTCGGCCCCTGCTTGATCTCGGCTGTCGGATCGGCAATTCCCTTGCTGTCAAACACGCGGTTCTCGTAGATCTTGCTGTCGAAGAAATATTTTGCCTTGGTATATTCGATATCAAAATCGGTAGCAGCCGTCAAAAATCCTTTATTGGCTGCCGTTGCGGCGATGGATCTTGCATCCATCAGCGCGACCGACGCAATCTGTCCGCTCTGCAACTTGCTGCCCTCGCGGTTCGGGAAGTTCCGGGTGGAGTGGCGGATGCTGAACGCGTTGTTAGCCGGTGTGTCACCTGCGCCGAAGCATGGTCCGCAGAATGCCGTTTTCAGCACGGCTCCTGTTTCCATGATCTTAGCTGCCGCGCCATTTTTGATCAGTTCCATGTAGATCGGCATGCTGGCCGGATACACGCTCAGCGTGAATTCGCCGCTGCCGATGTTGGTCCCGTTCAGGATATCAGCTGCTGCCATGATATTTTCAAAACCGCCGCCGGCACATCCTGCGATGACGCCCTGCTCCACATAGAGTTTTCCGTCCACGATCTTATCCGTCAGGGAATACGGAACGGCGTTATCCAGGCTGATGGCTGCGCCTTTTTCCACTTCTGCCAGGATATCCCGCAGATTTGCGTTCACTTCTTCGATCGTATAAACGTTGCTCGGATGGAATGGCATCGCGATCATCGGTTTGATCTGACCGAGGTCGATCTCGATGGCACCGTCGTAATATGCCCCGTCTTCCGGTTTCAATTCTTTATAAGCTTCTGTCCTTCCGTGGATCTCATAGAAGTCCTTGATCTCCTGGTCGGTCTCCCAAATAGAGGAAAGGCAGGTGGTCTCTGTGGTCATGACGTCGATTCCGATCCGGAAATCTGCGGAAAGGGCAGCCACGCCAGGACCGGTGAATTCCAGAACTTTGTTTTTCACATATCCGTTCTGGAAGACTGCGCCGATCAAGGCCAGCGCCACGTCCTGCGGGCCAACGCCTTTTTCCGGTTTTCCGGTCAGATAAACGCAGATGATCTCTGGCATGTCGATATCATAGGTCTTGTCCAGCAGCTGTTTCACCAGCTCCGGTCCGCCTTCGCCGACTGCCATGCAGCCGAGCGCGCCGTAGCGGGTGTGGGAATCGCTGCCCAGGATCATGGATCCGGA
>JAFZKG010000045.1 GCA_017553695.1 Lachnospiraceae bacterium
ATATCATCCAAACCTCCGGCAACGGTGGAATGGGAATGAGGGGGATGAGATCATGACAAAGTATATCTTTGTGACCGGCGGTGTTGTGTCCGGTCTCGGAAAAGGAATCACGGCGGCTTCGCTCGGCAGACTGCTGAAAGCGAGGGGGTTAAAAGTCGCAGCGCAGAAACTGGATCCTTATATCAACGTGGATCCGGGTACCATGAGTCCGTATCAGCACGGAGAAGTCTATGTGACGGAAGATGGTGCCGAAACCGATCTGGACCTCGGTCATTACGAGCGGTTCATCGATGAAGACCTGAATAAATACTCCAATCTGACTACCGGAAAAGTGTACTGGAACGTGCTGAACAAAGAGCGCAGGGGCGAATATCTGGGCTCCACGGTGCAGGTGATCCCGCATATCACAAACGAGATCAAAGCATTTGTGTATACCGTTGGTAAGAAAACAGAAGCCGATGTGGTCATCACTGAGATCGGCGGAACCATCGGCGATATCGAATCCCAGCCGTTCATTGAGGCGGTCCGTCAGATCTCTTTGGAAGTCGGGCGGGAAAACAGCCTGTTCATACATGTCACCTTAGTACCGTATCTGAGCGGTTCTGAAGAACATAAATCCAAACCGACACAGCATTCCGTGAAGGAACTGCAGGGTATGGGCATCAATCCGAATATCATCGTCCTGCGCTGCGATCAGCCGCTGGAGGAATCGATCTTCCAGAAGATTGCATTGTTCTGCAATGTAAAGCAGGACTGCGTCATCGAAAATATTACCGTGCCAAACCTGTATGAAGCACCGCTGATGCTGGAGAAATCCAACTTCTCCGAAGTCGTCTGCCGTGAGCTGGGGATCGAGGCAAAGGAGCCGGACCTGCAGGAATGGAAAGAGATGGTCGACCGGGTGAACCAGACCCGGGACAAAGCCGTCACCATCGGCCTGGTCGGCAAATATGTGGCGCTGCATGACGCTTATCTTTCTGTCGCAGAGGCGCTGCGCCATGCCGGCTATTATCACAATGTCCATATCAATATCCGCTGGATCGATTCCGAGCACATCACCCCGGAAACCGTCGATGAAATGCTGGGTGATCTGGACGGCATCATCGTGCCGGGCGGATTTGGCAGCAGGGGCATCGAAGGCATGATCCTCGCCGCAAAATATGCAAGAGAAATGGACGTTCCGTACTTCGGGATCTGTCTGGGCATGCAGATCCAGGTCATTGAATACGCGCGGAATGTTGCCAGCGTTGCGGATGCAAACTCCGGTGAGTTTGACGAACAATGCGCAAACAAAGTCATCGACTTCATGCCGGGACAGAGCGACGAGATTGACAAGGGCGGAACGCTGCGTCTCGGCGCCTATCCATGCGATATCAAACCAGGCACTACGATGGAACGCTGCTATGGCACATTGCATATCAGCGAACGCCATCGTCACAGATATGAATTCAACAATGATTACCGCGAAGTGCTCCAGAACTGTTCTCTGACACTCAGCGGATTCTCACCGGATGGTCTGCTTGTGGAGACCGTGGAATTAACGGACCGCGCTTTCTTCGTGGGTGTCCAGTTCCATCCGGAATTCAAGAGCCGTCCGAACCGTCCACACCCGCTGTTCAAAGGCTTCGTCGGTGCGGCATATGAAAAGGCGCACGGTAAAAACGAATGAGTATTCATGAAGAATGTGGGGTTTTCGGGGTTTACGCAGACCGGCCGGTGAATGTGGCCCATATCTGCTATTACGGGCTTTATGCGCTCCAGCACCGGGGACAGGAAAGCTGCGGGATCGTGGTCAACGATGACGGAGTCTTTGCTTCTTATAAAGATCTTGGTCTTGTAAATGACGTTTTTTCCAAAGAAGTCCTGTCGGCATTCCCGGATGGTCAGATGGCGGTTGCCCATACGCGATATGGAACGACCGGCGGGGCAAACCGCAGCAACTGTCAGCCAATCGAGGTCAATCACCAGAAAGGACGCATGGCACTGGCGCATAACGGCAATCTTTCAAATGCGGCAGAGCTTCGTTCCGAACTGGAGCTGACCGGCGCAATCTTTCATACCACAAGCGATACCGAAACAATCGCATATATCATCACAAAAGAACGTCTTCAGGCACCGTCCATCGAAGAAGCGCTCTGCCGCGCGATGGATACGCTGGAAGGCGCTTATTCATTAATACTCATGTCTCCGCAGAAACTGATCTGCGCCAGGGACCCGCATGGCTTCCGGCCGCTCTGTTATGGTCAAACAGAGGACGGGACGTATGTCATTGCGTCGGAAAGCTGTGCCCTCCGTGCCGTTGGCGCGGAACTGATCCGCAATGTGGAGCCGGGCGAGATCCTGATCTTCAGCAAAAAAGGCGTGGAATCCCGGAGAGAACACTGCGGAAAGAAACCGAAAACACTCTGTGTGTTTGAATATATCTATTTTGCCCGTCCGGATTCGGTGATCGATGGCGTGCCGGTCCATGAGGCACGGATCCGGGCAGGAGAGATCCTGGCCAAAACACATCCGGTCGATGCCGATATTGTCATCGGTGTTCCAGATTCCGGTCTGGATGCCGCTCTCGGATACAGCAAGGAATCCGGCATCCCGTATGGGATCGGCCTGATCAAGAATAA
>JAFZKG010000046.1 GCA_017553695.1 Lachnospiraceae bacterium
TGATCGATGGCGCCTCCTGGTTGTGTCCGCTTGCTGCGAATGAGAAGACGGCGCGGGACATGCAGCAAAGACTAGAGGACAAAGGTCTTCAGTTCCTTTTTGATGCGCAGGTTGCGGACATTGGTGATGGCGCGGTGAAGCTTGTGGATGGCAGGATACTCGAGACGGAACTGATCTGTCTGTGCGTTGGAACGAAGACGAATGTTCGTCTCCTCGCAAACACTGACGTTGTGAAAGGGGAAAGCGTAAAGATCAACAGCGGCATTGTAGTGGATGAACATATGAGGACCAATGTGGACGGCATTTACGCGGCCGGAGACTGCTGCGAAGGAAAGAATCTTCAGACGGGAGAGACTGCCGTCATCGGACTTTGGGCGAATGCCGCCGCGCAGGGAGAATGCGCCGGACGCAATATGGCCGGGGAGGATGAGGTTTATTACGGAAATATCCTGCATAACATCACGCATTTCTTTGGAATGGATTTCATAGGACTCGGGGATGTCAGCATGAGTGGAACGTATTATGAATTTCATGCTCCGGACTATTACATCGGTGCAGTTGTGGATGATGGTAAACTGAACAGCATCAATATTTTCGGAAACTATAAGATCAGCGGTATCCTGAAAAACTATCTGACGAAAAGACTTCTGGATGAGCAGAGTAGTCTGACCATTGCCCAGAGAGGCATTCTCATGAAAGAAGGCATCAGCGGTTCATTTCTGGATATATTGGAAGGGAAAAACAAATGAGCAGCATTGAGAAATTGTTAAAAGCGAAGATCCCATGTAAAGAAACCGGGATCGAGATCCGGCATACCATGTGTGATATCTGTACGCCGGGACCGCAGTGCGGTGTTGACGCCTATGTAAAAGACGGGAAGATCATTAAGATCGAAGGGACGGAAAACTACCCGACCAACAGAGGCGCTCTTTGCACAAAAGGTGCATCCGGAAGACAGTTTGTTTACCGCGAAGACCGTATCAGATATCCGATGAAGCGAGTCGGTGAAAGAGGAGATGGCAGATATGAAAGGATCTCCTGGGAGGAGGCTCTCTCGTTGATTGCGGAGGGCTTAAAGGAATCGAAGGAAAAATGGGGACCCGAAGGAACCGCATTTATCACAGGATATCCAAAATGGTACAGGCCATGGCTGCAGAGATTTTGCTACAGCTTTGGAAGTCCGAATTATCTGACGGAATCCAGCGCATGCCACAGCGCAGGTGCGATGAGCTATAGACTGATATGTGGCTGGGAGATGAGCGAGGATTTAAAAGGCATGCCGGATCTGTACGTCGGCTGGGGGAATAATAGCATGGTAAGCACCTTTCCGAGGGGAAGGGGCCTGGTAGAGTATAAGGAAAAAGGCGGCAAGGCAGTCATCATTGACACCCGGCTTTCGCCGACAGCGATTCAGTGTGCGGATCTGTTCATCCGGCCGAAGGCCGGGACCGATGCGTATCTGGCGAACACGATCGCGGCGATCCTGATCAAAAATGACTGGATCGATCAGGGCTTTATCGACCAGTATGTTTTTGGCTTCGAGGAATATAAGAAGATGGTTCTGGAATATACCGTCGAAGAAGCCGAAAAGATCACGCATGTTCCGCAGGATCAGATCTATACGCTTGCAGAGATGATCGGAAAGGCAAAGACAGTTCTTATAGCCCCAAGCACAGGAGTCACGCATCATATTAACGGTCTTCTGACGCACAATGCGATCGTAGCGTTGAATGTCCTGAAGGGATGCGTTGGGAAAAAGGGAACGCTTATGCCGATTTTTGAGACCTTCCTGGAAATGGGAGCCGGCTTTCCTTCCCATGAGCACGAATTCATTAATGAAACAAGACGCGAAGGAATGCCGCCGAAAATCGGTACTGACAGATTCCCGGTCTGGTCCGAGATGATCAATCAGGGTCAGGCGATGGATCTTACCAGACAGATCATTACAGCGGATCCGTATCCGATCCGGAGTCTGTACGGACATGGCGTGAATGTCATGATGTATCCGGATTCGGATAAATTTGTTGAGACATTAAAAACGCTCGATTTCATTGTTGCTGTGGATATTTTCATGACCGATTTCTGCCAGATCGCCGATGTCGTGCTTCCGGCCTGCACTTCTTACGAAAGAAGCGAAGTGAAATGCTATGGCGGAGGCTTCATAAACTACACGTCCCCTGCCATCGAGCCGTTATATGAAAGCAAAGATGATGTCACGATCATCTCTGAGGTCGCCCGGGCACTCGATCTGGATGATGAACTGCTGAAGGGCGGATATGATCAGTGCGCAAAATACATTTTCAGAGATCTGCCGGTGGATCTGGACGAGGTCAAGGCAAAACATCTCCCGGTACAGATACAGATCGACCCGCCAAAGAACTATTTCGATCTGAAGCTTGAGACGCCAAGCGGGAAGATTGAACTTTACAGCAATACGATCGCAAAATATGAGCAGTCGCACGGTCTTGATCCGCTCCCGGAATATCAAAATGGAGACGGAGAAGGAGATTTTGCTGACTACCCGATGACGCTGATGCTGGGTTCCCGCCAGGCTAATGCGATCCATTCCCGGCTGCATGCGCTTTCATGGCCGAGGAGCCTTAGGCCGGATCCGATGGTACAGATCAATCCGGATGATGCAGACAAATACGGCCTCAAACAGGGCGATGATCTTTACCTGGTCACAGTACAGGGACGGATCAAAGTGAAGGCAGATGTTACAAATGTTTCCAATATGGGAGAACTGAACTTCTTCCATGGGTACAGCGAAGCAAATGCCAACAGCCTGCTGCAAGATACATTCCTGGATCCCTATTCCGGATTTCCGGGGTATAAACAGGTCCGATGCCGCGTAGAAAAGGCCTGAAACAGGAGGAAGCAACAATGAGAAAAATGTTTATTCTTGATATGGAAAAGTGTATCTCCTGCGGAGCCTGCGTCGTAGCCTGCATGGATCAGAATGATATAGAACCGCGAAACGGTGACAGCCCGTTCCGCCAGACGGTAACGGTGGAGGAGGGCCGCGGCAAAAGCGCGACGATGACATTTCTGTCACTTGGCTGCATGCACTGTGAGAATGCTCCGTGCATACAGGCCTGTCCGGCAGGGTGTATCCGTAAGGATCCGGATACGAACCTTACGGTTTATGACAACACAAACTGCATTGGCTGCCACAGCTGTGCGATGGCATGTCCGTTTGCAGCCCCGTGTTTCAACCGGGAAGGCAAAATGGTAAAATGTGACGGCTGCATTGAACGTGTAAAAGCAGGCCTTTTGCCTGCCTGCGTCAAAGTCTGCCCGTTCCAGGCGCTTCGGCTGGTTGACGAAGAAGAATACAACCAGATGGAACGCGAGAAGAAGGCAAGACTCATCGTCCGCGACTACGGGAAAATGACGCAGGAGATCTGCAAATGAACAAAGGAGCCTTTCAAGAATGCGCGCGTATGATTAAAATACTCTTTTTATGCCATGGAAATATCTGCCGCTCACCGATGGCTCAATTTGTTTTTCAGCATATGGTAAACAAAGCAGGCCTTTCCGACCGGTTTGAGATCGATTCTGCTGCAACAAGTCGGGAAGAGATCGGAAATGGTCCGCATAGAGGAACGGTGCGAAAACTGCAGGAAGTCGGAATCCCAATCCTTCCGCATCAGGCCAGACAGATCACGAAACAGGACTACGAACAGTATGACCTTCTGATCATTATGGATGAGGAAA
>JAFZKG010000047.1 GCA_017553695.1 Lachnospiraceae bacterium
ATATCGCGTGTTATCAGTTTGACACTGACTTTCCGATTAAGAGCGGAGACACAATAGACAGTATCGATGAAAACGGTAAAATACAGATTGACCTGCAATGGTCTGTTCAATATGAAAACGCTCTTATAGATCCGGAAAGAACCGTGCTGGATATAAACTGCGGGAAATATGCAGGCGGCAGCCGATAACACTGCCAATGTATAGCGATATACTGTCAAACGAATTCTGGTTTATGCGATCATGGAAGCCTGATAGCTTCAAACGGTCAGGCTTTCTTCGTTTCGACCGCTTTGACCAGATCGGAATCAGGTATCTACTGTCCATCACGATTCTCCGCTGATTTGGACATATTACAGTGCTTTCAGATATTGTTATATCGGCGGGTGCGATGTATAATCATAGTAACAGAAACCAGAATTTGACGTGCTGCCAAAATAATTACTTTATAAAGTTTATAATTTAAATTTACTATTCAGAGGAGAACGAATATGAAACTGTATATCAAGCAAAAGGTATTCTCATGGGGTGACAAGTTCCGCATCTATGACGAAAATCAAAATGATAGATATTATGTGGAAGGCGAAGTTTTTTCCTTTGGGAAAAAGCTCCACCTTTATAACCACTCCGGAGCCGAAGAAGCGTTTATTCATCAGAAAGTGTTGTCGTTCCTGCCTAAGTATTATATCAGTCGAAACAATATTGATGTCGCACAGGTAATCAAGGAATTCACTATTCTCCGCCAGGAATACACTGTGGAAGGTCTTGGATGGACTGTGAACGGAAACTTTTTGGCGCATGACTATGAAATTACTTCCGATGGTCGGACAATTGCTTCCATTTCAAAGCGCTGGTTTTCATGGGGTGACACCTATGAGATAGATATATCAGACGATGCGGACGAGGTCATGGCCATTTGTGTTGTACTGATCATTGATGCGGTGATTGCACAAAGTGAGAACAGCGCTGCCGCATCTTCCAACTGATACGAGAGACAAATCCCGGTTTGTAGAACAAGTGATTAACAGGCGCAGTGCATTCTGTGCCAGTTTTATTATGTCAAAGCAACCGCCGATTATACAAACGTGTGCAGGATTCCCGATACGGAAACCACGATTGCACCAGCGGCAAAGGTTTTGAGTGCGGCGACTTTTCCAACCGCGTTGTTATCCTTGATCGAGAACCCGAACATCACCGCACCGACCAGCGTTCCCGCTGCACCGACACGCCTTGTCCATGTACCGATGAACAGCAGGATATCCTGGAAAATCGTTTCAGCATTGGTCGTCGCCAGCTCAAAGATACCCAGATTGGCGATCGCCGCCTGAATCATGAAGCCGGATACCATTGTGAGCAGTGCCGGAAGCTGATCCCTTGTTTCATCGGATTTGATCGACAGCGCAAACTTGATTGCGCCGATAAACGCGACCAGGCCGCCGATACGGGAGATCCATCTGCCGAAGAATTCCAGACCGGTCTGTGCCAGTACCGCAGGATTAGCCGGTGCGCCTGTGTCCGGGAGAATCGCTGCCATGATAGGTAAGATTTGCATTTGCAGCCCTCCTGTTGCGGGTTAGGCTGCCCGCCCCGAACGGGACGGGCAGCAGCGCGGACGATCAGCTGAACAGATCGAACATGCTGGATGCGGCGCAGAGCGCGGCGACGATAAAGCCCGCGATCATCGTGATCAGACCGGCCTGCTTCTGCTCGGCATCGTTGTTCTTGATCGCAAGTGCGAACATGATCGCACCGACAAATGCGACCATCATGCCGATACGGCGGATCCAGGTGATGAAAAACTCGATGGTGGACTGGTATGCTGCTTCGGAACCGACTGCACCGCCGCCGGTTGCAAATGCCGTCACCGCGCAGAGCGAAGTCATAACGGCAATGGTGAACAGGACAGTAAAGACCTTGACAAACTTTGCATTTTTCTGATTCATCAGCTTCATGATAATACCTCTCATTCTCATGTCATAAGATCGAAGGAGAATCCGGCAAGATCATCCGGATCTCCTAGCTTCTGTGTATGATTGGAATAGATTTCGACAGACTGAATATGAACTTCCAGCTCTTCCGTTGACATGTCATCCAGACTGTCCGGTTCATCATCCGGCTCACCGTAATACGGAATCTCATCTAGGTCATCCGGCTCTGTATCCGGTTCCGTTACGGCTTCGCCGTCTTCGTCCATCACAGCGGCGGGTATCTCTGCTTCTTCATCAGCATCATCCTCCTCTCGCGGTTTGGACGCAGTACCCAGATCGCAGCTGACAATTTCTTCGTCAGGCACACCGTAATACTGTGTATGGTCTGCGTAGGTTTCCGTCCCTGAAACAGATACATCTTCAGTATCCATTTCCAGGATGTCCTCATAGCTTGCTGGGATTTCTTCGGCAGTGACCACCGGCTCCTGCGCAGTATAGATCACTTCATCCGGCTTTTCTGCCGGTTTCTCTGCCGCGGCAGCCTCCTTTGCCTGCCGGAACGCTTCTGCTCTCTTCATTTTCTCTTCCGCTTCAAACTCCGCAACCTTTACGGAACGAATCTGCCGGATATCTGCACGGTTATTGTCATCAGACAGACCTGTAAAGCGGAAGTTCGGATGATCGAATGCAGGATACTTCTTTGCGTAGAACGGATTATGCGACCGCACCATGACGATACAGTCGCTGATCGGCATGGTCGCCAGCTCGTTCTGCTGCATCAGTTCTCTGCCGAGGATAGAATTATTCTCGGAAGTGCTGCTTTGCTTTCCCTTCGTTCGGTTCTGCCCCTTGACGTCGATCGTTTCCTTTCCGAGCTGCTCAGAAATAGATTTGAGCGTGGTTTCCTCCTTTCCGCCCAGAAAGATCGTAGAATCGCAGTTACCGGTGATGACTTCCCATGTTTTCTCATATCTTGCCTTTAATTGCGCTAAGTTCTGGATGATCACATTCAGGCTCATTCCCATGGAACGGACAAAGGCTATAACCTTGTCAAAGTCCGGAATTTGCCCGATATTCGAAAATTCATCCATGATGCATCGCACATGGCAAGGCAGCGTTCCGTGATACTTGAAGTTCGCACGGTTCGACAGGGTATCGAACAGCTGCGTATACATCATGGAAGCAAGGAAGTTATAGGTGCTGTTTGTCGCTGAAATGATGATAAACAGCGCCGTTTTTTTGTCGCCGAGCGTTTCCAGC
>JAFZKG010000048.1 GCA_017553695.1 Lachnospiraceae bacterium
GGTAAACCAGCCCTTTTCAAAAGCTTCATCGAATTTGCTCATGCCATTAGTGAACAAACCAAAGGTAGCAAAGATGAATACTCGATTTGCGCCGCGATCCTTAAGATCTTTGGCAGTATCAATCATGCTGCCACCGGAGGAGATCATGTCGTCGACGACGATCACGTCTTTACCGGCCAGGTCTGTACCCAAATATTCATGGGCAACAATCGGGTTTACACCGTCTACTACCTGCGAATAGTCACGTCTTTTATAGAACATGCCCATATCGATGCCTAGGACGCTGGCAAAGTAGACGCTGCGGTCAATCGCCCCTTCATCCGGACTGATCATGACCAGATGATCCTTATCAAATTTCAGATCCTTTTCAAATTTGCAAAGGTTCTTAAGAAACTGATAGGAAGGTTTGATATTCTCAAAACCATTTAAAGGTGCTGCATTGATGACCCGAGGGTCATGAGCGTCGAAAGTGATCAGATTCTCGACACCCATATCATAAAGCTCCCGAAGCCCTAAAGCGCAATCCAAAGATTCACGCCCGGTCCTCTTGTGCTGTCTGCTCTCATACAGGAAAGGCATGATGACGGTGATCCGTCTGGCCTTTCCGCCGATTGCGGCAATGATACGTTTCAGATCCTGAAAATGATCATCCGGTGACATGCGGTTCATCTTGCCTGCCATCTTGTACTCGATGCTGTTGTTACAGACATCGACCAGCAGGAACAGATCCTTGCCACGCACGGTCTCTTTGATGAGACCTTTGGATTCGCCCGAACCGAAACGCGGAGTATCGGTACCGATGATGAACGTATCCTTCTCGTAACCTGAAAACGCGATCGTATTTTTTAAGTCACTCTCGCGGTTCTTTCTCCAAGTGGTAATATAATAATCTATTTTGTCCCCCATTTCAAGACAACTTTTCAGGGGGATAATTCCAAGCGGTCCAACCGGTATGGAATTAATTACAACTTCCTCGCGCAGCATCCCAGTCCTCCAGTTTTTTCTTCATTCGGATGTCATCTCCGTAGAGTTTGATCAACGTGTATCGATCAACGATTCGGGAGAACAGCCTCTCCGAATAATTCTCCTGGATCTGTTTCAAGGAAAGGTTGGTGGAGATGATGGTATGTTTCTTCGCCAGCAATCTTTCATTGATGCAGTCAAAAAGCTGTGTGCTAGAAAATGAGTTTACCATTTCTGTACCCAAATCGTCAATAACAAGTAGGTCACAATCGTAAATAATTTTTTTGAACGATTCGCGGGATGTCCCTTCGGTTCCGTCTCTTCTGGAACCGAAGGTGGCATCCGACAGTATATCAAACAGCCTCACGGCTGACAAGTACACTACGAATAGACCACGGTCGATCAAATCTTTGGCGATGCAGTTTGTCAGGAATGTTTTCCCAACGCCCGTGCCGCCGGTGATGAAAAGATTATCACTGGAGACTGCGAAGTCCTCCACAAAGCTGTGAGCAGTTTGGACGGCCTGCTCGGCTACAGTTCGCGGCTGGCCCTCCGCGTAGTAACGGAAAGAAAATGTATCAAAATTTTCTTCCTTGAGAATCTCTTTAATGTTCGACTGATCGTAGAGCACTTCCGTCACGCGTTCCCGCAGGCACCTGCACATTTCCGAACCGATGTATCCGGTATCCTGGCACAACTCGCAATCATATCTTGCCTTAAGATCCTCCGGACTGAACCCGGCAGCCGAAAGCACTTCGGCCTTTTCCCTAATCAAAGAGTAGATCGTTTTACCGATATCCTCGGCCGGACCTCCCCCGATGCGTGCGATCGCTTTATTTACGGAAATCTCCGCGATGCGACTCTCGATCTCCCGGAGCCTCGGAACTTTTTCCTCGATCAAAGCTCTTCTCTGCGTGAGCTCCCTCTCCGCATTCAGCCGCTTTGCGTCGTATTCCCTTAGGATCTGTTCAAAAGCTGCACGGTTAATCATGTGTTAAAAAGCTTCTCCTCCAACGTGGAATAATCGTAGGTACGTTGATCAAATGTATTAAATTTATTCGAAGAGGAGCGGCCGGAGGCAGCCTTATTACTTTCCGTTCCGGCACCCTTCTTCTTTCCGGCGATCTTTTCAGCCCGCGCGATGGAATCCTCCCTCTTCGCATCCAGAGCCCGGATATCGTCCATGGTAACAACATTACTTGCTTTCCACCGGTTCAGGATGGTGTCCGTATACTCAAAGCTCGGCTGATGAATTGCCTTCATGGTCCGATTACAAGCTTCCAGAATGATTTCCAGAGAGTAACCGTAGGACAGTGACCACTTGGCAACGTAGTCCGACTCGCTCTTGGATGGCTGCCTTCCCGTAAGGCCAAAAGCTTTGAGGACCGGATAGCAGTTGCTCGAGTATATGGTATTGAGGGCTTTCGCTGCCGGCAGGGTGGTGATGCCTTGCTCCGCCCACCCGATGGCAGTCTTTTCGATGTACCGGATGCTCTTGTGACCGTTGGATACACAATATTCAAACAGATATTCAATCACTTCTGTCGGCAGACCCAGCGTGTCATAGAAGAAGAACACGGTGTTCAGGTCGGTGCCGGTAAGAGCCCTGCCCATATATTTCTGGATGATATATATGAGCTGCGATACATCTTCCTTTCCGGAGAACTGTTCGATCTCCGCCGGCGAATACTGTTTCTTCTTCGGTTCGGCCGGTACATCCGAAGTCTGTGAATCCCTCGTCTGTACCTGCACCTGAACAGAAGCAGAAGGCTCTTCAAGAGAGCTGGCAGCATCGCCGTCCCCGCTGCGGATCTCATCTGCAGAGATCAGCTGAAGAGAAACCAGGGTCTTATCTTCAAAAACAAGTTTTAAGAGACCTTTCCGCTCCCAGTACCGAAGAGCACGGACGATGTCTTTTTCGGAATCTTCCAGACTGTCAGCAATTCTCGAAAGAGATAACTCAGACTGGTTTTCCTCCAGACATTTCAGAAGGTAGATATAGATCTTTACAAATTCCCCTGCAGCCTTCGGCATATACTTCTCGATAAAGCAATTCGGAACGCTGGTAGTGCTTGTAAAACCTTCCTGTTGTAACTTAAAACTGCTCATGAAACCTAAAACTCCTGTACACCTCACCATCCGCCTGACCGGTGTCTGAGGCGCATGCAGAAACGCGCAGTCGGGCACTCTCATCAAGTGGATGTATCGGCACTATAGCACAAGAAAAATGATTTGCAAATAGCCCCAAAATCCCAAAAGCCCGCGGGCGTTGAAAAGTGGATAATGTGGACAATGTGGACAAAAAATCTGCCTCAAAAAACAGAAAAAAGCCACTCCGAAAGAGTGGCTTAAATCGTGCATGTCAAGTATTTTCCTGTACAAAATTTGTGCATCCGGCACCCGGCCGGAGGGAGGCGAAATTTTGTGGATACTGTGGATAACTATCCGCGAAGGAGCGATTCGCCTACTAAATACACGTCTCCCGCGCCCATCGTTATCAACACGTCCCCGTGTGCACAATTTTCTTTCAAAAATTTTTCTGCTCCTTCAAAACTGTCAAAATAATAACAATCTTTCCCTTTCGCAAGGATCCTATCCCGGATATCTTCGGAGGAAACACCGAACACATTCTGCTCCCTTGCAGCGTAGATATCCGTTAATACAACCGCGTCCGCCAGCGAAAGCGCATCCGCGAATTCATCCAGAAAAGCCTTCGTACGGGAGTAGGTGTGCGGCTGGAAAATGACCCACAGTTTCTCATGCGGATAATCCTTTGCAGCAGTCAGCGTTGCCCGGATCTCATCCGGATGATGCGCATAGTCGTCGATGATGGTAAAGCCATTTACCACGCCTTTCAGTTCGAACCGGCGGTCCACGCCGCGGAACGAAGAGATCGATTTTGCAGCCTGATCCAGCGGGAGTTCTAATGCAGAAGCTGCGGCAATCGCTGCGAGGGCATTGTAAACATTGTGGCGCCCTGGAATCTGCAGGCTTATGCGGCAGACCATCGCCTCTTTGTCATACACGTCAAAGGCGTCGCACGCGTATTCGTTGGCGGTGATATTCTTCGCCGTAAAATCGAAGTCGCCGTCAAGGCCGAAGGTCAGTATGCGGCGGTTCAGATCATCTGTGAAATAGGACAGGTTTTCGATCTCGCCATTGATGATGAGTGTGCCGCTATCCGGCAGAAGCTGCGCGAACTTCTTGAAGCTGGCGCGGATATCATCCAGATCCTTGAAGAAATCCAGATGGTCTTCCTTCACATTCAGGATGATCGCCATCGTCGGGAAGAACGAGAGGAAACTGTTCGTGTACTCACAGGCTTCCGCGATGAA
>JAFZKG010000049.1 GCA_017553695.1 Lachnospiraceae bacterium
CATCATTCTGTTTGATGAGGTGGAAAAAGCGCATCCGGATGTATTTAATATCCTGCTGCAGGTACTGGACGATGGACGGATCACGGATTCGCACGGCAGAGTGACAGATTTCAAGAATACGATCATCATCATGACCAGTAATGCAGGCGCACAGCGGATCATGGAGCCGAAGACTCTGGGCTTTGCCGCAGAGCATTCTGCAAAAGCCGATTATGAGGCAATGAAGAGCGCTGTCCTGGATGAAGTGAAGCACATCTTCAAACCGGAGTTCCTGAACCGTATCGACGAGATCATCGTCTTTGAGTCACTGACCAAGGAGAACATGAAGGATATCATCGACATCCTTCTGAAAGAACTTACGGAACGTGCGAAGACACAGATGAATGTGAAACTGAATGTGGCGGACAGCGCAAAGCAGTTCCTTGTGGATCAGGGATATGATCCGAAATACGGCGCGCGTGCACTGAAACGGAAAGTACAGACCCTGCTGGAAGATGAAATGGCAGAGGAGGCGCTTTCGGGCAACATGAGCCCGGGATCAACCGTCAACGTGAAAGCATCCAAGGATGCCACACGTCTTGTCTTCACCGTCCGAAGGAAAAAAGTAAAAGAAACAACGAAACAGTAATGGCAAAAGCAAAAGATACAGTTTTCTTCTGTAAAGAATGTGGATATGAGAGTGCCAAATGGGCAGGGCAGTGTCCGGCCTGTCATGAGTGGAACACGTTTGTGGAAGCTCCGGCAGAACAGACGGTAAAGGCAGCTGTCCGCAAGGTGGCGTCCATCCCTTCCGACGGAGAAAAGAAGCAGGTCCCGCTCGCTGATGTGACAGCCACAGAGGATGAGCGGATCCTGACCCATATCGAAGAATTCGACCGGGTATTAGGCGGCGGGATCATCAAAGGGTCCCTGGTCCTGGTAGGCGGCGATCCGGGCATCGGAAAATCCACGCTGCTGACCCAGGTCTGCAAAGCATTGAGCGATGACGGACATAAGGTCCTTTATATCACCGGAGAGGAATCCCTCGGACAGATCAAACTGCGTGCCGACCGGATCGGTTCCTTTACAGAAAACCTGCTGGTCATGGCTGAAACCGACCTGGATGCCATCGAGGCTGCGTTATCCGAGGAACGTCCGGAAGTGGCTGTCATCGATTCGATCCAGACGATGTACCGTCCGGATGTGACAGGAGCCCCGGGAAGCCTGGGCCAGGTGCGGGAATGCACCGCGCTGTTCATGCAGCTGGCAAAGGGGCTTTCCATCAGCATCTTCGTGGTCGGTCACGTCACAAAGGAAGGCGTCGTAGCCGGGCCGCGTACCTTGGAACACATGGTGGATACTGTCCTTTATTTTGAGGGCGAAGCCCAGGGTACTTACCGGATCCTGCGCGGCGTCAAGAACCGTTTTGGATCCACGAATGAGATCGGTGTGTTTGAGATGCGTTCCGACGGACTGAATGAAGTGCGCAATCCTTCGGAATTCATGCTGATGGGCCGTCCGGAAAACGCGTCCGGATCTATCGTGTCCTGTTCCATAGAGGGGACCCGTCCGATCCTTTTGGAGATCCAGGCGCTGGTCGCAAGGACGGGGCTTGGCAATCCGCGCAGAAGTTCGACCGGAATCGATTACAACCGGATGAACCTGCTGATCGCGGTACTGGAAAAAAGACTTGGTTTTCAATTGTCGGAATGTGACGCATATGTTAATATCGTGGGCGGTGTCAGGATCAATGAGACGGCACTCGACCTTGCTGTACTGATCGCCATCGCATCGAGTTATCTGGATATCATCGTAGATGCAGGTACGATCGCACTGGGCGAGGTAGGACTCTCCGGAGAAGTCCGGAATGTCAGCATGATCGAAGCCAGAGTGAACGAAGCAAAGAAACTCGGCTTCCAAAGATGTATTCTTCCAAAGTCAGCACTTAAGACTTTGCAAGCAATAGATGGAGTGGAACTGATTGGAGTAACCGATGTGAAGGAGGCCATCGATAGGGTACGAGGCAAATAAAAAAGCCCTTGCGAACAAGGACTTTTTACAGGGGAAGAGAGATTCGAACTCCCGTGAGCGGTTTTGGAGACCGCCATACTGCCACTGTATGATTCCCCTTGGCACGTGTTATTTTATATCACACTCATAAAATAACGTCAAGAAAAGGATAAGAAAAGAAGGAATGTTAAAAAAAGCTTTCCGATTATTTATCTATGCTCTTACAGCAGCTGTCATTTTCCTGACTGTTCTTTTTGCATGCTTCTCTCAGGAAGAAGTAAAAGCAATCGACAGCAAGGGAAGGTGTCTGGGCGTGGACGTTTCTTCCTATAATGGAACGATCGACTGGAAAAAAGCAAAAGCGGCCGGTGTGGACTTTGCTATCATCCGGATCGGTTTTGGTGATGATCTGAAAAAGCAGGATGACTCGTTTGCGATCACGAACATGAAAGGTTGCGAGGAAGCAGGCATTCCTTATGGCGTGTATATCTATTCTTATGCGATCTCGAAAAAGGAAGTGGACAGCGAGGTCAGCCATACACTCCGTATGATCGAAGGACACACGCCTGAACTCGGCATCTGGTTTGATATGGAAGATGCGGACGATTATAAGGCAAGGCATAATTTTAATCCATATACGCATGGAACAGAGCTGACAGAGTTCTGCGTTCGCTTCATGAATGCATTTCTGGATAAAGGATATACCATCGTCGGCGTTTACTCGAACAGGGATTATTTCCAGAACGTGCTGGATTATGACAAGATCAGTTCCGTGGGGCTGATCTGGCTGGCACATTGGGGAGTGAGCAATCCTTCCATGGGATGCGCGCTGTGGCAGTATACCGACTCCGGAAAGGTAAAAGGGATCCCGAGCGAGGTCGTGGATATGAACATGATCTATCCGGACAGCCCGCTTTATGAGCTGGTCGCTCCAAAACAGAGCGGAACGGAAGATCATTCGCTGGCAGCACCGGTCGTTCATGAGGATGGCACATACACCTGCCGTGGCGACGTCAATGGTGATGGCGCGATCGACGTGATCGATCTGGCTCTCGTGAAGAAACATATATTAGGGAAGAGCAAACTGAAGGACGAAGCATTTAAACTTGGGGATGTGAATGATGATAATGCGATCGACGTGATCGATCTTGCCCTGATCAAAAAACACATCCTCGGTAAAATAGATCTGCTTGCAGTGCCGGCTCCGGAACAACCGACGACAATCGTACCGGAGGAAACCACGACTGAGCAGGAGACTACAAGAGAGCAGGAAACGACAACAAAAGCACAGGAAACGACCAAAGCACCAGAGACAACCAAGGCGCCTGAGACGACGAAAGCACAGGAAACCACGACTGCACAGGAAACCACGACGCAGGAAACAACGACACCGTAAACCGGAACGTCAGCAGAAAGAAAAGAGAATCAAAATGAAGAAAGCAGTTTTGAAACGAATACTCCCAATCTTTTTCTCAGTCATGCTTCTACTTGGTCTGGGCATTCATTTCCCTGTCCGCACGCTTGCGGCAGGTGTGTCGATCGATCCAAGTGCTGACACGGTATATGTCGGCGATGCAGTGACCGTAGCAGTGACCCTGTATGGAAGTGAGATCTATGCGTATTCCGGGTATATTGACTGTGACGGGATCTTCTCCGGAGATACCGGAGGATTTGCAGAAGGAGCTAACGGTGAAGGAAGCGTCACTCTCTATTACACTTTCCAGGCAGTCGCAGAAGGAACCGGCTCTATTTATGTGAGTGGTTGCGAAGTGTCAGACGGATCATCCAAGGAATATGCAGGTGATGCAGCCTGCACCATTACCGTTATCGGCTATGACAATGGCGGAGGCGGGACCGGTGGAAACGCGGGCGGAAATGACTATGATGACAACTACTCCTATGACTGGGGATATGTCAACGACTATGAAGTAGGAGAAGGGTCCGGCAACACAAATCTTGGCTCACTGGAAGTAAAAGGATATACGCTGACGGACGAAGGAAATGGCATCTTTTCCGTTACTGTCAGCCAGAGCGTGAAAACAATTACGATCAACGCCACGGCGGAGGATCCGGCAGCCTATGTTGAAGGCACCGGTGAAGTGGAATTAAGTGACGGGGATCAATATTTCGATATTGTTGTGTATGCGGAAAACGGACTGGCGCAGGGCTATGCCCTCAAAGTGACAAGGAGAGGGGATAAGGTCGCTCTTGCCGATCTTTTGAGTGAAGTGAAGGAAACAAAGGCCGACCACATTACCGTATCCCTGCTGGATGGCGATAAGCTGACAAAAGAAATGCTCGAAGCCGTTGGGAAATGGGGCAAGGATCTGATCCTGAACCGCTATGACGAAGACGGAAAACTCCTCTACAGTTGGACGATGAACGGAAAAGACATCAAGGATGCCGAGGGGTTCACTTCGTTTGACCCGAAGGTCACCTTTGAAAGTAAGGCGAAGGATAAGATCGATTCCCTATCCAATTATGCGTCCGGAAAATTCATCAGCTTTTCGTACAGCGGTGACCTTCCGAAGAATACAAAATTTTCATTTGCCTCCGGAACAGATTTTCAGAAAAAAGATGTGGTCCGTCTGTATTATTATGATGAAAAAGAAAATCAACTGACCCAGGTCGGAGATGAGATCGAAGTTACGGATGATACGATCACCGTGGAACTGAAACACTGTTCCGAATACTTTGTTACCCGCGCAAATCTGGCGCCGAAGGAAGAAGTAAAGGAAGAAACAGCGCCGAAGGTAAGCACCTGGAAAGACCTGATCATGTATATTGTCATGGCAGTGGAATTGATCGTGATCCTTGGTCTTGTGGCATTCCTGTTCCTAAAACGGAAGAAACAGAAGACAACACCGCAACCTGAGAAAAAAGAAAAAGAAGAACATCATGCAGAGGATTTCTTTGATTCCTTTGATGATTATGAAACAGAACTGAAATAAAACAGATATGGCAGATACAAATACCGTAATCAAAGAACCGTCCCTCAGCCTGAGCGGAAAACCGGAAACCGAGAAATCGATTTCCCGGATCAATGCGCCTTTGGCACCGATCGATTCGGATGAACGGTTTGAAGAACTGATCCGTATCATCAAACAATATCATCCATCCGACGATGTATCCCTGATCCGGCATGCGTATGAAGTGGCAAAGGAAGCACACGGAGACCAGAGACGGCACTCCGGTGATCTTTACATCACGCATCCGGTCGAGGTCGCCATCATCCTGGCCGATCTGGAAATGGATAAAGAGACCATCATCGCCGGGATCCTGCATGATGTTGTGGAAGATACGGACATGACGCTGGAGGAAGTCGGAAAGGAATTCGGAACAGAAGTCCAGGAACTGGTCGACGGTGTTACCAAGCTGACACAGATCAAGTATTCGGCAGACAAAGTCGAAGTACAGGCCGAGAACCTCCGGAAGATGTTTCTTGCCATGGCAAAGGATATCCGTGTCATCATCATCAAACTGGCCGACCGTCTGCATAACATGCGGACACTCCAGTACATGACGCGGGAAAAACAGAAAGAAAAAGCAAGGGAGACGATGGACATCTATGCGCCGATCGCACAGCGTCTTGGTATTTCCAAGATCAAGATCGAGCTGGATGACCTTGCCCTGAAATATTCAGAACCGGATGTTTATTACAACCTGGTTGAAAATATCAAAGAACGAAGAAGCGCGCGGGAAGATTTCATCGAGAAGATGGTTGGTGAGATCAGGAACCACATGAAGGAAGCCGGCATCGAATGCGAGGTGGAAGGCAGGGTCAAGCATTTCTTCAGTATCTATAAGAAGATGGTAAACCAGAACCGGTCTCTGGATCAGATCTATGACCTGTTCGCGATCCGCATCAAGGTCGATACCGTCAAGGACTGTTACGCGGCTCTTGGCATTATTCATGAGATCTATAAGCCGATCCCGGGACGGTTCAAAGACTATATTGCCATGCCGAAGCCGAACATGTATCAGTCGCTGCATACCACACTGATCAGTCCGACCGGCCAGCCGTTCGAGATCCAGATCCGTACATTTGAAATGCACCGCACAGCAGAGTACGGTATTGCCGCCCACTGGAAATACAAAGAGGGAAAAGGCGTTAACGATAAGACCATCAAGCAGAGTGAAGAGGAAAAACTGGCATGGCTCAGGCAGATCCTTGACTGGCAGAATGAAATGAGTGACAACCGGGAATTCATGGAATTCCTGAAGAGCGACCTGGATCTGTTTTCTGACAGCGTCTTTTGCTTTACACCGGAAGGTGACGTCAAGAACCTGCCAACCGGCTCCACTCCGATTGATTTCGCATACAGCATCCACTCGGCAGTCGGTAATAAGATGATCGGCGCGCGCGTCAATGATAAGATCGTGCCGATTGATTATCAGATCCAGAACGGAGACCGTATCGAGATCATCACATCCCAGAACTCCAAAGGGCCGAGCATGGACTGGCTCAACATCGTCAAGAGTCCGGGAGCAAAACAGAAGATCAACCAGTGGTTCCGTACCGCCCTGAAAGAAGAGAACATCGTAAGGGGCAAGGAACTGGTCGAAAAATATATGAAGGCAAAGGGGATCGACAATACGGAGATCTTCGATCCGGAGTATCAGGCACCTGTCCTGACAAGGTACAGCTGCAAAGACTGGGATTCGCTCCTGGCAGCCATCGGACACGGCGGACTGAAGGAAAGTCAGGTTGTCAACCGGCTGCTGGATGAATATAACCGGAAGACCAAGAAAAACCAGATCACGGACGAAGACATTCTGGAATCCTCTTCCGGAACCCGGGTAGTCTCCGAACTGAAACACCGGAATGGTATTGTCGTGAAAGGTATCCACGATGTGGCTGTCCGTTTTGCAAAGTGCTGTTCGCCGGTTCCGGGTGATGAGATCGTCGGATTTGTGACCCGCGGACGAGGGGTGACGATCCACAGGACCGACTGTATCAACGTGGTGAACCTTTCCAGCGTGGAACGGGATCGTCTGATCGACGCGCAATGGGATAAGCCGTCTTCTGCATTCAAGGAAGAGCAGTACCTGGTAGAGATCCGAATCTTCGCCAGAAACCGGATCGGCATGCTAGTGGATATCTCCAGAATCATGTCTGAAAAAAACCTGGACGTGATCAATATGAATATCCGGATCAACAAACAGCAGATCGCGACTATCGATATGGGATTCAAGGTTGCTTCCACGGACGAACTGTCCAAGGTCATCGAGAAACTGCATGCGATCGATGGCGTGATCGATATCAACAGAACGAGCGGGTGATGAGATGAGTATCAAATTAGACTGCATCCGGGTAGGGATGCTGGAAACCAATTGCTATATGGTTTATGACGAAACGCTTCGGGAGGCGATCATCACGGATCCGGGCGATAATGCGGATTTCATTGAATCCTGCGCGGCAGAGCGCGAAGTAGTGCCGGTCGCCATCTTCCTGACCCATGCGCATGCGGATCATATCCTGGCAGTGGAAGAACTTCGGGATTATTATGATATTCCGGTTTACGTCCATGAGGCAGACGTTCCGATGCTGTCGGACGGCTGGAAAAACCTGGGAAGGATCAAAATCGAATTAAGAGAGAAAGATGTCGTTCTGGAAGGCGGAGAAGAGCTGACCATCGGCGGCATGCAGATCAAGGTCCTGCATACGCCTGGCCATACGCCGGGAGGTGTCAGTTACTATTTTCCGGAAGCCTCCTTTGTGCTGGCGGGAGATACGATGTTTTACCGGTCCTGGGGACGCACCGACTTTCCGGGCGGGGATGAACAGGCACTTATGGATTCCATCCGCAACGTCCTGCTTCCGCTGCCGGAAGAGACGGTTGTTTATCCGGGACATATGCGGGCAACTGATATCAAAAGCGAACGCCGTATGCACGGCTATATAAAACAATAAAACGAAAATGAGGGAAAACAAATGATCACACAGGCTCCGAGAGGTACCGCAGACTGGTACGGAGATTCCATGGCAAAACGGGAAAAGATTGAGGAAGTGTGCAAAAAGATCGCTGCGTCCTATAACATCAAGCAGATCATGACGCCGGTCTTTGAGCATACGGTCCTTTTCCAGAGAGGCGTGGGCGAGACAACAGACGTGGTACAGAAAGAAATGTACACGTTCGAGGATAAAGGCGGGCGCAGCATCACATTGAAACCGGAAGGCACAGCAGGCGCAGTCCGTGCTTACCTGGAGCATAGTATGTTTGCGGAAAGCGGATTGACGAAACTGTATTATATTACCCCTGCTTTCCGGTATGAAAAACCACAGAGCGGACGTCTCCGCCAGCATCATCAGTTTGGTGTGGAATACATTGGCTCGGAAAGCCCGCTGGTCGAGGTGGAACTGATCTCGCTGGTCAGCCAGATCGTCAAGGAACTGGGACTTTCGGATATCGAAGTGCATATCAATTCAATTGGCTGTGCAAACTGCAGGGCAGAGTATAACAAAGCGCTTCTTTCTTATCTGGAAGGACATAAGGATAAACTCTGCAAGACCTGTCTGGAACGGATGGAGAAGAATCCGCTCCGCGTGATCGACTGCAAGGAGGAAGGCTGCAAGGAAATCGTGGCCAACGCCCCGAAGACGATCGATTATCTGGATGAAGAGTGCCGGACGCACTTTGAGGAACTCCAGTCCCTGCTGACCGCGCTGGGGATTGCTTTCAAGGTCGATACCGGGATCGTCCGCGGGTTGGATTATTATACAAAGACCGTCTTCGAGTTCGTGAATAAAGACGGATTCACCTTATGCGGCGGCGGACGGTATGATAATCTGGTGCATGAGATCGACGGCAAGCAGGATATTCCGGCAGCCGGCTTCGGCTTAGGGTTAGAGAGGATCCTGTATTTCCTGGAACTGGAAGAAGTCAATCTGGGCGGCGTAACACCTCCGGATCTGTATCTGGGATTCATGGATGGCGTAAAGGCAGACGCCTTCCGAATCATCGACGGACTCCGGAAGCAGGGCCTTTGCGTGGAGACAGATTATCTGGGCCGCTCCATCAAGGCACAGATGAAATATGCGAACAAGATCAAGGCTCCATACGTGGTCATCCTTGGCGAAGATGAGCTTGCAAGCGGAAACGTAAAAGTGAAAAATATGGCTGACGGCACCGAGACAGAGGTTTCTGTTTCGGACATTGCGTCAGCAATAAAATAAAAAAACGGGATCAGATCCCGGGGAAGAGACTAACATGGCAGAATCAATGAGTGGCTATACCAGAAGCCACAGATGTACGGAAGTTTTAAACGCGCAGTTGGGAGAGTCGGTCGTCCTGATGGGATGGGTGAATCGGCGCAGGAATCTTGGCAGTCTGATCTTTGTGGACCTCAGGGACCGCACTGGTCTGATCCAGCTCCTGTTTGATGAGAATAATATCGGGGAAGAAGGATTCCGGAAAGCAGAGACGCTCCGGAATGAATTCGTCATCGCCGTCCGTGGACTGGTGCAGAAAAGAGAGGGGGCTGTGAATGAATCCCTCCCGACCGGAGAGATCGAGATCAAGGTCTTAGAACTTCGGATCCTTTCGGAAGCATTGACACCACCATTCCCGATCGAAGAAGACAGCCAGACAAAGGACGAACTCCGCCTGAAATACCGTTATCTGGACCTTCGCCGTCCGGACCTGCAGAAGAATATCATCCTCCGCAGCAAGGTGGCGCAGAGTGTCCGCAACTTCATGAGCAGTGAAGGATTTATCGAGATCGAAACACCGATGCTGTGTAAGAGCACGCCGGAAGGTGCAAGGGATTATCTGGTCCCAAGCCGTGTGCATCCGGGCAGTTTCTATGCGCTGCCGCAATCTCCGCAGCTTTTCAAGCAGCTTTTGATGTGTGCCGGATATGACCGCTACTATCAGATCGCAAAATGCTTCCGTGATGAAGACCTTCGCGCAGACCGTCAGCCGGAATTCACACAGATCGATATGGAATTTTCTTTCGCAAATGCGGATACGGTTATGGAGACCAATGAAAGACTGATTGCCCATGTGTTCAAGGAGATCCTGGATGTGGATGTGGAACTTCCGATCCCACGTATGACATGGCAGGAAGCTATGGACCGTTTCGGTTCCGATAAACCGGATACCCGTTTCGGCATGGAATTAGTGGATGTGACTAACTGCGTGAAAAACTGTGGTTTTGGTGTCTTTTCCGGCCCTGCCGGAACGGAAGGATCTTCCGTGCGCGGTATCAATGCAAAGGGCATGGTCGATATGCCTCGGAAAAAGATCGACGCTCTGGTGGATTATGTCAAGGGGATCGGTGCAAAAGGACTGGCATGGCTTGGTCTGAATGAAGACGGCACCTATAAATCCTCTTTCGCAAAATTCATGTCGGAAGAAGAACTGGCAGAACTGGTCCGGGAAATGGGTGCGGAAAAAGGTGACCTGATGTTCTTTGCAGCAGATGTAGATAAGATCGTGTACGCGTCTCTCGGCGCCCTTCGTCTGGAACTTGGCGCGCAGATGGGTCTGATCGATGAGAACAAGTTCAACTTCCTCTGGGTGACGGAATTCCCGCTGCTTGAGTATTCAGACGAGCAGCAGAGATGGGTCGCCATGCATCACCCATTCACAATGCCTTTGGAGAGTGACATCGGGTACCTGGAAACAGAACCGTGGAAAGCAAAAGCAGCTGCCTATGATATCGTGCTGAACGGTGTGGAACTGGGCGGCGGCAGCGAACGTATCTATAACCCGGAAATCCAGGAGAAGATGTTTGCAGCGCTTGGATTTACTCCGGAAGAAGCCTATGACCGTTTCGGATTCCTGCTGGATGCATTCAAATATGGTGTTCCACCGCATGCCGGTCTGGCCTATGGGTTTGACCGTCTGATGATGCTGATGACTAAAGCGGACAGCATCCGTGACGTCATCGCATTCCCGAAGGTAAAGGACGCCAGCTGCCTGATGACCGGTGCCCCGAGCCCTGTCGACGGGAAGCAACTGGAGGAACTGGAGATTCAGTTGAATCTCACGGAAACGGAAGAATAAAAAACAATAATGAAAGAGCCTGCCGATGGAGCAGGCTCTTTCAATTATATCAGATCAACACAATTGTTACGTTTTATGCATTATAAGAGAGGATCGCGAAGACCAGCAGGAAGATCATGGCTGCGCAGTCAAAGACTTTAAGAAGCCGGTTGCCGGTCGTTTTGATCTGTTTTTTCTGCAACCGCCACACGGTGATCAGTCTGGCCGCCATGCAGAGGGCGAACAGAAGGAGAAACCAGGCCTGTGGTGGCTTGCCGTATACATGAAAAAGGATGTAATTATTGTCATCCACAAAAATGCTGTAAAATGAGGAGATCAGTATTGCAAGGATCCCCGGTCCCATGACCAGCGGGAATGCATCGTCCAATCCCTTAGGTGTTTCACCCTGCAGTACACGGGTAATATTTAACACTACCTTGATGATCAGTGCGATTCCCATGATGATGACTCCGGCCAGATAAATGTATCCCAGAACACCAACGTTCGGAATATGTTTCCGGAACAGAAGCAGCGTCACAAAAAAAGCGACGACCGGAAGGACATCCATAATGATATAATCCTTGGAACAACGAGTATCCATTTTCAGTCTCCTATCACATTACTTTCCTCATAATCTAACATTTAATTGACAAAATCACAAGCGAAATAGTAAATTAAACGTGCCCTTCGAGAAATGAAGAAGGCAGCAGTCATAGGACCTTTGAGTAATTGAGGAGGCATCTGTGAGTAAATATACAATCGACAATCTGGATGGCAGGGCAAAAGCTGCCACATTTGAGACCGCACACGGGACGATCCATACTCCTGTGTTCATGAACGTTGCTACTGTGGCAGCGATCAAGGGCGCAGTTTCGACGATGGATCTGAAAGACCTGCACACTCAGGTGATGCTCTGCAACACGTATCATCTGCATGTGCGCCCGGGCGATGAGATCGTTGCCAGAATGGGCGGACTTCAGAGATTTACGGCATGGGACAGACCGATCCTGACGGACAGCGGCGGATTCCAGGTCTTTTCGCTGGCAAGTCTGCGGAAGATCAAAGAGGAAGGAGTTTCCTTCCAATCACATATTGATGGACGAAGGATCTTCATGGGACCGGAAGAGAGCATGCAGATCCAGTCACATCTGGCCAGCACCATTGCGATGGCATTTGATGAGTGCCCGTCCAGCAAAGCGGAAAGACGATATGTTGAGGAGAGCGTGGCGAGGACGGAGCGCTGGCTCGTGCGCTGTAAAGTAGAAATGGAGCGCTTAAACAGTCTTCCGGAGACGATCAACAAGGAGCAGCTTCTGTTCGGCATCAATCAGGGTGCATGCTTTGATGATATCCGGATCGCGAATGCGGACCGCATCAGCGAGCTGGATCTGCCGGGCTATGCGATCGGAGGTCTTGCAGTCGGGGAAACGCACGAAGAAATGTATCACATTCTGGATGTGACCGTTCCGCATTTGCCGCAGAACAAGCCAGTCTACCTGATGGGGGTCGGAACTCCGGCCAATATTCTGGAAGGCATTGAACGCGGCGTGGATTTCTTTGACTGCGTCTACCCAAGCCGGAACGGACGGCATGGTCATGTCTATACCAGCCACGGCAAGATCAATCTGTTCAATGCAAAATACGAACTGGATGATCAACCGATTGAAGAAGGCTGTCATTGTCCGGCGTGCAGGCACTATTCCCGCGGTTATATCCGCCATTTGCTGAAGGCAAAAGAAATGCTGGGAATGCGCCTTTGTGTCTTGCATAATTTATTCTTTTATAATAAAATGATGGATGACGCTCGGACGGCCATCCTGGAAAACCGCTTTGGGGAATTCAAAAAAGCAAAACTGGATGGGTTTGAGAGCGGCCAGGCGTAACGTCAAGAAAAACCTGTTTTGGGAGGAATCAATATGACATTTTTACAGAACCTTTTACTGCTTGCATCATGTATGGGTCAGCAGGCAGCTGAAGATGGTACAGAATCAAAAGGCACGAGCTGGTATGTGATCGTCATCTATCTTGTGATCTTTGGTGCAATCGTTTATTTCCTGATGATCAGACCGCAGAGAAAGCAGAAGAAACAGCAGGAAGAAAGAACAGGCAGTCTGGAGCCGGGCGACAGCGTCCTGACGACCAGCGGATTCTACGGAACGATCGTTGCAATCAACGGCGATACTGTTATTGTGGAATTTGGTAATAACAAGAACTGTCGTATTCCGATGTCAAAGCAGGCAATCTCCCAGGTTGAGAAAGCAAATGCTCAGCCGGCACCTGTCTCTG
This sequence comes from Lachnospiraceae bacterium, assembly GCA_017553695.1. Lineage (GTDB taxonomy): Bacteria > Bacillota > Clostridia > Lachnospirales > Lachnospiraceae > RGIG5612. Next base: position 13,266 of record JAFZKG010000049.1, read on the forward strand.
CTCAGCCGGAGAAGAAATTCTTCGGCAGAAAAAAAGCACAGGAAGAAGCCCCGGCACCGGTAGAGCAGGCTGCAGAAGCAGCAAAGGAAACGGTTGCAGAAGCAGCAGAAACAGTGGAAGCAGTCAAAGAGACAGCAGCAGAAGCAGTGGAAGCAGTTGCGGAAGCAGCGGAAGAAGTCACGAAGGAGTGACACTGGTAATCGGATGAACAGCGGGGGCGGAAAACCCCCGCTTTTTTCATACCGGACGCCGTTAACAATTTATCGTTGCAGTGAATGAAAGTGCTTGATAATTGAGACGTCTTGGAGTAAACTAAAAAGCAAATTTTTAAAAAAAGAGGGAAAACAGATGAGTAGAGTATATAACTTTGCAGCTGGTCCGGCAGTTCTTCCGGAGGAAGTATTACAGGAAGCAGCAGATGAAATGCTCGATTACCGCGGATGCGGATTGGGCGTTATGGAAATGTCTCACAGAAGTTCGGAATTCGCACAGATCATTGGAGACGCAAAGCAGGATCTGATCGATCTGATGGGTATCCCGGAAGAGTATGAAGTTCTGTTTGTTCAGGGCGGCGCATCACAGCAGTTCGCAGCAGTTCCGATGAACCTGATGCAGAACAAGGTAGCAGATTATATTGTTACCGGTCAGTGGGCAAAGAAAGCATTTTCCGAGGCAAAGATCTTCGGCGAGGCAAATAAGATCGCAAGCAGTGAGGACAAAACGTTCTCCTATATTCCGGATTGTTCCGACCTTCCGGTCAGTGAAAATGCAGATTATGTTTATATCTGCGAGAACAATACCATTTATGGAACCAAGTATCCGCAGCTGCCGAACACCAAGGGAAAGATCCTGGTAGCCGACCAGAGTTCCATGTTCCTGTCTGAGCCATGTGACGTGACCAAATACGGTCTGATCTTTGCAGGCGCTCAGAAGAACATCGGACCTGCAGGTGTTGTCGTTGTCATCATCCGTAAGGACCTGATCCGTGAGGACGTGCTTCCATTCACACCGACGATGCTGAAATACAAGACTCAGGCTGATAACGATTCTCTTTATAATACACCGCCGGCATATGGCATTTATATCTGCGGCAAAGTCTTCAAGTGGCTCAAGAAGATGGGTGGCCTGGAGGCTATGAAAGAGAGAAATGAGAAGAAAGCAAAACTCTTATATGATTTTCTGGATGCAAGCCAGATGTTCCAGGGGACTGTGGAAAAAGGCAGCCGTTCCATCATGAATGTGCCTTTCGTCACAGGTGATGATGACCTGAATGCAAAATTCATCAAAGAAGCAACTGCAGCCGGTCTGGTACAGCTGAAAGGCCACAGAACTGTCGGAGGCATGAGAGCATCCATCTACAATGCAATGCCATACGAAGGCGTAGAAGCACTCGTGAAATTCATGGAAGAGTTTGAAGCAGCAAATAAATAAGGAAAGAAGAAAGATTATGTTCAAATACAAATGCTTAAATCCAATTGCAGCCTGCGGGCTGGAAAACTTCTCGGATCAGTATGTCAAGGTGGAAGAGAATGAACCGGCTGACATCATCCTGGTCAGAAGCGCCAAAATGCATGACATGGAGTTTGAACCGGAACTGAAAGCCATTGCGAGAGCAGGTGCCGGTGTCAACAACATCCCGCTGGACCGTTGTGCTGAGCAGGGCATCGTGGTATTCAATACTCCGGGTGCCAATGCAAACGGTGTCAAAGAGCTTTTCATCTTTGCAGCTATTGCAGCTCTTCGCGATATCATGGGCGGCGTCGCATGGACCAAGGCAGAAGCCGGCAACCCGGATATTGCAGCATTGACTGAAAAAGAGAAAAAGAAATTTGTCGGTCATGAGATTCTTGGGAAAACGCTTGGCGTGATCGGCCTTGGAGCCATCGGTGTAAAAGTGGCAAATGTTGCGATCGAGCTGGGCATGAAGGTCATCGGTTATGATCCATATCTGAGTGATGCTGCAAAACTGGCACTTAATAATGCAGTGAAGACCACGGACGATCTGGATGAAGTTGCAAAAGATGCGGACCTGATCACGATCCATGTTCCGGCTATGGATTCCACTAACGGCATGATCAACGCAGATTACATCGCAAAGATGAAGGATGGCGTTGTTGTGATCAATCTTGCAAGAGACACACTGGTCAATGAGGCCGACATGGCAAAAGCACTGGAAGACGGCAAGGTTGCAAAATATGTCTGTGACTTCCCGACCGAGGGCGCTTCCAATATGAAGAATGTCATCCTGATTCCTCACCTTGGGGCATCCACAGAAGAGAGCGAAGACAACTGTGCCATCATGGCAGTGCAGGAGATCGCTGATTTCATGGAGAATGGAAACATAAAGAACTCCGTGAATTATCCGGATGCCGATCTGGGTCCTGTAAAGGGATGCCGTGTCGCAGTTGCGCATAAAGCAACTGTCAGCGCAGCCGACATTCAGGATCTGCTGAAACCATTCGGAGCAGTTGTTTCAGACATGGTCAGCAAAACACGGGGAGACTTTGCTTATTCCATGTTTGAGATTGCTGGCTGTTGTACCTCTTCCGGTTCCGAATTAGAAGAGAAGATCGCGGCAGACGGCATATTGAAAGTACGGGTAATCAGCAAATAATCAGTAACAATCATCAAAGGCGGTCTGGAACACACACAGGCCGCCTTTTCAAAATCAAGGGAGAAGATTCCATGGCAGTCATCAAACCATTCAAGGCGATCCGGCCAACACCTAGATTTGTGGAAAAGGTATCCACACTTCCTTATGATGTGTTTTCAAACAGGGAGGCAAGGGATACCGTGATCCGAAATCCGATGAGTTTCCTGAAGATCGTCCGTCCGGAGACCACGTTTCCAAGAACTGTGGATATGTACAGCAGTAAGGTCTATGAGCGGGCTAAGGCTCTGATACAGGAGAATATCAACAAAGGGATTTTTATTGAGGAGGAGCGGGAAAGCTATTATATCTACCGTGAGATCATGAATGGCCGGACGCAGACCGGACTGGTGGCGGCCTTTTCTGTTGATGATTATCTGAACAACGTGATCAAGAAGCACGAGTTCACCAGGCAGGAAAAGGAAGATGACCGGACCCGTCATATCGATATCTGTTCCGCCCAGACCGGACTGGTATTCCTGGCATTCCATGCAACCCTTCAGACCAAACAGCTTCTGGAAAAAGCAACGCATCAGGAACCTCTTTACGATTTTGTTTCGGACGATAATGTGCGGCAACTAATCTGGAAGATTGATGATCCGGTTAAAGTCGCGAAGATCACGGAGGTCTTTGCGCAGATTGACAACCTGTATATTGCGGATGGTCATCACCGCTGCGCGAGTGCGGCATCGGTATGCAAGAAGAGAAGGAAACAGCATCCGGACTATAACGGGGGCGAAGAGTTCAATTACTTTATGGCGGTGGCATTTCCGCATGACCAACTGCTGATCATGCCGTATAATCGGACCGTCAAGGATCTGAATGGAATGACACCGAAAACACTGATCCGGGAGATTGAGCAGGCAGGGTTTGAGGTGTCCAGAATCCGTAAGATCATGAAACAGCGGACCAGAGTGCATGGCGGGTATCAGCCGAGACGAAAGAATGAGATCACAATGTTCCTGGCCGGGAAATGGTACCGGCTGATCGCAAAACCTTCTATTATTAAAACCGACGCGCTTGGATGTCTGGATGTCAATCTGCTGCAGGATAACATTCTGAGGCCGATCCTTGGGATCAACGATCCCAGAACGGACCAGCGGATCGACTTTGTCGGCGGTATTAGAGGCATTGCGGAACTCGAAAAACGCTGCAGGGAAGATATGCGGATCGCCTTCGCATTATATCCGACGACTATGGATGAACTGATCCGGGTCACAGAAGAAGGCGAAGTTATGCCTCCGAAATCCACATGGTTTGAACCGAAGCTGCAAAGTGGTCTTTTTATTCACCGCATCTAAGCGGCAGGCGGTGTAGCACTTGAAAAAGACAGAGTAAAGTGATATAACAAGTTGTGGAAGTTTTTTATCAGGGATTTCCAAATTTTAGCTAAAATTTATATTATGATATGGAGGAATTGAACCAATGGCAGATTTAAAAGCATTAAAAAACAAAACAATCATCACCGTTGCTCCAACTGGCGCATGGCCGAAGAAAAAGGACAATCCAAACGTCCCGATGACTCCGGAAGAGATTGCTGAAGACGTTTATGAGTGCTGGAAAGCCGGCGCAGCTGTTGCTCATCTTCATATGAGAGATGACGAAGGCAACGGAATCATGGATCCTGTAAGATTCAAAAAAACAGTCGAACTGATCAAAGCGCATGAAGACTGCGACATCATTCTGAACCTTACAACATCCGGCGATATCCACGCTGACGACGATATTCGTGTTGCACACGTAGAAGAACTGAAACCAGATATGGCATCCTATGACTGCGGTTCCATGAACTGGCTGAACAGCGGACTGTTCATCAACAGCCCGGCATTCCTTGAGAGATGCGGCCTTTCCTTCCAGGAGTGGGGCGTAAAACCGGAAATCGAAGCTTTTGATCCTGGTATGATCGCAAACGCTGCATACTACATCAAAAAAGGCGTTCTGAAAACACCTGTACACTTCCAGTTCTGCATGGGTTGCGCAAATGGTATCACCGGAACAATGAAGAACCTGGTATTCATGAAGGAAGAGGCTGAAAAATTAGTCGGCGCTCAGAACTTCACATGGTCCTGCTTCGGTGTCGGACATTCCGCAATGGAAATGCTGTACGGCGCAATCGCACTCGGCGGACATATCCGTGTTGGTATGGAAGACAACGTTCTGTTCTCCAAAGGTGTTCTGGCTGAATCCAATGCACAGTTCGTTAAGAGAGCAGTCGAGGCTGTCAAACTGTTTGGCCGTGAGGTTGCTACTCCTGATGAAGCTCGTCAGCTTCTCAACCTGCCTCCGTACAACACAGCAGAATAATTTTTACGTAATTACGAACGAGATCAATCATAGGGCCGGATCCATATCCGGCCCTGATTTCTATCAGGACAAGGCAAGAGCCTTGCAGAAAGGATTTCAACATGACCTGGGGAGCTCAGTATATGTGCTATACCTGCAAAAAATGCGGCAAGAAGTATAAATATGCCATTGATCTGATCGGCGATTTTGGTGCTGATTTCGGAAAATGCCCGGTCTGCGGAGCGGATGGCGAACTGACCTATGAGGGACCGGTATCTCCGGAGACCTCCGAGTATGAAGAAGTAGAATAAGAAGGGCAGATCATGCGGGCAATCGAGATCGAGAATCTGAAAACATTTACCACTGCACTGTTCGCGCGCGATACGTTTGATGGTTTTCTGGTGACGGAAGCCTCATTCAGCACGATCACGAATATCACGATCGACGGACACATCAATCAGGAATTCATGGGCGAAGCCGATCTGGCTCTGCCTGAAAATCAGGAGAAGGCCATCTACTGGAAACGCCTGCGTCCGCTTTGCTACGAGATCATCAAAGGGCAGAAGGTTCCGCTGCGGTTCAAGATCGTGTTCATGATGCCGTCGGACCTGGTACTAAAGTTCCTGGATCATGCCGGACTGGATTTTGAACCGATCGAGGTGAATGCCCTGTTTCTAAACATTGTTTTCCAGGAGGGAAAACTGACCTGTACAACGGGAACATCCATGAAGGCTTTCACACTGGACAAGAGCCTGGAGGATGCCTGGGATTCGCAGATGGTGCGCTTCTTAAATAACGTGCAGGGATAAAAGGAGTTCCGGATGAAAAAAGAATTAAAGATCGGACCGCTCACAGCAGCGGAAGGAGAAAAAGTATCGGGATATCTTCCAATCGTTAATTCGGAGGTGGAGATCCCGATTACTTTAATTAATGGAAGAAATGAAGGAAAAACCATCCTGATCTGCGGAGGCCTGCATAATGCAGAATACGTAGGCATTCAGTCTGCCATCGAGCTCGCGGATGAACTGGATCCGGAAAATGTATCCGGCAATATCATTGTGATAAGGCTTCTGAACCGGACCGGGTTTGAGCACCGCACCATGAGTCTGGTGTATGAGGATGGGAAAAACATCAACCGCGTTTTCCCTGGAAATGCGAACGGCACATTGGCAGATCAGATCGCATATACACTGGAGAAAGATATTTATCCATTTATTGATTTCTTTATCGATCTGCATTGTGGGGATGGATATGAAGATCTGGTGCCGTATGTTTACTGCCTTGGAAATGCCAGCGATTATGTTGTGGAAATGAGCCGCAAGATGGCGGAGATCGTACAGGTGGATTATCTTGTCGTCTCTATGCTGAATACAGAAGGCGCTTATAATTATGCGGGATCCCTGGGGATTCCTTCGATTCTGATCGAACGCGGCTGTAAAGCCATTTGGGACCAGACTCTGGTGGAAAAGGATAAAAAAGATGTAAAAAATATCCTTTGCTTCCTCGGAATTCTTAAGGGAACGGTGGATAGAGAAGGAAACATTCCGAAAGTGGTCAATCCGGTCATTTATGAAGATGCGCCGGTAACCGGATGCTGGTATCCGTCCTTCCAGCCTGGGGACACATTCAAAAAAGGAGAAGTCCTTGGTATCATCAAGGATTATTTCG
>JAFZKG010000050.1 GCA_017553695.1 Lachnospiraceae bacterium
AGCCGGGGAACTGCTTTTCAATAACAATCCTCTGACTGCGGTCACATCCGTGATCTGTCCGCATGAGAGGAATTGTACCGGTCACTGCGTATTGGGGAATAAAGGCACGCCGATCGAGTTTTTCCGGATCGAACAATATATTTCCTATTTTTATCTGGATACATTTGAAATTCCGAAGATTGAAAAGAATGGGATCAAAGTTGCCGTTGCCGGCGCAGGCCCGGCTGGCATTGTGATGTCGATCCTGCTTCTTTTGAAGGGATATGAAGTGACTCTGTTCGAAGCGTTGGATAATATCGGCGGTGTCCTTCGATATGGGATCCCGCCATTCCGTCTGTCCAGAGATATCCTGGATCTGTATATGGATCTGCTGCTGCGTCTGGGTGTGCATTTCCGTCCGAACACACGCATCGGCGTCAATATTCAGATTGCGGATCTTTTCCCGGATGGATATAAGGCCGTTTTCATCGCGTCCGGAACCGGAAGACCGAACAAACTGGGGCTTCTCGGAGAAACCTTAGGTCATGTGCATTTCGCGGTCGATTATCTGAAATCACCGGATACATTCCGCCTTGGAAACAGGGTGGCGATCGTCGGTGCCGGAAATGTAGCCATTGACGCGGCTCGTACTGCCATCCGGCATGAACACTCCGATGTGACGATCCTCCATTTTAAAGGAGAGGCAGAAATGACTGCCAATAAGGAAGAAATCGAAATGGCTGAGATCGATGGTGTACAGTTCATGCATCATGTCCAGGCGGTACGAATCATGGATGACTGTGTGCGGTGTGTCAAAGTCGACCGGATCGAACAGGAAGATGGCACAGTCACCTTCGAAGAAAACTACGGCGAAACATTTGATGTCCCGGCTGACTCTGTGATCCTTGCAATCGGTCAGGGTCCTGGTGCTGATCTGAATGCCGGATCGATCAAAGTGACGCAAAGAGGTCTGTTGGAAGTAAACGAGTTTGGCGAGACCAGCACACCGGGTGTATTTGCGGCAGGCGATATCGTCACCGGCCCGAAAACGGTCGTGGAAGCCGTTGCTTTTACAAAAAAAGTATTCGCCCGCATGGAAGAATACCTGAAACAATAAGAACTTGCGAAAAAGGAGCTCGTCAGAGCTCCTTTTTTTTACAAATATATTTATCTGCTATGACAGGTTCTTCGTACCCCCAGTCCTCTTGCTGATCCGGCCATTTACAGATAAATCCATATTGTTCCGCCACATGTTTGGATGCGGAATGCTCTTTTCGGATGTGTGCGGTGATCTTTCTCACATCTGTCTGCTGAAACAGATAATCTCTCATCAGCGGGCATAATTCATGCGCATAGCCCTGGTTCCAGTAGGCTTTACGCAGCCGGTAGCCGATGGACGCTTTCTGCTTTTCCGGTTCATAATTATAAAACTCTGCGATCCCGATCAGTTCTTCCGGATGATCGATCCTGCAGATGGCTAACAACAAAGACTCCTTCGTCAGAAAGCATTCTTCATACATCCGGGCTATGACCTGCCCTTTATCCTCATATTTCAGTTCGTATAAAAAGGAAGGCTCAAAGCGATAGACCTCTGCTTCTTCTGTCATCGCTTTCAGATAGAAAGCATCCTCCGGAACAAATGGCCGGAGGATCAGTCTTTCACTTTTCAGTTCTGGGATCTCATCAAACAGATTCATATTCCTGTTTCATTCAGTCCTCTACATTTTTCTTCAGCTGAAGGATGTTCTGACCATCTTTGTATTCATATGTCACATTATCCATCGTATTTTTGACCAGAAAGACGCCCAGTCCTCCGATATCCCGGTCTTCTGCCGCAAGATGGATATCCGGATCTTCCCTTTCCAAAGGATTATACGGAATCCCGTTATCAATGAATGTAATGGTAACTGTGACCGGATCTTCTGAAAATTCTACGCGGACGACTGCAATTCCTTTCTCCGGCTCATATGCATAATTTGCGATATTCGTAAATATCTCCTCGACCGCAAGCAGGATCTGCATCTGTGCTTTCATCGGACAATCTACAGATTCCAGATGTTTTTCTACAAAATCGTTCACGATCGGAAGGTTCTCATTGACAGCTTCGATATCCAGCTCATTGCAAAGGAACAACAACGTGTCGGTCGTTTCCAGAAGATCGATCAGTTCGTTTGTCCAGTTTTCGATCTCCGCACGTCCCTTTTCTGTTTCCAGTCCATTGCGGCGGATCGAACGGCGGATCAGCTTGGAATATGCAATGATCCTTGCTTTATTCTCTACCTCTGTTATCTTCTTCTCATTGGCAGTCCCCAGATAGGCAGCCAGGGTTTTGCGCCAGAACTCTACGGCTGTTTCATAATCAATCCCCAGAAATTCTTTCACATTCAGATGATCCATTTCGGAGAAGCCCAAATAGGCGTTATACATGAATCCCAGTTCAAAGATTGGATAACCGATCGCCAGTGTATCCATATCGATCAGGAGCACTTCGTCTCCCTGCAATTCCAGATTCTTCACGTGATAATCCCCATGGATCATATGATCGTCATGCGGGATCTCTTCCACCAGTTTCCGAAGCTTTTCAGCCGCATCCTCCGGCAGGTAGTCTTTCAGGAAATCCACATAGGAGAGGACAGTCTGCTTCATGTCAGACAGTTTCCCCTTCGGGACCAGCGTGCCATGGATCTTTTTCAGCATTTCGACATATTCTTTCACACACCAGTCCATCTTCTCCGGTTCGGTTGCCAGGATCTTCGCAAAGGAGCTGGCATTCAGCAGTTCAAATACCGAACCATAACTGTCCCCGACACGGACGACATCATAAGAGATCGCCGTCGGGATTCCCAGGATCAGCGCCAGTTTGGCCATTTCTCTTTCATTCTGGATGTCTTCCAATGCCTCCGGGTTGTTATATACTTTGACAACATTATCCTGATCGATCCGGTAGATGGTTCCGTTTGCTCCGCGTCCGATCTCTTCGCAGCCTTCTATTGTG
>JAFZKG010000051.1 GCA_017553695.1 Lachnospiraceae bacterium
ACGAAGATCTATAAGAAGAGCAACGGAAAATGGACCGTGGCACAGAATTATCTGTGTACGGTTGGCGATACCAGCAAGGGCTGGGATACGATCAAGGGCGATTTTTATGTGGGGTATTCCTCCTGGGATAATCCATATACCAGAGGGTACTCCTTTGAAGATACCGATAATCATACCCTTTATTACTGGGTGCGATTCTGTGACAGTTTCCTTTTCCATTCCCAATTGTACGATCTGAACACGTATAATTTAACAAAGAGTGGAAATGCCCTGGGTGAAGAATTGTCACATGGCTGTGTCCGGTTAAAGATTGATAATGCAAAATGGATCTATGATAATATTCCGGATGGAACGAGAGTGATCGTCTACTAAATCATATTGGGGGAGCGGAATGCAAACGAAGACACAAAAACAAACACTCGTATCTGTAGTATTCGGCATGATGATCTTTTTCCTGCTTTTCTTTGGATGCGCATTCATCACAAAGGCGGAAACGGAACCTGAATCTGAAACGCAAAGCGAATCTGAAACGCAGAGTGAACCGGAAACGAAACCGGTCGTCTTAAATGGTTTATGCGTCAAGACGGATGGAAGCGGCAAGATCGCCTATTATAAAAAGGGAAAGATCGATACCTCCCATAACGGGTTTGAACAGCTGGCCGACGGCTCGGATGATACCTGGTATTACGTGGAATCCGGTGTCGTGACCGGTTCCACGAACGATGTTGTATCCGGAACGATTGACGGGAAAGACGGCTGGTATCTGGTATGCGAGAGTCAGTTCACAAAAGAAACGACGGTTGCCCACAATAAATATGGCTGGTGGTATGTAAAAAACGGCAAAGTGAATTTCTCTTTCCGGGGGTTCGCGGATAATGAATATGGACGGTGGTATCTGGAGAAAGGCAAAGTCAATTTTGATAAAAACGGACTTGTGAAAGGCAAAGTATCCGGAGAATCGGAAGATACCTGGTGGTATGTGAAAGAAAGCAAAGTAATTCCGACGGAGGATATCATTCAGAACGAATACGGCTGGTGGTATGTCAGGGACGGACAGGTCGATTTTACACATACCGGTGTGGAAAAGAATAAATACGGCTGGTGGTACATAAGAGAAGGAAAGGTGAATTTTAATTATACCGGGTTTGCGAAGAACAAATACGGCTGGTGGTATGTGGAAAAAGGCCAGGTCACCTTTAAGAAATATGACATCATCAAAGGAAAGGCAAATACTGATCCGGAGGCAGCGAGAGAAGAGGCCTGGTGGTATATCAATCAGAGCAAGGTAACAGATGCAGAGACTGTTGCGCAGAATTCCTATGGCTGGTGGTATGTCAATGAAGGGAAAGTTGATTTTACCTATACCGGTATTAAATCAAACCAGTACGGCGATTGGCGGATCGTTGAAGGGAAAGTAAATTTCAAGTGTAATTCCGTCATAGAATTTGAAGGCGAATGGCTGTATGTGAAGAATGGCAAGGTGGATTATTCTTACACCGGTCTGGCCAAAAAAGGGGACGAGTGGTGGTACTTCAATAAAGGCAAAAGAGATACCACTTTTACCGGTCTGGCCTATTATGACGGCAACTGGTATTACATGGAAGATGGTAAACTCAACTGGGATTATAATGGGGAAGCATCGATCCCGGGTTATACCAGGACTTATACCGTTGTAAACGGAAAAGTCTCTGGCGCATTGGTCCCGCCAACTGCGGCTCTGCAGAAACAGGCGGACGAGATCCTGAACAAGATCGGATGGAATCTCCGCGCAGCTTTTGACTGGTGCGTCATGAGTTATGTGAGATATACAGAAGACGGCGGAAAAGGCACCGGATATTACGCAAAATACGGATTCAATAACCATCGCGGGAATTGTTACTGTATGGCAGGATCCTTTGTCGTACTGGCAAGAGAATTGGGATATGAAGCTGTTCAGATCTCAGGGTATATTGCCGGGACCTATATTCACTCCTGGTGCGAGGTGAAGGTGAACGGCAAATGGTATGTGTTTGATCCGGACTTCGTGGTGGAAAACGGACACGGTGGATATCAGATCAACTATGGCGACCGTGGCACCTGGATCTATACAGATTATTACAGAATGGGGAATTAAATTCCCCTTTCTTTACGTCTGGGATTTCTGTATAATAAAAAAAAGTTTGTGTGTGGAGGAAACCCACTTTGAAAAACAGGATAGCAAAAATTATTTTAGCCTGTGGGATCGTGATCTGTCTGCTGGCAGTCACTGCATGCAGTGAGACACAGACGCAGGATAAGGGCGCAACCGGAACACCGGGTTCTTCGCAATCGGCAAAAGTTGTGTCCCCGGCTGTATCTTCTGCATCTTCGGGCGCTGTCTCCGGCGCATTCAGCGGGTCCGCTTCTGCGAACGTGGAACCGGAGGTGGTAAGAAAAACGATCGGAAAACAGGGCGCGTCATCTACGACCAAAAAAGTGACACTTCTGAATCTGACCGGTCAGAACATCATCAGTTTTACGATCAAACATTCCCTGGAACAGCAGTTCGGCGCGAACATGCTGGAAGCAGGCGATGTCTTTCTGCTGGATGAGTCACGGGATGTTTATTATGATACCGCCGCCGCGTTGGACGCACAGGCAGCACAGACAGCGGAAGAGAAAAGCCAGAATCTGTACCTGACGTATAATATTCAGATCGTCCTGGCAGACGGGACCACTTTCATCATTCACGATTTTCCGTTTAATGACATGGAAAACGGAAGGATCATTGTACAGAACTGGACAGGATTCCTGGAGTATGTTGATCTTCTGACGGGGGAAGATGTTGTTACCCGCCAGCATGAGATCGAAGCAAATGCGGCTGACCAGGCAGCAGCCTATGCGGCACAACAGGAGCTTTGGGCACAGCAACAGCAGTGGGCACAGCAGCAACAGCAGCAGTCCTATTACACCGAGCCGGTGCAGAACAACAATGATGATGGCTGCGTTGGTGATGCATCGGGCTTGCTTTATAATTGATATGAAGAAGATCCATTACTTATCGTATTTACGGGCTGTTGCGTGCATCGCGATCATTATTCTGCATACAGTTGATGTGGCAGTTATCCTATATCAGGATCATATTACCAACGGAGAGAGAATCGCTTCGCTCTCCGTTGTTTATTGCATGATGTGGGCGGTGCCGTGTTTCGTCATGGTGACCGGCGCACTTCTTTTGAGCAAGGACCGGACAATCACGATCAAAGACGTTTTCGGGAAGTATATCCTGAGGGTCCTGATCGCACTGTTTGCGGCCAGCCTGGTTTTCGCCCTGTTCAATATGCTGATGAACAGGGAAGGCTTCGGGGTCGCGTTTCTGGCCAGAGGATTCCTGAACGCTCTGACAGGGAACGGATGGGCACATATGTGGTATCTGTATCTGTTGATCGGACTTTATCTGCTGATGATCTTTTACCGGGCAGTCGCGCATCATGTTTCGGATAAAGAATATCGTTTGCTTCTGCTTATTTACGTAGTGTTCTTATCGATCCTTCCGCTGCTGAATATGTGGAATGCAAAGACAGGCTTTTACATTCATGTTTCTTCGATTTATCCGTTTTATCTGTTCGCGGGATATGCGGTCGCGGAGGAAATACTGAAGATCAATAAGGGAATCAGTATTCTGCTGATCGTGATCGGTGTGGCCGGCATCATCGCCTCTACGATCCTGGATGCAAAGAATGCGCGGATCGCATACGGCAACCTGCTTGGCTATTCGTCAATCTTCGTCCTGCTTCTGGCAGTTGGCGTTTTCTCATTTATGAAAAATTTCTTTGGCGGACAGGTGCTGCAAGCAACAGAAGTGGTTGCAGCTGATGACCCTGAACCGGAGGCTTCGGAAGAAAAGAAACCGGGCATCATCGGCAAGATCTTCCTGGAGATTGACCGCTGTTCATTCGGTATCTATCTGATCCATATGATCTTTGTGCGCCTCGTACTGCGGTACTGGCAAGTGGACCCATATGCTTCGAATGTGACGATCCTCGTTTTCATCGGGCTTGTGCTGGGCATTCTCATCGTATCCTACGGGATCACGGCATTACTGAAGCTGATCCCGGGCGTGAAAAAAATCCTGTAATGATCCATGATCATTCCCGGATAAGCGGACACCTCCTCACGGAGGTGTTTTTTCTGGTCTGGTCCTATGTTATAATAATCAAAGATATCGGCCTGAGCCGAAAGAAAGAGGTAATAACTATGGATACATTTGGAAAATTCATTGCGCTGGCAGTGGTCATCGTGATCATTCTTATTCTGATCTTCACGAATATCCGGATCGTGCCGCAGGCGCACGAATACATCATTGAACTTTTAGGCAAATACCACCGGACCTGGAGCGCAGGTCTTCACGTAAAGATCCCGTTTATCTCCCGCGTGGCAAAGATCGTGACGCTGAAGGAACAGGTGCTGGATTCCCCGCCGCAGCCGGTCATCACAAAGGATAACGTTACGATGCAGATCGATACGGTTGTTTATTTCCGCATTTTCGATTCCAAGCTGTACACCTACGGCGCTGTGGATCCGATTTCTGCACTCGAGAATTTGACCGCAACCACGCTGCGTAACCTGGTCGGCGAACTGGAACTCGACGGCACGCTGACTTCTCGTGACACGATCAACGGCAAGATGACCACGATCCTGGATGAGGCAACGGACCAGTGGGGCATCAAAGTATCCCGTGTGGAGCTGAAGAACATCATTCCGCCGAGCGAGATCCAGAACGCAATGGAAAAACAGATGAAGGCTGAGCGTGACCGCCGTGAGACGCTACTACAGGCAGAGGGCCACAAGGCAGCTGCCATCACCCGTGCAGAAGGTGATAAGCAGGCCATGATCCTGGCAGCAGAAGGTGAGCGCGACGCGCGGATCGCCCGCGCAGAAGGTGAAGCAAGAGCAATCTATCTTGCAAAGAAGGCAGAGGCAGATGGTCTCCGCGCATTGAAAGAAGCCGGCGTAGACGAGGCCGTTCTGGAACTGAAAAAATACGAAGCCCTCGTGCAGATGTCAAATGGAAAGGCATCCAAGATCATCGTTCCGACTGACGCCGTCAATGCAGTGAAAGCGAACGTGCTGTTTTCCGAAACGACGGGGCTCGGCGACGTGACCCCGGCGGCACCGGAAGAAAAAGCGAAAGACGTGGAGGATCCTTGCTGCGATCCTAAGAAATAAACAATGAAGTTACGGACGGAACGGCTGATATTACGTCCCTGGACCTCAGCAGATGCAGAGGTTCTGTTCCGTTGGGCGAAAGACCCGCAAGTCGGGCCAATCGCCGGCTGGCCAGCACATCGGAGTATTGAAGACAGCAAGGCCATGATCGCGGATCAGTATTCCAAACCGGAGGTGTATGCAGTCTGTCTGTGTGGAGAAGAGGCGCATCCGATCGGCTGCCTGTCCTTAAAGTTTGGTGAGGATACGGATTTATCAGATGCAGCAGATGAATGTGAGATCAGCGCCTGGCTGGCGCCGCCTTACTGGGGACAGGGCCTGATCCCGGAAGGCTGTGATGCTTTGCTTGGACATGGATTCGAGGATCTTGGCATGAAAGCCATCTGGGCCGGTTATTACGACGGGAATTTCAAGTCTGTTGCCTGCCTGATGCGCATCGGCTTCCGCGAACACCATATTGAAAAGAATATATATCTGCCGCTTCTTGGCGAACTCCGCTGCGGACACGTAGTAGTTATGACCCGCGCGGACTGGGAGGAAAGACAATGATTCAACTAACGATAAATCCGGACCGGGTGCTGCATAAAGTCAGCCCGGATCTGATGGGAATCTTTTTTGAAGATATCAATTTTGGCGCAGATGGCGGCATGAACGCCAACATGGTCAGCAATTACAGTTTCGACGGCGTCTTCATGGGTGAAGAATATGCGGACGTGCCGGATTATTTCCGGTATTGGACAATCGAGGGCTGTGAGGCAGAGAGTCTGAATGAGGACCCGCTCGGCAAAAACAGTCGCTACGCCCGCATCCGTGTGAACGGAACGGGACGTCTGACGAATATCGGCTATAATGGCGGCAATGAATATGCGGACCAGTGCGCCATTTCTATCAAAGAGGGACACGCGTATACGTTTGAAGCGTATGTGCGCGGAGACCTTGATCTGAAAGTATTTGTGGAAGACGCAGATGGCGAGCCGTTGACAGACAGCGTAGCCTTGCTGGCAGCAAACTTCACGGGCGTGCCGGATGAGCACGGTACAGAGGCTCAGGATGTAGCCGACAGCGCAAATGCCCATTCCTGGCAGCATATCAAGACGATACTTCATGGAACAAAAGAATCCTATGGCCGGCTGGTCATCGAACTGACCGGGGAAGGCGTGATCGATCTGGACTGCGTGCAGTTATATGACGCCGATTATTGGGGCAAAGATGATTCGAAGTGGCAGAACGGCAAGCTGCGCAAAGACCTGATGGAAGCTCTGATGGCGCTGAAACCACGGTTCATGCGTTTCCCGGGCGGCTGCATTGTTGAAGGTGCACGGCACGGAAACGAATACAACTGGAAAGAAACGGTCGGACCGCTTTACGATCGGAAATGCAAATATAATCTTTGGGCAGAGCAGACGCCGAACGGTGGTTGCGGGCAGTCTTATCAGATCGGCTTCTATGAATTCCTTTGCCTGTGCGAGGATCTGGGTGCGAAGCCACAGCCGACTTTATTCGCAGGCATCAATTGCCAGTTCCGCAGCGCAGAGACGATTGATCCGGACAGCGAAGAATTTAAGACCTATGTCATCGATAATTATCTGGACCTGATCGAATTCGCGAATGGTGACGAGACCACAACATGGGGAAAATTCCGCTGCGATATGGGACATCCGAAGCCGTTCGGCCTGCAGCGGATCGGCATTGGAAATGAAAACTATGGTGACGATTATATGCGCAAGTTCGAGATGATCCGCAGCGCCATTCATGAGAGATATCCGGAGATCCTGTGCATCATGAGTGCGGGCTTCCGCCCGGAGAAAGAGCATACGCAGCCATTCTGGGATTACGGCAAGACACTGGACACCTGCATTCTGATCGACGAGCACTGTTACCATACACCGGCATGGTTCTATGAGTCCGCTTACCGGTTCGATAAATATGACCGGAACGTGGGCAAGGCAAAACTTTACTTCGGCGAATATGCAGCCAACAATCTGTCCGGACCGGAAGGCAAGATCGACGCGGAGCATGCAAACTCATTCGGATCCGCACTTTCAGAGGCAGCCTTCCTGACCGGAGCGGAGCGCAACAGCGACTTCCTGCTGTCCACCTCTTATGCGCCGCTGTTCAATCTGATCGGCGGCACGCACTGGACACACAACATGATCGATTTCAACCCGGGATATGTCTGTCTGACGGCCAACTACATGGTGCAGAAACTGTTCGGCAATTTCCAGGCGGAGAATTATATCGGCTTTGATGGTGAACTGCCGGAGAATGTGTATTGCAGCGTGGAGGCAGATGATGAGCAGATCATCATCAAACTGGTGAATGCGAATGCTTCGCCGGTTGAGATTGATTTCGGCCTAACGGGCAGCGCGAAGATCTATCGCCTGCACAGTGATGATCTGGAAACACGGAACGATCTGGCATTTACCGGACCGGCAGATTACCGCGTCCAGATCGAAGAATCGGAAGAAGGGATCGCGCCGTATCATTGCGCGGGCAATTCTTTCGCAGTCCTGATCATCCGGAGATAACGCATGAATAAAACAACAAATAGAAAAAAGAGAAAACCAAATCGGAAAAAGAAAAAAACTCCGAAACCGATCTTTTATATTGTGCTGGCAGCCGTATTAGTAGTTGCGATCGTTGTCATCTGCCTCATCGCCTGCAGTGTGAAGAGAAGGAACGCGGAGTTCGATATCCAGCTTGATACGGATGCGGAAATGCTGGACGACTCCAAGTGGAAGACAGAGAACGGCTTCAAGATCTATGACGATCATAACTATGTATCCGTGACCGGCATCGATGTATCGGAGTGGGTCGGAGAGATCGACTGGCAGAGAGTGAAGGACGCCGGGATCGAATTTGCGATCCTTCGTGTCGGCTACCGTGGTTACGAAACGGCAAAATTTAATTTTGATAACAGCCTTCATACATTCCTCGTCGGTTGCAATGAAGCAGGTCTCCCTGTCGGCGTCTACTTTGTTTCACAGGCGATCAATGAGCAGGAAGCCATCGAGGAAGCGGAGAGAGTATTGGAGAGCATTCATGGTTACACGGTCACGATGCCGATCTATATCGATCTGGAAGGAGCAGGAGATACAGCACGCACGAAGGATCTGACCAGAGAGGAATATACGCAGATCGTCAATGCATTCTGCGGCCGCATCGAACAGGAAGGATTCCGTGGCGGTGTATACTCCAACGAGAACTGGATCAAAACACACCTGAACTGGGAAGATCTGACGCAGTGGGATCTATGGTTTGCGAAGTATAAGACCGTTCCGTCCACAGAGCACTCCTTCAATATGTGGCAGTATACGGCATCCGCAACGATCGACGGCATTGAAAAGGAATGCGATCTGAACGTACGCGTTTATGAGAAATAATGATGACAGACCGCACGGGTAAACGTTCATCAGAAATAAATGGCGCATCGCGCCAATCATATAGGAGAACAACATCATGGAAATCAAAGAACGAATTGAACAGCTGACAGAAGACATGATCAAAGACCTTGGCGACCTCGTGAAGCATCCTTCCAAACGGGGCGATGCGCTTCCGGGTAAGCCATTTGGAGAAGGTCCGGCGGCTGCTTTGGCGGAGGCACTCCGCATCGCGGATGGCATGGGTTTTAAAACGAAAAACCTTGACAACTACTGTGGTTACGCGGAGATCGGTGAAGGAAAAGATATCATCGGCCTGGTGGCGCATCTGGACGTGGTGCCGGAAGGCGACGGCTGGGACACCGATCCATATACACTCACCCGCAAGGGCGATGTACTTTATGGACGCGGCGTTTCGGACGACAAGGGCGGATCCATCGCTTCTCTGTATACGCTGAAGCTGATACAGGAAATGAATATCCCGCTGAACAAACGGATCCGCGTTCTTCTGGGATGCAACGAGGAAACGGGTTCCAAGTGTATGGCGCACTATAACGAAGTGGAGGAGCCGATCACGATTGGTTTCACGCCGGACGGGTCCTTCCCGGGCATCTATGGCGAGAAGGGCATGATGAACATGAGCTGTTTCAGCAAGAACACGAAGATCCTTTCCATGGAAGGCGGATTCGTATCTAATGCCGTCTGCCATCATTGCATGACGAAGGTTCCGGCTAATGCAGTGGATGAGGCGAAACTGAATGACGCACTTGCGAAGACTCCGTTGGCGGGCTTTACGATTACCAGAGAAGGCGATGCGCTTGTGATTGATGCACAGGGTGTGTCGGCGCATGCAAGCACACCGCTCCTTGGCGTGAATGCAGCATCCTTCACGATGCAGGCTTTGGCAGAGGCAGGCATGGAGGATGATTTTGTCGATTATTATAATGAGCACATCGGCACGACCTGTGATGGTGCCGGTTATAACCTGAAACTGCAGGACGATTATGGCGAGCTGACGCTCAACAATGGCATCGTCCGGATGACGGATGGCGCGATCGAATGCACGATCGATATCCGTGTGCCAGTCACTTATAACGAAGAGCAGCTGCGTGAACTTGTCGCGGACCGCCTGGAAGATGAGAAGGGCAAGACGGTGATCAACGCCATCGGCAAGCCGTTGTTCTTCCCGAAGGATTCTCCGATGGTCAAAGCGCTGCAGGATGCTTATGTGAAGGTGACGGGTGATACCGAATCCCCGATCCTGGTCATCGGCGGCGGCACTTATGCGAAGTCGATCCCGGGCATTATCGCGTTCGGCTGCGAGTTCCCGGGCGTGGACAATCATATCCACGACGCAAACGAGCGGCTTGAGATCCGCGAACTGAAACTGCAGGTGGAGATCTACACGGAGGCAGTGAAGAACCTGCTGGCTCTGTAACAAATCACCAGTTTTCCGGTTTTTGTCTTTTATTCATCAAAATCCATAAAGATGAAAGTAGCAAAGGATAAACCGGCATTGTATAATACTGTTATATCGACAGTCAGAAACTTATCAATCACCATACTTAACAGGAGGAAAAGCATGAATCCTATTAACCAAACGACACTTCATCCGTACAACAGAAGTGTATCGATCATCGGCGTCGGATGTACACCGTTCATGTATACGATGGACAATCCGGAAACCGAGGGTTTTACCGAGGGCGAATTTTTCGGATATGCTGCGTATAAGGCAATGGAAGATGCCGGCGTGACACCGAAGGATGTGGACTTCTACTTCCATGGCCAGGCAAGCCCGTTCAATGGCTCCAACTACATCACCCCGAACATGCAGGTATCCGAGTGGTTCGGCATGAGAGGCAAGGCTTCCATCCATCATTCCGAGGCTTGCTGCACCGGTTATCTGGCATTGGAGCAGGCAGTGAATGCAGTTGCTTCCGGAAAATATAATGTGGTCCTTTCCGGCTGCGTGGAGTTTGGCGACTCCATCGTCGATCCGAATAAGCCGGCATTTTTAAGAAAGAAATTCGACGACCAGTTGTTCCAGGAATCCCTGAAGTGGATCTATGACAACTGCTATACCCGTGAAATGATGTGCGGCCCGAACCTGCATCAGGATGACGGCGCTGCATGGTACAAGGCAAAATACGGTCTGACCGATGAGCAGATGGATGACACGCTGATCCATATGGCAATCAACTCCAGACGTGGCGCTGCTCTGGACGAGCTGGCACTGGCCCGTAAGACCTATGAAGAGATCGCAAAAGAAAATGGATTTGACGATGTCATGGAATACATGAAATCCTTCTACAATCCGTTCCTGACCGGTAACCTGCGTGCATCTGGCCTGGAGCTGAAGTGCGACGGCGCAGCAGCTCTGATCGTCTGCCCGACGGAAATGGCATCCCAGTTCACCGACAAAAAACCGATCGAGGTTCTTGGAATCGGTAACTCCACCCGTGAAGCAAATCAGCCGCACGTGGAAGTCATCGCAACACAGGAAGCAACCCGTCAGGTCTACGAACTCACCGGCGTGAAACCGGAAGAGATCGATATCCTTTATGCAAACGACTTCTTCATTACTTCCCAGCTGATTGCCGGCGAGATCTCCGGTTATCTGCCGGAAGGCGAAGGCTGGAAATACTTCATCGACGGACGCACCGCTTATGATGGCGACAAGCCGATCAACACCAATGGCGGCAGATGCTCCTTCGGCCATGCGCATGCAGCCAGCGGCCTTGCAGATATCTATGAGGCAGTTATGCAGATGCGTGGCTTATGTGGCGAGCGTCAGGTCAAGAAGCTCCCGAAGACCGCGTTTATCCGTGGCTTCGGCGGCGCACAGAATGTCGCTTCGATCATCATGCGGACAAAAGAGTAAGGAGGGATCACAATGGGTGTTAAATTAGAGAGAATCGTAAAACCTTATTACGACTGGTTACATGAAGGAAAGGTCATGGCCCGAAAGTGCACCAAGTGCGGTGCAGTTGAATGGCCGCCACTGCTGGGATGCAATACCTGCGGCAGTCCGGATATGGAATGGATCGAGATGAGCGGAAAGGGCCAGATGGTCCAGATGGTCATGCCATCCCCGATCACCCGGAAACCGGAAATGAACGACATCAAGCCATATTGCTTCGGCGTGATCGAACTTCCGGAAGGACCGGCTGTCAATGCAATGGTCCGCGGCGTGGATAAGAAGAACAAAGACCTGGTCGCTGCAAAGCTTCCGATCGATGTTCATATGGTCATCATCCCGAGAGACGGCTATGACACTGTCATCTTCGAATTGGATGAGATCCCGAAGCCGGAATAAAGCATAGAAGGCTTTTTGCACCGGATCGTAGTTGATAATCAGAAGCTGCCGCTTTCATGCGGCAGCTTTTTGTAATTGCCGAGGATTTGCCCTTGCAGCTATTTTTTTGCAGCGATATGTCACATAAGACCTCTTTTTTTATGGATTTGTCACCTGGAAGATAAAAATTTAAAATAGTGATGAATTTTTTCGATAAAAATTAGTCACTATTTGATGAAAATCGCTGTGGGTGATGAAATCGGGTTATTTTGACCCATTTTTCATGGTTTTTATTCGTCACTGAGCGGGATTTTTTTCTGTGGGTGACTAATTGAATCAAGAGAAGCGAAGCAGTGATGAATTTTGTGGGTTAGAAATCATCACTGGAGAGGTTGTTTCGGCATATAGTGACAAACACTGATCTTCTGTGGACAGCAGGAATGATAAAATAGACCGGAACTATCCAGGAGAGCGGAACCCGGGATGCACATTCCGTCTGAATATGATAAAATACAGTATCATATTCAGCAGGGGGCTTAACATGAAGTACGATTTCACGACGGTATTAGATAGAATGGGGAACGATGCGATCGCGGTCGAGTTCCCGACCAGCCCGCGCGGTTTCCAGCCGGAAGGCACGAAGGACGGATATTCCATTATCCCGATGTGGGTGGCGGATATGAATTTCATGACAGCGCCGTCTATCGTGGAGGCAATTCAGAAGAGAGCGGCGCACGCGTCGTTCGGCTATTTCTCCCCAAGAGAGGAATATTATGATGCCATCATCAGCTGGCAGAAACGCCGCTACCATGTTGATATCACAAGGGAAGTAATCGGTTATGAGAATGGCGTGCTCGGGGCATTGAGTTCGGCGCTGGCAGCATTTACCGAGCCGGGAGAGAAAGTATTCCTGCATGGCCCATCCTATATCGGCTTTCTGCATACATTGGAATCCATGAACCGTCCAACGTCCGTCTCAGATCTGGTCCTGGATGATCAGGGCATTCTGCGGATGGACTTCGATGATATTGAAAAACACTTCGAGGAAGATCAGATCCGCTTCGCTATATTCTGTTCGCCGCACAATCCAGCAGGGCGTGTCTGGGAAAGATGGGAGATCGAAAAGTTCGTAGAACTGTGCCTGAAGCATAACGTGATCATCTTCTCGGACGAAATCTGGTGTGACCTGGTACTGAACGGATATCAGCATATCCCGACGCATTCCGTCAGCGAGGAAGCGAAAAAGATCACGATTACTGCCTATGCGCCGACGAAGACATTCTCACTGGCAGGCCTGGTCGGGTCGTATCATGTGATCTTCAATGAAGAACTGCGGGACAAGGTCCGAAAGGTCAGTTCTGCAACACACTATAACGGCATGAATGTGCTGAGCCAGCACGCGCTGATCGGAGCTTATTCCAAAGAAGGCGAGGAGTGGCTGGACGAACTACGACAGGTGCTGACGGAAAATGTGGATTATGCCTGCGATTACATCAGCCGGTACGAAGGCATCGAGTTCGTGAAGCCGCAGGGAACCTATATGCTGTATCTGGACTGCACGAAGTTCCTTGAGGCGCGCGGCACAGATATCGAGAAGATGCTGAAATATGGATGGGAGCGCGGTGTGATCTGGCAGGACGGCCGACCATTCGGCAAAGAGAATTCGATCCGCATCAATCTGGGACTGCCGCTGTGGCAGATCAAGGAAGCGATCGCGCGGCTGGAGAAAAAAGACTGAGAAGATATATGAGGTGAGCAGCATGGAATTGAAAAATACAGTGATCGGCATCGAGTTTGGATCCACGCGGATCAAAGCAGTTATGCTGGATCGTGATCATACACCGATCGCGTCCGGAAGTTATGAGTGGGAGAACCGCTTCGAGAACGGATACTGGACCTATTCTTCGGAGGAGATCGTGACAGGCCTGCAGACCTGTTATAAAGAACTGAAAAAGGAAGTCAAAGAAAAATGCGGAATGGAGCTGACCGAGACCGGAGCCATCGGCATTTCTGCCATGATGCATGGCTATCTGCCATTTGATAAAGACGGGAATCAGCTGGCTGCATTCCGGACATGGCGGAACATTACCACAGGCGAGGCAGCAGCAAAGTTGACGGAGCTGTTCCAGTTCAATATCCCGCAGCGCTGGAGCATCGCGCATGTATATCAGGCAATCCTGAATAAAGAAGATCACGTCGCAAAAATCGATTACCTGACCACCTTGGCCGGCTACATTCACTGGAAACTTTCCGGCGAGAGGGTCTGCGGCATCGGAGAGGCTTCCGGCATCATCCCGGTCGATGAAACGACGAAAGATTATAACGAAGAAATGATCCGGGCATTTGATAAGCTGATCGAACCGGATGGTCTGCCTTGGAAGATCAGAGACATTCTGCCGAAGGTCCTGATGGCAGGCGAGAATGCCGGATTCCTTACGGAGGAGGGGGCAAGATTCCTGGATCCGGAAGGAACGCTAAAAGCAGGCATTCCGCTGGCTCCATGCGAGGGCGATGCAGGAACGGGCATGACCGCGACTAATTCGGTCCGCGTCAACACCGGAAATGTATCGGCCGGAACATCGGATTTTGCGATGCTTGTCACAGACAAAAAACTGAACGTGCACACGGAGATCGATATGGTCACGACGCCGGATGGCATGCCGGTGGCGATGGTGCATTGCAACAACTGCACTTCCGATATCAATGCATGGGTGGATCTGTTCGAGGAGTTCGCGAAGATGATCGGCGCCAGTGTTGATAAGGGAGATCTGTATACACTGCTGTTCAACAAAGCAATGGAAGGCGACGCAGCCGGCGGAGGACTGATGAATTATAATTATTTCTCCGGTGAGAGCATCACGAATCTGGATGAAGGCCGGCCACTTTTTACAAGGGCACTGAACTGCGATTTCAGCCTGGCCAATTTCATGCGGACACAGATCATGTCATCTTTGGCAACACTGAAGATCGGTCTGGATATCCTGACACTGGAAGAAAAAGTAACGGTCGACAAACTGTACGGACACGGCGGACTATTCAAGACGCCAGGCGTAGGGCAGACGCTTCTTTCGGCAGCGATCGGAGCACCAGTCTCCGTGATGGAGACCGCGGGCGAGGGCGGCCCGTACGGCATGGCGCTTCTGTGCGCATACATGTTATGGAAAGAGGACGGCGAGAGCCTGCCAGATTACCTGGATCACAAAGTATTTGCCAGAGCACCGTCGAGCACGGTCCTGGCAGATGAAAAAGACCGGGAGGGCTTCGCGGCATTCCTCGAGATATACCGCAAAGGACTGGCAATCGAGCGCGCGGCAGTAGAGAATATTTAGGAAGGCACATCATGTTAGAAGAATTAAAACAGGAAGTATTGGAAGCGAATCTGGAATTGCCGGAATACGGGCTGGTGACATTCACCTGGGGCAATGTATCCGGCATCTGCCGCGAGAAGGACCTGGTGGTCATCAAGCCGTCGGGCGTTTCCTATGATGGCATGAAGGCAGAAGATATGGTGGTCGTGGATCTGGATGGAAACGTTGTTGAGGGAAGCCTGAAACCGTCCAGCGATACACCGACGCATCTGGAATTATATAAAGCATTCCCGAACGTGGGCGGCATCGTGCATACGCACTCCAGCTGGGCAACCACGTTCGCGCAGGCAGGCATGGCGCTGCCGGCACTCGGCACAACGCATGCAGATACCTTCTACGGTGATGTTCCGGTCACACGTCTTCTGACGCCGGAGGAGATCGCGGGCGAATATGAAAAAGAAACCGGAACCGTGATCATCGAATGTTTCAAGAACATGGATCCAATGGACATCCCAGCCGTGCTGGTGCAGAGCCATGGCCCATTCACGTGGGGAAAGGATGCGAAAGAAGCCGTACACAACGCAGTCGTCCTGGAAGAGGTGGCTTATATGGCTTTTCACACGCTGCAGTTGAATCCGGATCAGGGGCGTATTTCGCAGGAGATCCTGGATAAGCATTATTACCGGAAGCACGGCGACAGCGCGTATTACGGGCAGACGCAGGACCCTCTCAGGTAAGCGCAAAAGCACCCGAAATCTACATCTTGTGTTTGAAGGCAAAAAACTGTGATACAAAAAATCACAGTTTTTTTGTGCAGTCTGGAATTGTGTATTATCACTTATTCACAAACGTTAAAAGAAAAAATGCTTTTCTTTTTGTGAATAATGTATTATCATTAAGCAATAACAAACAAAATTTGTTTCTTATTCGTGTGCAATTTGATGAGAGTGCAGAAAAACTAGATACTGTGGTCAGAGCAAATGTCCACAGAATCGTCATAAACGGGGTATATTATGATTTCTAATCAATTACTGCAGAAGACACTGGACGAAATCAAATCGATCGTCAATGAAGATCTGGCCATTCTGGATCCGGATGGGAAAGTCGCCGTAAGAACATTCAGGGATAAGGATATTGACGGGAAGAAGGTCGCGGACTTCGCGTCATCTTCCAGGGAATACAAAGAGATCCCTGATTTTCAATTATTTAAGGTGAAAGATGATTCCCAGCTGGAATACATCCTGGCAGTCCGCGGAAGCTCCTCAAGCACGGAGCTGATCGGGCGCATGGCAAAATACCAGATTGAGACCATGATGCTGGCGTACCGTGAGAAGTTTGATAAAGACAACTTCATCAAGTCACTGCTCATGGACAACCTGATGCTGGTGGATATTTTCGACCGATCGAAAAAACTGCACGTGGAACTTGAGGCCCGCCGGGTCGCGTTCCTCGTGGAGATGCAGAAGAAAAATCAGGACGATGCGATCGGAACACTGAAGAATATGTTTCAGGTTGCCACGGATTTCGTCACGGCTCTCGATCAGAAAACGATCGTCGTCGTAAAACAACTCGAGCCGAAGACAGGGGAAGATGAACTCGACGCGCTGGCACGCAAGATGTTTAACGCGATCAAGAGTGATACATCCGATGAAGCGATCATTGCGTACGGAACGATCGTGGATGATCTTAAGGATGTTTCCAAATCGTTTAAAGAAGCCAAGATGGCGCAGGAGGTCGGCAAGATCTTCTTCGTGGACCGCAAAGTTAATTCCTATAACCGGCTCGGGATCGGCCGCCTGATCTATCAGCTGCCGATGCCGTTATGTAAATTGTTTATTAATGAAATCTTCCAGGATATCTCCCTGTCAGATTTCGATGCGGAAACGATCGAAACGATCAATAAGTTCTTCGAGAATTCCCTGAATGTATCGGAGACGAGCCGTCAGCTGTTCATTCACCGTAATACGTTGGTCTACCGTCTGGATAAGATCCAGAAACTCACGGGTCTGGACCTGCGTGTGTTTGACGATGCAATAACCTTTAAGATCGCGTTAATGGTGTCCAATTATATGCAATACGTGGAAGGGCTGGATTACAAATAAATGGAAGATTCTATGATCAGACTGGAAAAAGTCACGAAAACCTACGGGGATAACCATACCCATGCATTGGACCATGTTAGCCTCAACATTCAGAAAGGCGAGTTCGTCTTTATCGTTGGAGACTCCGGCGCCGGCAAGAGCACCCTGTTCAAATTGCTGATCAAGGAACTGCAGCCGTCATCAGGAGAGATCTATGTCAACGGGAAGCGTGTTACCCGCTTAAGGCGGCGGAAGATTCCGATGCTCCGTCGTGACATCGGCGTCGTATTCCAGGATTTCCGTCTTCTGAAAGACCGCAATGTCTATCAGAATATCGCATTTGCGCAGAGAGTCATTTCCGTGCCGGCGTCCAAGATCCGCAAGAATGTGGCGGAAGTTCTGACACTGACAGGTATTTCTGAAAAATACCGTTCCTACCCGGATCAGTTATCCGGAGGAGAACAACAGAGGGTCGCGCTTGCAAGAGCACTTGTTAATAAACCGAAGATCCTTCTTGCAGACGAGCCGACCGGTAACCTGGATCCGGGCAACTCCAAGATCATCATGGACATTCTGGAAGAGGTCAACCGCCGTGGCACGACGGTCGTGGTCGTTACGCATAACCACGAGATCGTGCGGCATATGAATAAACGAGTCATTAATTTAAAGAACGGCATAGTCGTAAACGATATCGGAGAAGGAGGATTGCGCGCGTGAAAGTGAATTCATTCTTCTACTGTTTAGGTCAGGGCTTTGCCGGAATCAAACGAAATAAAGTCTTTTTCCTGGCATCCGTTGCAACGATCGCAGCCTGTGTCTTCATGGTCGGCCTTCTCATGTCGGTCATCCTGAACGTGAACTACGTCATCAAGGAAGCGCAGGATTCCGTCTGTATTACCGTATTCTTCGAACCGGAGGTCACGGAAACGGATATTGCAGACATGAATAAACGGATCAACGAGTGGGAGGAAGTGTCCAGAGTGGAATACACCTCCCCGGAAGAGGCATGGGAAACATTCAAAGAAGAATACTTCAAGGATAATCCGGAACTGGCCGAAGGTTTTGCCAATGATAACCCGTTGGCGACATCCGCATCCTTCACGATCTATCTGACGGAAATCTCTTATCAGCAGAAAGTGGTGGAGCGGCTGGAGTCAATGACGGGCATCCGCCAGGTCAACAAATCCGAGATCACAGCCAGTGCGCTGTCGGATTTCGGCAAGATCGCCGGTGGTGCTTCGCTTGCGATCATCATTGTCCTTCTGGCAGTCTCCATCTTCCTGATCAGCAATACCATTACCACCGGTATTACTGTCCGGGCAGAGGAGATCCGGGTCATGAAATATGTCGGCGCGACAGACTTCTTCGTCAAGTCACCGTTTGTGTTTGAGGGTGTCATCATCGGTCTGATCGGCGCGATCATTCCGCTGGTCGTTCTGTTCTTCGTTTACCGGTCTGCCATCAATTATGTGGTGGAGCAGCTGCAGACATTCTCAAGCGCGTTCGCGATGCTTCCTTTGAAAACGGTGTTTGTGCTGTTGATCCCGGTGTCGCTTATTCTGGGAGCCGGTATCGGACTGATCGGAAGCAGTATCGCAACAAATAAATACATCAAGGTCTGACAGAAAAATAAAAATGGATAATTACAATCAGCAGTTCAGTGAACAGCAATCTTTTGATATGCATGAAATTGGAAATCCGGTTCCGCCTAAAAAGCAGAAGTCCCGTTTTGGTCTCGGGTTTCTGGTTGGCGCATTAGTCGGCGCTGCAGTGATTCTGATCGGCGTGGTCGTTTACAGTTTCATAACCTACCGTAAGATGG
Source organism: Lachnospiraceae bacterium (assembly GCA_017553695.1). Lineage (GTDB taxonomy): Bacteria > Bacillota > Clostridia > Lachnospirales > Lachnospiraceae > RGIG5612. The sequence continues at coordinate 19,074 of JAFZKG010000051.1, forward strand.
TTGACATCTATTCCGGCGCGAAGACATATGAGTATGCGACTTATCAGGAAAAACTGGAAACTATCATGGAGTACCTGGAACTGTATTATATTGGCGAGGTCGACGAAGAGGAACTTCGGGACGGATTAAGCGAGGGGCTCCTGTCCGGCATCGACGATAAATATGCCAAGTATTATACAAAAGAGGAATTCGATCGGATGATGGAAGATTCCAGTGGAGAATACTGCGGGATCGGTGTCAGCATCACACAGGATGAGAGTGGCGCGATCGTGGTCTATAAAGTATTCAAGGGAACACCTGCCGAAGAAGCCGATATCCACCCGATGGATGTGATCATTGAGGCAGCCGGAGAGCGGAACTTTGCGGATCTGGATGCGTTGGTCGCTCTGGTCCGTGGAGAAGAGGGAACAACAATAGACCTCGTGGTCCTCCGTGACGGGGAAGAGATCCCGATTACGGTGCAGCGCAGAAAGATCGTGACCCCTTCCATAGAGAGTAAAATGCTGGATGATCATATCGGTTATATTGCCATTTCCGAGTTTGACCGCGCAACAGTCACGCAATTCAACGATGCAATCACAGAACTCGAAGAAGCCGGCATGGAGGCACTGATCATTGATGTCCGGGATAATCCGGGCGGTGATTATGATTCTGTTGTGGCGATGGCCGACCGGGTCCTTCCGAAAGGGACCATCATCACCACAAAGAATAAACAGGGAACCGTGAAAGAAGAAGTATCCGATGATGAACATCAGCTTACGATCCCGATGGTGGTTCTGGTCAATGCCAATACGGCATCGGCCGCGGAGTTGTTCTCCGGAGCCATTCAGGATTATGGTCTGGCGGATATCGTCGGGCAGCAGACATACGGCAAGGGCGTTGTACAGAGCATTTACCGGCTGAACGACGGCTCCGGCATGAAATTTACAACAGAGACCTATTACACGCCGAGCGGACGCAGTGTGGACGGCGAAGGCGTGATCCCGGATTACGAAGTGGAACTTCCGGACGAAGTATATGAGGACGGGATCGTGACAGAGGAAGAAGATGTCCAGCTTCAGAAAGCAATCGAATTGCTGGGCGGGGGTCAGGAGTAAAGGAGAAGATCTACGCGTATGAAAAAATTGAAAAATGCAGTAAGGATCGCAATCATAATCGCCATCCTGGCAATGATCGCATGCCCGAGTGTTTACGCGGATGATATTTATGAAGCGAAGCAGCGGCAGCAGGAACTGGAGCAGGAACTGGAGGAAAGCCAGTCCAAACTGGAAGAACTCCGTGACGCAGTTGCTTCAGCAAAGGCGGAGGTCGATCAGATCGATGGTCAGATCGCACAGGTGGAAGCCGTCATCACGGATTACCAGACTCAGTCTGATCAGAAACAGTTGGAGATCGAAGACCTGCAGAGACAGATCGAACAGAAACAGCAGGAGATTGATGCGGAATATGAATCCATGAGCAAGCGGATCAAATTCCTGTATGAGAACATGGATAACTCTTATCTGGAGGTGTTCTTTACATCGGAATCTTTTGCGGATGCTTTAAACAAGATCCAGTATCAATTGGATCTGACCAACTATGACCGGATGCAGATGGAAAAGATCAAAGGACTTCAGGCCGAGATCAAAGAAAAGAAAACTGCTGTGGAAGCAGAAAAAGCAGCAATCGATGAACTGAAACAGGCACAACTGGATCAGAAAGCCGTGCTGGATGAGATGCTGGTCGTGAAAGCAGAGGCATTAAGCAACGCGAAGGATGCGGAAGCCCGTCAGGCTGAGCAGAACGCTTATCTGGCAGGTCTCGTTGCCGAGCAGAAAGAAATCGTAGAGCAACTGGTCCGCGAATATGAAGAAAAACGCAAGAAAGAACTGGAGGAGCAGGGGATGAACGGATCCTACGTTCCATCAACTGGATCTTTCTTATGGCCGCTGCCTTATCCATATGACAGCCGTTGGATATCCTCCTGGTATGGATACCGGGAAGACCCGTTCGGCGGTGGATATGTTTCCTATCACAGCGGCCTCGACATCGGTGCGCCACTCAACACGCCGATCTTTGCAGTCCTTGACGGTCAGGTGGTGCTTTCCGCCGATGGATGGAACGGCGGCTGCGGCAACTATACCGTCATCTACCACGGCGGCGGTCTGTATACCGAGTACATGCATCAGAATATTCGGAACGTTTCTGTCGGGCAGTACGTTGTGCAGGGCGAAGTCATCGGATACGTAGGCACGACCGGATCGTCGACCGGATATCACCTGCACCTCGGCGTCGTCATTTCCGATCACGGATTTGATTATACGCAGCGAGTTGACCCTGCCCCGTATCTGGGATTGTATTAAAGAAATTGGTTTTATCAAAAAAGGCCGCGCCTGGTGCGTGGCCTTTTTCCATGTCACAGATCAGTCTTTTTCAAACCGTTCCGCCAGTTCCTGATAATATTGCAGCGTGGCGTCATCATAAGCAGCGGGATCATCGCTGGTAAGGAAGAGCCCACGTGTATCGCAGCAGTGTTCTGCGAGAAGTTTTTTCTGAGCATCATCCAGATGAATGTTATCTTTGCGCAGGAAGAAGACGTCGGGGTCGTTCAGATAGGCGCGGCCGTTCAGAGGCTGGCGCATTTTTGCAGTGGAGATAGCCACATTGGTGGCGTACTTTTCCGGACCGATCATGTTGCGGTAGAAAGCACCTGTCCAGTTCAGCGTCATGTCACAGCTGACACGGCAATATTCCACTTTGCCGAATGCCGGCCAGACAGGAACACCGCAGCCCAGGATCATATGAGAGCCACAGAGTCTGCGGAGCAGATCGATGGCACGGCACATACGGCCGGCGCGGGTCTCACAGATGAAACCATCAGCGGAGGATGGCGTTCCGAATGGTGCAGCGCCATACAGATAGTCCAGTTTGACCATGTCAAAGCCCCATTCCTCAAAGACTGTGGAAAAGACTTTTTCCAGATAAGCGATCACTTCCGGGTTGTCGAAGTCCAGAGATACAAATCCGCCCCAGGCGACGCCGCCGTACCATGGGTAAACCGCATTTGTATTTTTGCCAGGTGCTGACGCGTCGACAGCATCCTTTTTCATATCGCCCGTATACTTCCGCTTTGGTGCGTCTTTAGCGGTGATCGTTTCCGTATATGGCACCATGTGCCAGTCCGGATAGGCACCGGTCACTTTCATCAGCCACTCCGGGTGCTCGCGGAAGACAGAGGATCTGGCATTGCATACAAACGGCGAAAGCCAAAGTCCGGCCGTAAAGCCTTTCTCATGGATCGCGTCCACAATATATTTCATCCCATGCGGGAACTTCGTTTCATCCACACTCAGCCAGTCTCCAACGTTCGTCTCCCAGCCGTCATCTACCTGGAACAGATCGCCCTCACGAAGGATGCGTGTGCAGCCTTCCAGATCTGACAGGATCGACTGTTCACTGATCTTCTCGTACCGGTTGTACCAGCTAGTGTAACCCTTGAGACGGTGTGCCTTACGCGGGTGGATTCCCATCGCGTCGAACCAACCGTCAAATACTTCGTCACAGCTGCCTTCTCCGATATACAGGTCAAAAGCAGTGAAGGTTGTGCCCTGATCCAGAACCAGGCCGGCGCAGTCCTTCTGCAGCATCAGGCGTCCAAACTGGTTGCCGCCATCACCGGAATAGCCGATTCCCCAGTTGTAATAGGATTCATAAATGAGCAGGGTATAGCCGTTCGTCTCATCGTTGGAAGCAACGAGCCGATAGATATCGTTTTTATAAAAATAGCCAAAGGAATATCCGTGATTATAGCCTTCGCGATAAGGGTAGTTTGTGAAATGCAGATCACCATAGCGGTCCAGATGCAGCCTGCGGACCAGATAGCCTGGCGCCTTCTGCAGGCCACGCGATTTACTGTTGAGAGTAAGCGGATAGCCTTCTGTCCAGGTCTGATAGCCGTTCAGATAAAACTGCTCGTCATCATCGATTCCCCATGGCATCTCCAGTTCGCAGGATCGGATGACGCCCGCCGGCAGATTTTCCCGGATGACAAGACGGGTAGAAGTAACATCGACGGACCCGGAGAATTCCCGGAGTCCGTCGTCAGTTTGTATCGTGATAAGATAGGTTGCTTTTTTCATGATCGTATTATGCGGATCGTATAAAAGAGCATATAGTTATCATTCTTCCTCAGGGATGGTCACGGTGAATTCGATCGAAGTCTCCATGCCGTCCTCCGTGTAGATGATGATGCGCCCGTCACCGTCCCAGCCGGTCGTCCGGACATAGGTGCCGCACATGCCGCCTTCCGCGGTCGCCACCATCGGACCGACCACATCTACCACGCCTTCTGCAGCAAAAGCGATCGGCATCTGTGCGTAAGAAGCAAGAGTACCATTTTCATCCACCAGACGGATCCGCACGAGTGCCATATCGTAGCAGCTCCCCTCATATAGTTCCGTGCGGGAAGCTGTCGCTTCGATATGCAGATGATTGCCCGGTGAGCAGGTGATGCTCTTGATCACGTTGCCGTCTTTCACTGCCTCGATCCGCCATTTCGTGGAGATATTTCCCCAATTACCGATGTACTTGGCATAGAGGGCTGTGGCATCGTCCATCGACATCTTGTACTTCATGGAACAGTATGCCAGGCGGAGTTTCTCGATCAAAGGCAATTTCGGCAGGCCATATTTTTCAACGGCAAGCAGACACTTGCGCACAAGCGCTGCCTTAGCCGGCTCAAACCCTTCATTCTTTTCCAAAAGTTCGCCGATCGTATCATTGATCTCGATCGGTCCATGGGTGAGGGAATCCCAGCCTCGCGGACGGAAGGTACTGACGTATTCATTGTTTTTATAAAGCTGTACTTCGTCGGCATTCGTGAAGGCATAGACCGGACCTTTCAGGCCGGCCGGATAATCACCGATGTCGAACGTGGAGCCAACCTCCAGTACAGGGGTGTTTTCGCCCTGGCTCATATAAACGGCTGCAGCCAGTTTCGGATTTCGGAACGAATCCAGAACGCCGTGATAGCAGACCCGGTCGCCGGAACCGAAATCCTGATGGGTGGCATAATCGAACATGCACCACTGGAAGCATCCGGCAATGCCGCCGGACGTCATAGCCGCATCCAGCACCCGCGCATGGCGAAGGGCGTGTTCCTGCCTGTGCGTGGAAGCATCAAAAGTCTTTGTCGGGAACATATGTCCGTTGCTTTCCGAGATCAGCATCGGCTTATTCACATCCGTCACGACCTTTTTCTTCGGCAGGCAGCCGACGTTCGTGCCGTTGTGTGAGAAATCATTATACGCGTACACATCCTCCAGCAGATGGCTCTTCTGCAGATAGCGGACGCCGCTGGTCTGCCGGGACGGATCCAATGCGTGGGCAAGATTATTCGTACGGGTGTAGAACTCGTCGTCATCCAGGCTCTCATTGATGCGGACGCCCCAGAGGATGATGGATGGATGGTTGCGGTATTGCAGGACCATCTCCTTCAGTGTATCCAGCGCATGATCTTTCCACTCCGCGTCACCAATGTGCTGCCAGCCAGGGATCTCCGTAAATACAAGGAGCCCTAAGCGGTCGCACTCATCAATGAAATACTGGCTTTGCGGATAATGCGAGGTGCGGACTGCATTGACGCATAGTTCTTCTTTCAGGATCCGCGCATCCTCGCGCTGCAGGCTTTCCGGAGCGGCATAGCCGATGTACGGGAAACTCTGGTGACGGTTCAGACCACGAATGAAGACCTTTTCCCCATTCAGATAGAATCCGTCGGCACGGAACTCTGCCTGACGAATACCGAAGGTGGTCTCATTGTAATCCTCCCCGTCCTCGGAACTGATCATGGTGATGCACTTATACAGATATGGATGATCCACAGACCAGTGATGGGCCTGTGAAATATAAATGTCGGATGATTTGGCACAGTTTTTCTCAGACGCGATCAGACTTCCCTCCGCGTCGTAGATCTCCAGGTCGATCAGCATCGGCTCGCCGACGGTCGTGATGTCCACATGCACCGTGTTTTCATCCACGGTAGAGATGAATACGTCCTCAATATAGGTGTTTGGACGGATGTCCAGCCAGACATCGCGGTACAGTCCGCCGTAGGTCAGATAATCGATCACGTTCCCGAAAGGCGGGATCTCCGGATTTTCCGTGCAGTCTAATTTTACGGCAATGATATTTCTTCCGGCTTTGAGCTGTTCTGAGATATCAATGCGGAAAGAAGTATAACCGCCGTAGTGTTTGCCGACCATTTCGTTGTTCAGATAGACTTCTGCGATGTGTGCCGCGCCGTCAAACTGCAGAAACACTTTCTGCCCGATGATCTCTTTCGGAACATCGATTGCGTGACGGTATCCGCAGACGCACTCGTAATCGGAAGGATTGGCATAATGCAGCGGAATATTGCCTACATTATGCGGCAGACGGATCGATTCTCCGTCCAGAAAACCCTTCATGAAGTCTTCCGACCAGGTATTGGTAAATTCCCATTTGTTGTTTAAACGAATCATAATGCCCCCGTTCGTTTGTGTGAGCCATATTATAGCACACTATAGGCTTGTTGTGGATAAAAATCAGTGATAATATGAACTCGTCATTTTACGAAAAGACGCTTACTGGAGGAAATGTTCCATGAAAATGAAAGAATACAGAGGCCATATCCGCAACTGGAAAACGCTTTGCGAAGAGCTTGGGATCCAGCCGGCTTCAGAGCGCAAAGAAAGGGAAGAAACGATCATTTTAAAGGCATTTGAACGCTGGGGTGATGAGGTTGGACTACATCTGATCGGCATGTTCGCATTTGCGCTGGAGGATGAAGAAACCGGCGAGATCTTTGCCTGCCGTGATCCGTTCGGCACGAAGCCGTTCTACTATTATCTGACCGAAGAGGGAAATCTGCTCTGCGGAACCTATATCCGTCCGATCCTGGCGGAAGAGGGATTCCAAAAAGAACTGAACAAAGATATGCTGCAGCTGTATCTGACGCTGACCTATGTGGCCGGGGAGAACACATTCTTCCGGGGACTGAAGAAGCTGATGCCGGGACACACACTCCGATTCTCTAATGGGAACATTGCGATCAAGCGTTACTTCCGGCCGACCTTCGCGCCGGATGATACAAGGTCTCTTCAGGAGTGGGCGGAGGAGATCAACGAGACGGTACGTCACATCATGACAGAAGTGAAGGAACCGGATGAAGTGGCGGAATCCTTCCTGTCCGGCGGCGTGGATTCATCTTACGTGCTCGCGATGAGCGATGCGAAAACAGCCGATACGATCGGCTATGACGATGAGCGTTTCGATGAATCGCCGCTGGCAAAGCAGACAGCAGACGGATTAGGCGTCACGCTGAACCGGCTCCGTGTCACGCCGGAAGAATATTTTGCCATTGTGCCGTGGGTCATGGAGAATATGGAACAGCCTTTGGCAGACGCATCCGCGATCGCGTTTGCGCTGGGGTGCCGTGCTACTGCGCAGCATACGAAACTCTGCTATTCCGGCGAGGGTTCCGACGAGTTCTTCGGTGGTTACAATATGTACCGGAATGCAGAACGCTATGGCGATAACCTCAAGACCTTCTATGTGGGCAACACCAACATCATGAAGGAAGATGAGAAGAAGCAGCTCCTGAAATATTATAACGATGAGATCCTTCCAATCGATCTTGTGAAAGATATTTACGAAGAGAATGAAGGGATGGATCCGTTGACGAAGATGCAGGATGTGGACATCCGCATCTGGCTGGAGGGCGACATCTATTTCAACGTGGACAAAATGAGCACGGCGGCTGGTCTGGAGATCCGGATGCCGCTCACTGACCCGCGTGTCTTTGCAATCGCATCCCGTCTGCCGGCAAAATATAAGATCGATGATGAGCAGAATAAGGTCGCATTCCGGAATGCGGCGAAGGAAGTGATCCCGGAAGAAGTCGCGTTCCGTAAGAAACTGGGATTCATCGTGCCGATCCGGCACTGGATGGCCGACGCAAATTATAATCAGGACGTGTATGAAAAACTTCACGGCAAAACAGCAGAGCAGTTTTTCCATATGGATGTGCTGGATGCGATCTGGCAGGAATACCTTGGCGGAAACTCGGATCTGTGGCGGAAAATCTGGACGATCTACACATTCCTGGTGTGGTATGACATCTACTTTTAGTTGTACATTTCCGGGATTTATACTATAATTTTCGGTAATCAAAAAACACTTGGAGGCATCAATGAAGAGACTATTTTCCATTATTCTGATCTGCATTCTGTGCGCGGTCTGTCTTTGCGGCTGCAAGGACAAAGAACCGGAACCGGAAACCACACAGGAGCAGACCACGAAGAAAGAAAATGATTCCGCTCTGTTCGGGACCTGGGAAGAATATGATATCCCGGATGGTCAGGAACTGGGCGATTACTGGGTCTTCAACAGCGACGGCACCGGCAAATGGGGGCTGATGGATGTGGCATTCACATTCTCCACAGAAAGCGGTGTTATCACAGTGGACTGTGATGAAGGCTGGGGCGAGTATAAATTCCATTATTCGATTGATGGAAATATCCTCACTATGCAGGAAGAAGGAAACAGCGCTAACCAGTATCAGAAGAGATGAGAAAAACAGCAGGTATCATTGTATGTATCATAATGAGTATCGCATTGCTTGCCGGCTGCCAAAAAGGTCCGGCAAAGGATGCTGTGCTGGATGAGGCGATCTTCGGAACGTGGAATCAGATCACAGAGGACGGATCAGCCTCTCTGGAAGATCTCGGGATCCCTTCCGGGTATACTTTTAATGAAGACGGAACGGGGATCGATCTGTTCTGGGCATTATCTTTTACCTATCAGACAGATCAGGGGATCCTTTATATCGATTATGACGATGTCAGTTGTGATGACAGCGATTATACTTATTCGATCGATGGCGACGTCATCACTATGACCCGGAACGCGAAAGACGCCATCACCATGCTGTATCAGAAAGAAGCAGAAGAAACCGAACCGGAATCCGAGACCGAAACAGTACCGGAAACGGAACCGGCGGAGGAACCATAAAGAGGAATACACATGAAAAAGAGACTGATCAGCCTTCTTTGTATCCTGCTTTGCATCCTGGCACTTTGTGCCTGCGGAAAGAAAGAGGAAGAGGAGCCAATCGAGAATGACGCCGCAATCCTTGGCACGTGGACCGAGTCCTACTGGGATTCCGGGTACACATTCAATGAAGACGGCACCGGCATGGATATCTTCTGGGATCAGCCGTTTACCTTCACGGCTGTGGACGGGGAACTGAAGATCCAGTACACGGAAGGCATTTATCAGGATAAGTTGTTTACCTATTCGGTGAACGAAAACACGCTGACCCTCACCCGGAGCGGAGAGGACGGCGGAACCTGGACATATACAAAGTAATGGCAGTTCAAGAAGAGAGGGAGAAAAGGTGAAAAAGTTTTTTAACGAATTCAAGGAATTCATCAGCAAAGGCAATGTCATGGATATGGCCGTCGGCATTATCGTAGGCGGTGCGTTCACTGCGATCGTATCCTCTTTGACCGACGACATTATCAATCCATTGATCGGCTCGATCTTCAAAATGGATTTCACGGAGCTGGTTGCCAATGTCAATGGCGCGGAACTCAGATATGGCGCGTTCATCATGGCGATCATCAACTTCATTATCATTGCGTTCGTCCTGTTCCTGATCGTGAAGGGTATGAACAAGCTCAGGGCAAAAGCAGAAGAGAAGAAGAAAGCAGAAGAAGCTGCAGCAGCTCCGGCCACCAAGATCTGTCCGTTCTGCAAGAGCGAGGTGCCGATCGAAGCAACCCGGTGCGCACACTGCACAAGCGAACTTCCGGAGGAGCCGAAGGAAGCAGAAGCTTAAAGCGTAACCACGAGCGGCCCTTTCCCGTAAAAATTCACATTTTTATTCTGAAAAGGACCTTTACAGCGGGTGCATTGCCTGTTAAAATATTACGTAATTGTTACGAAATAATTACAAAAATGCACCCGATTTTTGTATGCAGAAATTAACGAAATATCACAAACGAATCAAACTGACATTCATCGCATCCGCATTCTGCTGTTGCTTTCTTTTGATGTTCCTGTTTAATTCGGTTGGCAGTTTCGCGGCGGAAGCCAATTATTATGAAGTGAAGATCGCCGGGGAAGTAGCCGGAAGCAGCAACAGCAAAGAAAAGGCAGAAGAGGCGCTGAAAGAAGCGCGGACAAAACTCAGCAAGGAAGCGGGCTCCATTGTTTTTGTGGATTCCTCGTTTACGATCGAGGCAAAAAACAAGGCATTCGCGAAGACGGATGATATTGAGGAACTGTCGGAGGCAATCTACACAAAGCTGAAAGAATACACGGACACGAACTACACCCAGGCGATCATGCTCAGCACCGGGAATTATTATATCCTGGTGGACTCCACGATCACGGCGGGGGAAGTCCTCCGCTCGCTGGAAAAGCAGGGGGACGAGTATGATGAATACACTGTGACACTGACTTCCAAAAAAGTCGACAATTTTACGGAGATCACCTATCAGGTGGAAGAGTCTGACAGTATGAAACAGCGGATCGAAGAACTGATGGAAACGGAAGGCCTTTCGCGAAAGGCGGCTGCAAATCAGCTGCATAAAACGGTGGACATCGGATTCGTGGACTCGCTTGAGATCCGCTCCGTCTATACAGACCGCGACGCAGTGCTGAAGGGCAATGAGGCTGTCGAAAAGGCACTTGCCGATAATGCCATCGGGATCCGTATCAGCGTCCTGGCCAATTACGATGAAGATTTCTATGCCGAGGCAGAATACTGGGAAGACGGGAACCTTTACGAAGGCAGGACTGAAGTGGAACGGGAGGCTGTTCCGGGCGTTCGGAATGTCAATGCAGTCATTACGACGGTGAATGGCAGAGAGACTGGCAGACAGGTCCTTTCACAGACCGTGATCACAGAGCCGGTACCGGAGATCATCCGGACAGGAACCATGCCGCCGCCAACCTTCGTTGTGCCGCTGGATAATTGCTTCCTGTCATCCGGGTTCGGATACCGCTGGGGTGCTCTGCATTCCGGAAATGATTATGCATGCTCTTATGCAGAGCCAATCTATGCAAGCTGCCCGGGCACGGTAATAGAGGTGGTCCACTCCTGGGAAGGATATGGAAATTACGTCATGATCCAGCATGATGAGCATCTGAAGACCCGTTATGCACATATGAGCGATACTGCGTGCGAGGTAGGGCAGCAGGTACAGCGCTACGAAGTCATCGGCTATGCAGGATCCACGGGCGACTCTACCGGCGTGCACTGCCATTTCGAGATCATTCTGGATGGCGTTGCGATCGATCCGTTTACCTATCTGGATGGTGGCGGATATGATTATTACTACGACGAATGGTAGTTCCAAACCGCTTTACAATAAAGGTTTTTACAGGTATAATTAATGTCCGGGTTAAGGAATTTGACCCGGACGTTTATTATTTGGTGGAAGTATGGAACAATATATCATTAACGGTGGCAAACCGCTTCGCGGGATCGTTGATATCTATGGGGCTAAAAATGCGGCATTAGCCATTATTCCGGCTGCTGTTCTGACGGAAGAGCCCGTGATCATCAACAATCTGCCGGACGTCAGTGACATCAATATATTGCTGGATGCGATCGCGCAGATCGGCGCGACGGTGGAACGGATCAATCGACATAAGGTCCGTATCGTTGGTGCCGGTGTCCATACCCATCAGGTCGACTTTGATTACATCAGCAAGATCCGCGCATCGTATTATCTGCTCGGTGTGCTGCTCGGAAGATTTCATGAGGCGGAAGTGGCCATGCCGGGAGGCTGCTCGATCGGCGCTCGTCCGATCGATCAGCATATCAAAGGCTTTGAGGCGCTCGGCGCACAGGTGACGATCAGCAACGGCACGATCCAGGCGAAGGCTGAGAAACTGGAAGGCAACCACATTTATTTCGATGTGGTCTCCGTCGGTGCAACCATCAACATCATGCTTGCTGCTGTCATGGCGGAGGGCAACACCATTATCGAGAACCCGGCCAAGGAGCCGCATGTGGTCGATCTGGCCAATATGCTGAACTCGATGGGCGCCCGCATCCGTGGCGCCGGGACTGACGTGATCCGTATCAGAGGCGTGCAGAAACTGCATAAGACCGAATATACCGTCATCCCGGACCAGATCGAAGCAGGCACATTTATGTTTGCGGCTGCGATCACAAAGGGCGAAGTCACTGTGACGAACGTCATTCCGAAGCATCTGGAATCGATCACATCCAAACTGGTCGATATCGGCTGCGATGTGGAAGAGTTTGATGAAGCTGTGATCGTGCATGGGTGTGAGGAACTGCAGGCAACACAGGTGAAGACTTTGCCGTATCCGGGCTTTCCGACCGATATGCAGCCACAGATCTCGGTGGCGCTGGCATTGGCGAGGGGAACTTCCACGGTAACCGAGAGTCTTTTCGAGAACCGGTTCAAATATGTGGCGGAACTGGCACGCATGGGCGCAAGGATCAAAGTGGAAAATAATACCGCGATCATCTCAGGCGTGAAGGGTCTTAGTGGTGCACATATCGCAGCACCGGATCTGCGCGCGGGAGCAGCGCTTGTGCTCGCAGCGCTTTCCGCGGACGGAACATCCACTGTCGACGACATCCATTATATCCAGCGCGGGTATGAGGAGTTTGATGAGAAACTGCGCGCACTCGGCGCAGACATCCGTAAGGTCCAGGTGGAAGAAAACAAAAAGGGAGAAATCAAAGCAGTTTGATTCAATTATAAACCGAATATTCCAATCGTCTTATTCAGAGTGATGGAGATAGAAGGATCTGTGAAATCACGACAACCCCTGCTTTTGAGCGAGGAAGGTGCCAACCTAAGCGATTTAAAAAATCGATCAATAAGAGGATTTAGGTTCCAGACTTAAGTCCGCTTACAGGCGGATTTTTTCATTGGAACACTTCCCTGAAAAAGCGACATGGAATAACAGTCAGGAGGGAAAAATGGAAAAAAGAATGTTTACATCGGAATCAGTCACAGAAGGTCATCCGGACAAGATCTGTGACCAGTTGAGCGACGGGATCCTGGATGAGATCCTGAAGCAGGACCCGGACGCCAGAGTGGCATGCGAGTGCTGCTGCACCACCAACTTTGTGCTGGTCATGGGCGAGATCACGACCACGGCAAAAGTAGATTATGAAAAAGTAGTGCGCGATATCATCCGCGACATCGGCTATACGGATGCATCCATCGGATTCGATGCCGATGACTGCGAGATCGAGATCCGTCTGGAAGAGCAGTCAGCTGATATTGCCATGGGCGTGGACAAAGCGCTGGAAGCAAAAGAAGGGATTGAAGAAGAGGACGATAACAACGGCGCCGGCGATCAGGGCATGATGTTCGGCTATGCGACGAACGAGACAGAAACCTACATGCCATTCCCGATCCACATGGCGCATCAGATCACAAGAGAGCTGGCGCGCCTGCGCAAAAGCGGTGAACTGCCGTATCTGCGTCCGGACGGAAAAGCGCAGGTCTCGGTGGAATATGATGAAGCCGGGAAACCATTCCGCATAGAGGCAGTGGTCTGCTCCACGCAGCATAGCCCGGACGTGACACAGGAACAGCTGCGCAAGGATATCCGCGAGAAACTCTTTGATAAGATCCTGCCGCAGGAAATGATTGACGAGAAGACCAAGTTCTATATCAATCCGACCGGACAGTTCGTCATCGGCGGACCAAAAGGGGATGCCGGTCTGACGGGACGCAAGATCATTGTGGATACCTATGGCGGTATGGCCGGACATGGCGGCGGCGCATTCAGCGGCAAAGACTGCACAAAGGTGGACCGCAGCGCGGCTTACGCAGCACGCTATGTGGCAAAGAATATTGTGGCAGCAGGTCTGGCGGATAAATGTGAGATCCAGCTCTCCTACGCGATCGGTGTGGCGGAGCCGACTTCCATCATGGTTGAAACATACGGCACCGGAAAGGTCTCCAATGAGGAACTCATCCGGATCATCCGCAGCAACTTTGACCTTCGTCCGACAGGCATCATCAAGATGCTGGATCTGAAACGCCCGATTTACCGTCAGGTCGCGTCTTATGGACATTTCGGACGAAATGATTTAGACTTGCCATGGGAGCAGCTGGACTCCCTTATTGTATAAAAAGACGGGTTTTTGCCCGATCGGAATAAACTTTGAGAGGAACAGACAATGGGAAAAGAGAAAAAACTGGTTGAAGACATCACTCCGATGAATGAAGACTTCGCGCAATGGTACACGGATGTTGTGACAAAGGCGCAGCTGATGCGGTATTCCTCCGTTAAAGGCTGCATGATGATCCTGCCCAACGGATACGCTATCTGGGAAAACATCCAGAAAAACCTGGACCAGATGTTCAAGGAAACCGGTGTGGAGAATGTCTATATGCCGTTGTTCATTCCGGAAAGCCTGCTGAACCGTGAGAAGGATCACGTGGAAGGCTTCGCACCGGAATGCGCATGGGTCACAAAGGGCGGACAGGAAGTACTGGAGGAAAAACTCGTCGTACGTCCGACGTCGGAGACATTGTTCTGCGAACTCTATTCCGATATTGTGCAGTCCTACCGGGATCTGCCAAAGCTGTATAACCAGTGGTGCAGCGTGGTTCGCTGGGAAAAGACCACGAGACCATTCTTACGTTCCTCCGAGTTTTTATGGCAGGAAGGCCATACGGTACACGCTACGGCGGAAGAAGCACAGGAGCGGACGATCCTGATGCTGAACACCTACGCGGATTTTTGCGAGAAATACCTGGCGCTGCCAATGATCAAGGGTCGCAAGACCGACAAGGAGAAATTTGCCGGCGCGGAAGAGACCTATACGATCGAAGCCCTGATGCATGACGGCAAGGCGCTGCAGAGCGGAACCAGCCACAACTTTGGCGATGGCTTCGCGCGGGCGTTTGACATGACGTTTACCGATAAAGACAATACATTGAAATATGTGCACCAGACATCCTGGGGACTCTCCACCCGTATCATCGGCGCCATCATCATGGTGCATGGCGATGATTCCGGACTGGTCCTGCCGCCACGCATCGCGCCGACACAGGTGATGGTCATTCCGATCGCCGCTCATAAAGAAGGTGTGTTGGAGAAAGCAAACGAAGTATATGAAAGTCTGCTGAAAGCCGGCATCCGTGCTAAACTGGATGATTCCGACAAGAGTCCGGGATGGAAGTTCAGCGAGCAGGAGATCAAGGGTATCCCGACCCGTATTGAGATCGGTCCGAAGGATATCGAGGCAGGCCATGTGGTCGTGGTGCGCCGTGATACCCGCGAAAAGATCGAAGTCGCCATTGACGAAGTGGCAGTCAAACTTCCGGAGATCTTTGAGACGATGCAGAACGAGATGCTTGAAAAGGCACGGGCACACAGAGACAGCCACACCTTTGAAGCACGTACGTACGAGGAGTTCAAAGATGCGATCGAAAACAAACCGGGCTTTGTAAAGGCAATGTGGTGCGGTGACGAGGCATGTGAGTTGAAGATCAAAGAAGATACGACGGCCACCTCCCGCTGCATGCCATTCGAGCAGGAGCAGATCGCAGATACCTGCGTCTGCTGCGGCAAGCCGGCGAAAACTCTGGTTTACTGGGGCAAGGCGTATTAATTACCAGGTGGTTAGCCTGTGAATAGGACATGGCTAAGAGGCTAATAAAACTAGCGGAAAACAAAAGCCTGCGGCAACGCCTTGCAGATATAGGCTAATAGGGCATTAGCTTGCCGGGCATAAATCTCATATAGGCTAATCCATAATTGACCTGCGGAGTCAAAACTGCAGAGATCAAAGAGATGAATAAGATTGATGGAAAAACAATAAAGGTGCCGGAAGAAGTACGCGCCATCATGGACACGCTTGTCTCCTCGGGCTATGAAGCCTACTGCGTGGGCGGCTGTGTGCGAGACAGCCTGCTTGGCCGGGCACCGGAAGATTGGGATATTACGACATCGGCTCTTCCTGAACAAGTGAAGAGCCTGTTTTCTAATACCGTGGATACGGGGATCCAGCACGGCACGGTGATGATCGTGATCAGGGGGATCGGTTACGAAGTGACGACCTACCGCATCGACGGGAAATATCTGGACGGGCGCCATCCGGAGCATGTGACTTTCACGCGCTCGCTGGAAGAGGATCTGAAACGGCGCGACTTCACCATCAACGCATTTGCATATAATGACGGATCTGGTATCGTGGATCTGTTCGATGGCATGGACGATCTGGAGAAAAAGATCGTGCGCGCAGTCGGTGATCCGGATGCACGTTTTACAGAAGATGCCCTCCGGATCATGCGGGCGATCCGCTTTGCGGCACAGCTGGATTTCAAAGTGGAAGAGGAGACCTACGCAGCCATCCGCCGTCACGCGGACAATCTGGCAAACGTCAGCATGGAACGGATCCGCGTGGAGTTTGAAAAGACGCTGATGAGCAGGAACTGCGGGATGGTGAATGAATTCTTCCGATTGGGAATGGGAGACTACATCCTTCCTGGATATGCAGAAAAATGTGCCGGATTTGATGAAGAGATTGCAGCATGCCTGCCAGGAGAACAAGAGGATGATGCACGCCGGTATTTACTACTTGCAATTTTGTTGAAAGAGTTGTCTGCGGAAGAAGCAAAGGATGCGCTGCGGGCAATGAAATATGACAATAAGACAAAGGCTGCGGTATCGGCGATCCTGCGGTACAAAGATGCACCGCTGCAGGCCGACCGTGCGCGGATCAAAAAGGCGTTGAACGAAATGGGAGAAGAGGTCTTCTTCCTGGAAGCAGATCTGCAGGAGGCCATCACCCGCGCGGGAATGGATGGATTGACGAAGTGTCAGGACGATGTGACGCTGTCAACCTTTGCGCTGGTCCGGGAGATGGCGGAGGATATCATTGCGAAACACGAACCATTTTCGACAACGCACCTGGCTGTTAACGGTAATGACCTGATCCGGGCAGGCGTTCCGGAAGGCGTGCAGCTGAAGGAAGAACTGGAAGCATTACTGGAGCGCGTGATCCGCGATCCGGGATTGAATACGAAAGAACAGTTGATGGAACTGCTAAGGGGGAAATCATGACAGATAGGAATTATCGCGACCGTTATCAGGAATGGCTGGATGATCCATTCATCGATGCGGATACAAAAGATGAATTAAAGGCCCTGAAAGGAAATGACGCCGAGATCGAGGACCGGTTTTACAAAGAACTGGAATTCGGTACTGCCGGACTGCGCGGGATCATTGGTGCCGGAACGAACCGGATGAACAAATATACCGTTGCAAAGGCGACGCAGGGACTGGCTGATTACATCAATGACTTTTTCAATCAACTGAGGCAGCATCATATGGAAAATGCCGAAGAAGCCTGCGAGGAAGCCGGACATGACTGCCGTAACTGCGCAGGATGCGAAGAAAGTGAGATGCTCCCAAGCGTGGCAATCGCCGGTGATTCCCGTCATATGTCCAGAGAGTTCGAGGACATTGCGGCAGCAGTTCTGAATGCGAACGGGATCCGCGCTTATGTGTTCGAAAGTCTCCGCCCGACACCGGAACTATCCTTTGCAGTACGTTATCTGAACTGCATTGCAGGCGTGAACATCACAGCCAGCCATAATCCGGCAGAGTATAACGGCTACAAAGTATACTGGGCGGACGGCGCGCAGGTGACTCCGCCGCATGATGAAGGCATCATGGCCTGCGTGAATCAGGTAACCAATCTATCCAACCCGAAAATGATGGATAAAGAAGAGGCGGTCGAACGGGGACTTTATGTCACGATCGGACGCGAAGTAGACGAAGTCTTTATGGACCGGATCTCGGCATGCGTCAGAGAACCTTCGCTGACAAAACAGATGGCCAGAGATGTGACTGTGGCATATACCCCGCTTCATGGTGCCGGCATTATGATCATTCCGGAAGTGCTCAACCGCTTTGGTTTTACAAATCTGTTTATTGTAAAGGAACAGGAAAAACCGGACGGCGATTTTCCGACCGTTGATTTCCCGAATCCGGAAATGCCGGAAGCCTTCCGTCTGGCGGATGCGCTGGGGCAGGAAAAGAATGCGGATATCATCATTGCGACGGACCCGGATTCTGACCGGATCGGCATTCACGTGCGGGATAACGACGGCAATTATCATGACCTGAACGGCAACATGATCGGATGCCTCCTTTGCGAGTATGAACTGTCACGGCTGTCCAAACGGGGCCGGATTCCGGAAGATGCCTTCGTGGTGCGTTCGATCGTTTCCAGCAAGTTGTTTGACCGGATCGCAAAGAGTTATGGTGTCGAAGTAAGAGAAGTCCTGACGGGATTTAAGAATATCGGCGCGGAAATGTTCAAGAGCGAGATGACAAAAGAGGGAACGTTCCTGTTTGCCTACGAGGAAAGCTACGGATATCTGGTCGGAACACATGCGAGGGATAAAGATGCCTGCGTGACAGCCCTCGTTCTCTGTGAGATGTGCGCATTTTACAAATACAATGACATGACTCTTTGGGATGCCATGTGCGAAGTCTATGAGAAATACGGATATGCGGTGGAGCAGACTGTATCGATCACCAAGAAAGGCATCGATGGACTGACTGCCATTGCGAAAACAATGGAAGACATGCGAAGCAATCCGCCGAAAGAGCTGGCCGGCATGCCGGTGCAGAAGTTCCTCGACTATGAGAAACCGGAAGAGACAGGCCTGCCGAAATCGAACGTTCTTTACTTCGAGCTGGAAGATGCCTGGGTATGCGTAAGGCCAAGTGGCACAGAACCGAAGATCAAGTATTATGTCGGCGTCAGCTCACCGTCGAAAGAGTTGGCAGAAGAAAAGATGGAGCAGCTTAAGCAGGCATTCGTGGAATAGATTTTCGCAGGAATATTTGATAAACTAAACAAACAGGACAAGTATTAAGGAGAAACAAAATGGGATATAAGATTTTTACATTAAGCCCGGGATCCACCTCAACCAAACTTGCGGTCTTTGACGGAGAAGAGCGCATCTTCAAGGCAAATGTACAGCACGATACGGAGGTGCTGAAAACATTCAAACGGGTATCCGAGCAGCTGCCGTACCGTGTGGAGACCATTATGAAAGAGCTGGAAGCAAATCAGATCGATCTTCATGACATGGATGCATTCGCTGCTTATTCGGGTGGATTGGAAAGCACGACGACAGGCATCTTCCCGGTCAATGACAAGATCCTGGAGGACTGCTCCTCCGGCAGGCTTATGGAGCACCCGGCCATTCTTGGCTCTCAGATCATTCACGCATTTGCGGAAGAGACCGGCAAACCGGCATATCTGGTCAACCCGCCGGATGCTGATGAATTTGAAGACATATCCCGTATTTCGGGCATCAAGGGGATCCACAGAGAATCTCATATCCATGTACTGAACCAGAAAGAAGTCGCGCTGCGTGCAGCTAACCAGCTCGGCAAAGCATATGAAGAATGCAATCTTATCGTCTGTCATGTGGGCGGCGGTCTTTCCATTGCGGCACATAAGATGGGTAAGATTGCGGATGGCAATGATGTGCTGAATGGCGACGGGCCGATGGCGCCAAACCGCTCCGGCTATGTGCCGCTGCTTCCGGTCATCAAAATGTGCTATTCCGGAGAGTATTCTCTGGATGACATGAAGGCAATCGTATCGAAAAAAGGTGGTCTTCTGGGACTTCTTGGCACAGACAATATGCTGGAGATCAAGGAACGGATCAAAAACGGTGATGAGTGGGCGGAATTGATCTACCGCGCGTTTGCGTATAATCTGGCAAAATATATCGGATCCTATGCTTGCGTACTGGAAGGAAAAGTGGATGCCATTGTCATGACCGGCGGTGTTTCCAATGATGAGGATTTCATTGCAAATGTGAAAAAATATGCCGGCTGGGTTGCTCCGTTCATCATCTTTGCGGGTGACTTTGAGATGGAGGCTCTTGCAAACGGCGCGATCCGTGCGTTGGAAGGCAGTGAGCCGCTGCTGGAGTATACCGGAAAACCGGTCTGGGAAAAATTCGACTTTGAACCAAAGGAGTAAAACGACATGAATGTATTGCTTGCAGGCTCTTTGGGAGCATTATTGGATACAGTTTTTGCGAACCTCGACATGTCGATCTTCGCATTCTTCGGAAACCTGCAGAGCGGATTTCTGACGACGATCGCCAAGATCTTTACAGCGATGGGCAGCACGAAATATGTTGCGCTTTTCGGCCTTCTGGGATTGATCCTTATTTTCTTCCGGCGGACACGGAAGGTAGGCCTGGCGCTTGTCTTTGCCATTATTATTGGAACACTGATCACAAATATTGTTCTGAAGCCGATGGCACTTCGTGTGCGGCCTTATAACACGCTGCAGCATATTCCGGAATTCTGGAACTGGTATGTCGGGGCAGGCCAGCTTTGCGAATCGGATTACTGCTTCCCATCCGGGCATACAACCGGCGCATTCGAGATCGCTATGGTGCTGTGTCTGACACATATTTCCGCTCGTAAAAAGAGAGTGGCATGGATCTTTCCATTAGTGGCCGTCATTACGGGCGCGTCCAGGATCTATCTGATGGTCCACTATGCAACGGACGTGTTTGCCGGTGTGATCGTTGGATGCTTTGCGGGTGTGATCGGTTATCTGATCAGCAATGCGATCTGCAAATGGCTGAAAGGACGGAGGGTCGACAAATCTTTCGATGCAGCACGTAAATTCAAGAAGGGAATCTCCCATGGCGGCGCAGCGGTCGCGATCGTCATCGGATGGGTTCTGATCTTCGGTATTTCTTATGTGACAGCGATTGGAGAGGGCGGTCCGGATACTGTCCGCTGTGCATATAACGCAGATTACGATTGCCAGAACGAGGCTCAGGTGGACAGCAAAAAGTATCCGGCGATCGACGGAAAAGAATACTGCAAGATCCACTGGAAAGAGATATCAGCTGCATTTGCAGAAACCGGCACGATCCCGGAGCCGACAACGGAGGAACCGCCGGCAGCAGCCGGAACAGAGCCTGTTCTTGGCGTGGATATCTTTACGTTCTACGATGATCCGGCGATTACTGCATTCCGCGATAACTTTGGATCCGACATGCCAGTGAAAATGCGCTACTACAAGGCACAGGAGATCGACGAGGTTGTAACGGACGAGAGCCTGATCCAGAGGTGTTTTGAAGCGCTGAAGAAAGTTAAAGTCACTAAAGAAGATACCTCCGGGGAAGTGGTTACAGACAGTGCGCTTTCCATTACATTCATCATGGAGGATGAGACGCAGTATTACTTTGGCTTTGACTCTCCGGGGAAAGTGCTTTTCGGACAGAAATACTACATTGCAGAAAATACGGAAGAACTCTATCAGATCATGTCTGATTACGGAATCTCAGAGGACGAAGAGTACGAAGACGAGGAGTGGTAGAGCCCGTTTCTTTCATTGACAAGGCGTGCAATTGATTATAAAATGATTGCACGCTTTTTTTATTTATCGTCACACTATCATAATAAAGCGGTGGTGTGATGATTCATTATTAGGAGGGAAAATCATGAAAAGAATGAAAGCAATCGTGGTTGCTCTTCTTGCTGTTGCAATGGTAGCAGTTTTATGCGCATGCGGCAACAAGGGTGGCGACACACCACAAGGCTCCGGCGCTGACGGCGGTGCTTCTGCAGGCATGACTTACACCCTGATCTACGGCAACAATGAAGGTGATGAAGTTGCTCTGGTTGCTCAGTCTCTGAAAGACCAGTGGGAAGAAGCATTCCCAGGCGTAACGATCAATCTTCAGCCGATGACCAAGGCAGAACGTCTGGAAAAAATGCAGAACGACAACTATACGCTCGCTCTGACCCGTTGGGGCCCGGACTATGCTGACCCGATGACCTACCTTGGAATGTGGGTTACCGACACAGCAAACAACTACGGCTTCTGGAGCAATCCGGAATACGATGCACTCATTAAGAGCTGCTCATCCGGAGAACTGGCAGGCGACTATGACGCTCGTTGGGCTGCACTGTATGAAGCAGAAGAAATGGTCATGAAAGAGGCTGTTATCACTCCTCTTTACACCAAAGCAAATGCAAACCTGATCGCTGACGGCGTAGAAGGCGTGGAGTTCCATCCGGTCGCTCTGAACAGAGTTTACAAGAGAGCTACCTGCCCATCCGGCACAATGAACGTTATGTTCTCCACCAACGTCATGTCTCTGGACACCAACCTTGCAACCGATGGTGACTCCTTCGAAGTCATCGCTGACTGCATCGATGGTCTGACCCAGATGGATGCTGACGGTGCTGCACAGCCGGCAATCGCAGAGAGCTGGGATGTTTCTGAAGATCAGATGACCTATACGTTCCATCTTCGTAAAGATGCTTACTGGAGCAACGGAACACCGGTCACTGCAAACGACTTTGTATTTGCATGGAAACTTTCCATGACTGCAAACGTTGAATACAACTACATGTTTGACAACACAGTTGCATGCGTCAAGAACGCAGACAACATCCTGTATGAAGGCGGCGATCCAGATACTCTGGGTATCAAGGCTATCGACGACTACACACTGGAAGTACAGCTGGAAGCTCCTGTATCATTCTTCCCATCTCTGATGTACTTCCCGACATTCTATCCGATCAACCAGGCATTCTATGAGCAGGTTGGCGCAGACAACTATGGCACAAGCCCGGATACGTTCCTTTCCAACGGTGCATTCGTTCTTTCCGAGTACACCCCGGGAACCGCTTCTCCGAAGGTTGTCAAGAACCCGAACTACTATGATGCTGCAAGCGTTACACTGAACGGCATCAACTATCAGGTCGTTGACGGTTCCGACAATGCTCTGACTGCATTCAAGAACGGCACACTGGATATCTCCGTGATCTCCGGTGATCAGGTCGGCGCAGTTGAGAAAGATGACACACTGTCCAAGAACCTGAAGGTTACCGGTGCTGGTTACATGTGGTATGTCACATTCAGCCAGACCAAGAACAATGCAAATGGCGATTTTGCAAATGTTGACCTTCGTCTTGCATTCGCAAACGCTATTGACAGAGAGTTCCTCGTTGACAACTATGTCATGGACGGATCTCTTCCGACCTACACCTGCGTACCGCCGCAGTTCGCTGCAAGCGCATCCACAGGTGAAGACTTCTCCGCAGACCAGACCAGATTCAGTGAGTACTGCTCTTACAATCTGGATGTAGCTACTGAGCACTTCAACGCTGCTAAGGAAGCATTAGGTTACTAAAAAATACGGATCTTTGATCCGCAATTGTTAAAAATTTTTAAACAAATTGTTTGGACGATCAGAGCAGCCCTTTGTGACTGCTCTGATGTCCTTGCGTTTATCGATTACACAGAAAAATGGCTAAGTATATAATCAAGAGAGTGATAATGGCGCTGATAACGTTACTGATCATAACGTTTCTGCTGTTTTTGCTCGTCCGTATCATGCCGGGCAA
>JAFZKG010000052.1 GCA_017553695.1 Lachnospiraceae bacterium
CAAGGCTGGCCAAAAGCGGTCCGGGGTATCCGACAATGAATTCCGGTTTCATATTACCGGCATTCAGGCAATCTCTGATGAATGAGATCGTAGCTTCCCGGACTTTCGGCGCATCCTGGACTCCGATGCGTAGTGTTTTCATCTGCCCTTCATGACGGCTCTTTGCCTCCAGAACGGCTTTCCGGTGTTTTTCCAAAAGCGGCTCCCATGTCTGATAAAGGATCTCTCCGCTTTCCAGCAATTTCAGTTTTCTTTTATTTCTTCGATCAAAAAGCGGAAATCCCAGTTCTTTTTCCAAAGCCTGCATCTGCAATGTCAATGCCTGATGCGTAACAAACAGTTTTTCCGCTGCTTTGGAAAAGCTTCCGCTTTTTGCAATCTCAACAAAATACTCGATCTGTAGAATTGTCATCGTTTTTCTCTCAGAAGAGGATAAAAGGGCCATGCTCTCGCATGGCCCTTGTCGTTCTTTTTAGTGCTTCGGATACGGCGTTCCTTCTGCGATTGCCTTTTCCACTTCTTCTCTTGTCGGCGGAACGTTCGTATATTTATGTCTCCAGGTGCCGTCTGGCTGTTTCTCGGTCGTCAGATCGAACTGGACATTCTGCCATGGATCCGGATGACCCTCCCAGACTTTGTAAAGACCCGGCAGGAACACGCCCAGCATTGCGGACTCAAATGCCATATGCTCCGCAATATTCGGTCTCGGCGGTGGCGTCATGCCAGTCTTCTCGGCCATCTCTGCCATTTTCTTCATCTGCTCAGCCATGGCTTTCATTCTCTCTTCACTGGATACGGAAACGCTTCTCCAGTAGATACCGCCTTCCACATCCTGATACATATGAATGAGGAATCCGCTATCCGGCGTGCTGTCGCCGAAGCAGCTCATCCAGCAATGCTCGTAGCATTCTGTAAATGGATAGTACTCAATGCTGGTACGCGTGATCTTGATCGTATTGGACGGATTGAATTCGTAGGAACCCTCGACAGATCCTGCATAGCCAACCTCACACGGAGGCACGATCCAGTCAAAGCCGTAATGCTCACCAGGAGCCCACAGATGATAGCCTTTTTCCATGTTGCCCCAGAACCAGTCAACCATTTTTGCCTCTACGCCAGGAACAAACTCGTTGACATCGGACATGACCATGAAATGCTTGTCGGCAAATTTCGGATGGATCTCCAGTGGTGGTACCGGAACAACCTTTGCCGGTGTAACCTCTTTGCGTTTAAACACGATCGGTGCTTCGCCCGGTTCATATTTTCTGCGCTGTCCGCCGTTATAAATAATATCTCCCATGTTACTTCTCCTTTATATTCTAATTTTTTTGATTGCTCTTATACCAGTCCCAGATATCTCTTTCTGGAGTATTCGTACACTTCTTCCATAAAGACTTTGCTGCCCAATGCTTCCCGGTTGCCCATGCCAAGCAATGCCGGTTTGCCCGGATGGCAGAAGAAATCAACAAATTCTCTTGCGGCTTCTTTTGCTGCATTATCATCTTCCGGATCAAACGGAAGCGGCCATGCCTGGAAGCAGAGATCCTCACCAAATTCCGTGTAGAGTTTCCGGACATCATTGATGTTCATCATTTCCCAGCCGTCAATGCCTGCCTCGACAAAGATATGGACCCTGTCTTCGATCTTTCCGCAGGAATGGATCACGCAGTAGCGTCCTTTGCTGTGGATATGGCCTACGAAGTCTTTCATATATGGAAGGAAGTAATTCCGCGCAACTTCATCCGAGAAGAATGGCGCTTTCTGTGCGCCCCAGTCATCATGCACGGTAAATCCATCGATGCCCGGGAAGTATTCACAGATTTTATCCACCAGTTTGTTGCCCATGGTGGTCATTTCTCCGAACAGGTCGTGTACGGCATCTTCCTGCTCCGAATCGACCAGTGCCATAGCTGCGTTTTCGAAATCCATCAGGGAGATCAGGCGCTCAAACCAGAAGCCGTTCAGGAAAGTAAAGATGTGCGAGAATCTCGGATCAAAGCGGAAATCCTTTGCCATTCCTTCCCAATCCCAGCTGTCCACATCCGGAATGGAGATCACGTCTCTCCATTCATTGGCATCCTCAAACCGCGGATTGCCGCCAGGCGTGATCGATCCGCCAGCGCTCTCGACCCATTTCCATGGCACGCCGAAAAAGTCAACGCTGTCATGTTTGTGCGGTCTGGACAGATTCACATTGTATGCTTCCAACTGCAGGCTTGTCGTATCGCGGAGTGTTGCCGCATACCAGGGATCTTTATCAAAGTAGTGCGAGTTCATGTTTTCCCGGACGGAAACCGGGGTATCGAACAGATCCGTCGGCGGCATGAATCCGCCATAACCAGGTTTCTGATCAACCACCCGTAATTCTTTCTCGCTGTAAGCCGGTTTTCTCTTTAATCCATTCATAATTACCTTCTCCTTTTTCTATCGTCATGTAATTTTATTGCCTGATCGTTTTATGCCTCAATATAAGCACGGACCTGTTTCAGAAGTTCCGGGATCTCCAGATGCTGCGGGCAGATGTTGCTGCACGCACCGCACTCTACGCAGTCCCCAATGTTTGCGCAGGTCCGGTTGTACATCCGCCTCTGGGATGCCGGATTCCGGTATTTCTTGCCTTCGTTGTAGAAGCGGAATGCCGATGGGATTGCGATGTTCTGCGGGCACCCGTCCACGCAGTACTTACATCCGGTACACGGAATGTTTTCCGTTTTTTCCAGGACCTCACGGATCTCTGCAACCGCTTTCTCCATGTCTTCTGTCATCATGCCTTCGCTGCTGCGGTCCGCAGCTGCGATGTTTTCTTTCAGCATGTCCATGTTGCCCATGCCGGAAAGAACCGTCAGGATACCCTTCTTATCCCAAACATAATCCAATGCCAGTTCCGCGTTGCTCAATCCGCCAATTCCATATTTTTCCTTGATCGCGTCGATTTCCGGATAATCCGGGAAGATCAGGCTGCCGCCCTTGATCGGCTCCATGATGACCAGCGGGACATTCTTTTCCATTGCATAAGCAATGCCCTTGTCGCCGGCCTGGATCTCGTGATCCACATAGTTGTACTGGATCTGTGCGAAGTCGCATCCGTCGAACTCATCCAGGATCATTTTGAATGAATCAAACTCATCGTGGAAGGAAAAACCGATATGCCGGAGCACACCTTCTGCTTTCAGATCGTTCAGATACTGGACAATGTTGAACTTATCACGAAGCGTTGCCCACATCTTTCCCTGCAGACCGTGCAGCAAATAGAAATCGATATGATCCGAGCGAAGGCGTTCTAACTGTTCGTCCAGCATTTTCCGCGGGCTGAAATCCGGATCGTTGATCCCGAAGGTGAACATCTTCGTTGCGATATTGATCTTATCGCGGATCTGGTTTTCCTCCATGATCTGTCCGATGGCTTTCTCGGAAAAACCATTGTGATACACATAAGCGGTATCGAAATAGTTCACGCCGTTTTCCACTGCGTAAAGAACCATTTCCTCCACTTTTTCCATGTCGATCTTCGACTGGTCATCATCGATGACCGGAAGACGCATGAGACCAAACCCCAGTCTTGAGATCTGCTCCCCCTGAAAATCCTTATACTGCATCTCTCTTCTCCTCTCCTGGTCCTCTATATTATTTCTCAATATTTGACGTATTGGTAATCCGGGTCGCCGTAAATCTTATGCCCGTAGAAATGTGCCTCATCACGAACGATCCGATTTGCCCGTATCGTACTCTCGGAACGGCCCGGGATGCCGCCGCAAAATGCGTAGCCGCCGCCTTCGGAATATTTATCGATGCTTGCGCGGACGCCAGCGCGGAGCTCTTCTTCGTCATAGTTGTCCGGCCAGCCATGCGGGATATGGGAATCCCAATCCCAGCCGCCGCACAGGCAGATTTTGCCTTTGTATTTTTCCTTGATTGCCAGAAGATCGTTCATCTCCTGCGCCGGATCCCAGTACCGCACGCCGAAATCGATCATGTCTTCCACGAAAAGCTCGCATTTTCCGCAGTTGTGGAACTGGATCGGAATACCGCGGTCATTAGCCGGTTTTGCAAGCCGCCGGTAGATTGGAAGGAACACCTCCCTGTAAGTCTCCAGCGAGAAGAACGGTGTACCTTTGGCTGCTGTATCATCCAGCATGTACCAGACATCCGGTTGATAGTACTCGATGGTTTTGTACAGGACCGGCTCGATCCAGTCGACCATGGCATTCAGCATGTCGGATACCACATCCGGATCGGTTGCCAGCGCGCAAAGTCCTTCGGTAAATCCCATGAATGCAACTAGCTGCTGGAATGGCATCAACATGGACATTCCCATGACTGCCGATTGGTTCCGGTCGATCTTTCTTTCTTCAAGATCTTTCCTGTACATCATTTCATAGTCGAAATCATCGTCGTGCCGATTTGGGAATTTGATCACTTTTTCCCAATCGTTGATGTCTTCCAACATGAAATTGTTCGGTTCCGGCAGTGTAGCGCCGGTATTTTCATCCGCCACAAAGCGGACACCCCACATATCATATCCGCCATCCTGGAAATGGTTCTGTTCAAAAACCATCGGATTCAGCGACTTGATGCAGGCTTCCCCCATATACTCGTTTCCCATCATGGTATAGAACGGAACATACTCCGGAACTTCACCGCGACCGAGCATGAGAAAGTTCTCTTTCGGTGTTAGTTTCATATTATCCTCTCCTATAAAATCCCCATAATCCTAAAAATACATAGTTATTGTAACACTTTTATAATTAATATGTCATTTATATTGTAAATTATGTTATTTATGCACAGAAACTTCCTGCCCGGGAGAATTAACGCTCTGATAATCGGATAAATAATCATTCTGTCGAGTTTGATCATGGTTACTGTTACATTTGTACAAAAAAGTCGATTTGGTACGGGTGTAAAAACCTTCGCTGTCCAAAAATGACGATTCGGTACAGATTTGCTTCCGGCTGGCTACTCGGTGGGAATTGGCCGTTATCAAAAAACGTTGATTTTAAAGGCTTTTTTGAAAATGCGTTTTTTCAGGCAGGCGTGATATTGTCAAAAACAAGAAAACAACCTGTACCGAACTGGCATTTTTGGACAGGCAAGCATTTTCAATGCGTACCAAACCGGCATTTTTGGACTGTGTGCGATCAGTAAAAGAAAAAGGCGCGGAGATCCGCGCCTTTTTTATGAGCCCGATGGCTTTTGCCTCTGTGTTTTATTGTTTCCGTTTACATTTCTCCCAGAAGGAAGTATGCTGCTGCCGCTTCTGCGCTGTCAAAGCCCATTCCGGAGCTGTAGTTTGCGGAAACCGGCTTCACCAGGCTGGTGCAGTAAGCTGCTGCCGCTTCTTTTGCCAGTTCTGTCTTGCCGGCATCCTGAAGGCCTGTCGTGATCATGATCTGATCCCACGCATTTATGCTGCCTGCTTCAATGCTCAGACGGGTGTACTCCTTGCTGCCCAGATGCTGCGACAGGAAGCCGCATGGGGTCAGGAAGCCGTTTGCATAAGCAAGGTCTGCTGCCATCTTATCGATGACTTCTGCCGGCAGGCGGTCGCCTAAGATCAGTGGACGGTAGAACTGGATCGATTGCGTATCGATCACAGCTTTGGTTTCATGGTCGAAACCAACGAACCGTTCGCCGTTCCAGAACTTCTCCAGCATCTTCTGGATGCGGTCTTTGCTTTTCGCATACCATTTTTCCTTTTCATCCGGACGATCCAGCATGCCGGCCAGATCGCCGATCGCCTCCTCCAGAAGTGCCAGCTCTGCGTTGATCTCCGGCAGCTCTACAATATAGTATTTCTGGAACACCGGGCTGTCTTCACAGCCGCACTCCGTTTTGCCTTCTGTCTGGATGATGCCGTCTTTATCGTCATCTCGGTATGCATCGAACCATGCATCCCATTTTGCATAACCGTCATAAAGTTTCTGAAGGTCTTCCTTCGCAAGGGCTGCTTTCAAGTCGTTCTTCTTCATCAGCTGTTTCAGTGCCCAGCCCTGCAGCGGCGGTCCCGCATTCAGCGTGTCAACGTTCATGGTGTCAAAGTAGCACGGGATCTGCCCATTCTCTGCCTGCAGGTCGAGCTGCCCCAGAAGGATCTCTGCGGCGAGCGGAAGGTTCTGTGCAAGTGCTGCCGTCGTAAGACAAGCTTTCCAGACCGGCGCCGGTTTCGGGAAGGTGGAATGCAGAATGCTCTTTTTCAGCCGTCCGCTTGGCCGTTCGATCATTGCCCAAAGCATGAAGGCGCCCTTTTCTTTGTTCTTATCTTCTGCACCAGGCAGTTTTGCATAGAAGTCATTCCAATCGGCGGTGACCCGTGCGAGTCCTTCCTCATAGGTCGGGTAGCTGTCGCGGACATATCCGCAATC
>JAFZKG010000053.1 GCA_017553695.1 Lachnospiraceae bacterium
CCCTGTGTTTCAGGGTGACAGCTTGAATATAATAACACCCGTTTTATTCATTGTCAACAGGGTTTTCCAAGTTTTTTTAGAAAATTTTTCTATAAAAAAGGATCCCGGAGGATCCTCTCAAATATCAGTCGATACGGCAGTTCTTTCACTTATTTTTTTTCCGTTTCTCCTGGATCCTCCTGAGTGCTTCAAATGTTTCTTCACTTATATAATGTTCTACCCTGCAGGCATCGTCAATGGCGGTCTGCTCGCTGACACCGATCCGCATAAGCATCTCCGCGATCACCGTATGACGCTCATAGATCATCTCCGCTCTGGCTTTCCCTTTTGCGGTAAGCGTAATCTCTCCATTATCTGAGATCTTAATGAACTTTCCTTCTTTCAGGATCCCCATTGCGCGACTGACAGATGGCTTCGAAAAGCCCATCTCCTTCACAATGTCGATTGCACGGACAGTATCCATTTTTTCGGATAAGATCAGGATCGTCTCCAGATACATCTCCCCTGATTCCTGCATTTCCATATGCTATCTCCCGATTATTAATCCTAGTTGTTATTACAGACAAAACATACCATAATCCTCTGCTCTGTTCAAGTGTTTCAAAAGTACTCACAATTCAAAAAATACGCCTTGACAAGTTAGCGTATGCTAACTATAATGACGTTGGTTAGGCAATGCTAACTAATAATGCAAAGGAAAGGAATGAAAAATGATGCCGCTCGTATTGGCAAACAGAGACGAGGAATACACAATCAGAAAGATCGGTGGAAGTCCGGAGGTGAAAAAGCATCTGGAGAACCTGGGATTTGTTGCCGGTGGGCATATCACCGTTGTCAGTTCCATCGGTGGAAATCTGATCGTCAGGGTAAAAGAGGCCCGTGTTGCGATCAACGACGAAATGGCCCGCTGTATCATGGTCTGATCCGGATATATTTCATTTTTCAGGAGGTAGCAATCTATGAACACACTCAGAGATGTAAAGATCGGCAGCACAGTCAAAGTGGTCAAGCTCCATGGGGAAGGCGCTGTAAAGCGCAGGATCATGGACATGGGAATCACCAGAGGCGTGGAGATCCATGTACGGAAAGTGGCTCCGCTCGGAGATCCTGTGGAAGTCACGGTACGCGGATATGAGCTCTCGCTCAGGAAAGCCGACGCGGAAATGGTAGAAGTTACGCCATAATTTTTTTAGCATTTCGGTTAGCAATTGCTAACTTTGTAAAGAAAGGATCATAACTATGGATATCAAAATTGCACTGGCCGGAAACCCGAACAGCGGAAAAACGACATTATTCAATGCCCTGACCGGGTCGAATCAGTTCGTCGGTAACTGGCCGGGCGTCACAGTAGAAAAAAAGGAAGGAAAGCTGAAAAAGCATGAAGGCGTGACGATCACAGACCTTCCAGGCATCTACTCTCTTTCTCCTTATACATTAGAGGAAGTGGTTGCCCGTAATTATCTGATCAAAGAGCGTCCGGATGCTATTCTGAACATCATCGACGGGACAAACCTGGAGCGGAATCTTTACCTGACCACCCAGTTGACCGAGCTGGGCATCCCGGTCATCCTGGCCATCAACATGATGGATCTCGTAAATAAGAACGGCGACAAGATCAACACGGAAGAACTGGCGCGCCAGCTTGGCTGCAAGGCCATTGAGATTTCTGCTCTAAAAGGGGACGGTGTTATGGAGGCCGCAGAGGCTGCCATTGAAGCAGCAAAGGGAGCGCGGACGATCCCGACGCATCGTTTCTCCGGGCCGGCGGAACATGCCATCGCTCATATCGAAGAAGCAGTCGTGCATGATCTTCCGGAAGAACAGCAGCGCTGGTATGCAGTTAAAATTTTTGAAAGAGATGAAAAGGTCCTGGAGCAGCTGAATATAGCACCGGAAGTACAGGCCCACATCGAAGCCGATATCCAGGCAGCCGAAGAGGAACTGGATGATGATGCAGAAAGCATC
The DNA here is from genome assembly GCA_017553695.1 of Lachnospiraceae bacterium. Classification (GTDB taxonomy): domain Bacteria; phylum Bacillota; class Clostridia; order Lachnospirales; family Lachnospiraceae; genus RGIG5612. The sequence continues at coordinate 1,966 of JAFZKG010000053.1, forward strand.
ATCACGAATGACCGCTATGTTTATATCGCAGACGTGATCAAGGCATGTTACAAAAAGAAAGATGCCGGAAAACTGACAACATCCGACAAGATTGACCGTGTTGTCACGAACCGCTGGCTCGGTCTCCCTATTTTCATTATTGTCATGTTTCTTGTTTACTGGATTTCCATGATCGGAGTTGGCTCTGCTGCAACCGACTGGGCTAATGACGGGCTGTTTGGTGACGGCTGGCATCTTTTCGGCATCGGCTCCGCAAAATATGCGCAGGCAGAAGAGACCTATGGCGATACCGACGCGATCCTGGACGCCTTCATTTCCGAATATGGATCGGATGAGATGGCAGAAGCCATTGATATCGAATCAGAAGAATATGATGAAGCCGCAGCGTCCGCAGCACTGACAAAACTGATTGCTGCTACCCCGGCAGATGCTTCCGTAACATATGAATTAGAAGATGAGGAAACACTGGCCGTCGAATATGTGGAAGGCGCGACAAAAGCAGACTTGGAAGATGCCGTAGCGCAATATCTTGATACCGGATATAAGGAAAGTTACGGCGCTCCGGATACTTCCACTTATGGAGTCTGGGTGCCTGGCATTCCGGTCCTGGTTGAGAAACTACTGGATGCGCTGCATGCAGCTGACTGGGTCAAGGGCCTTGTGCTTGATGGCATCGTTGCCGGTGTCGGCGCCGTATTAGGATTCGTCCCGCAGATGCTTGTGCTCTTCCTGCTTCTGGCTATTCTGGAGTCCTGTGGCTATATGGCACGTATCGCTTTTGTCCTTGACCGAATCTTCCGCAGATTCGGCCTGTCCGGAAAATCCTTCATTCCGATCCTGATCGGAACCGGATGCGGAATCCCGGGTGTCATGGCCTCCAGAACAATTGAAAACGAACGTGACCGTCGTATGACGATCATGACAACCACCTTTATCCCATGTGGCGCGAAAATACCTTTCATCGCCATGATCGCAGGTGCTATCTTCGGCGGCAGCGCATGGGTTGCAACAAGTGCATATTTTATCGGTATCGCAGCAATCATCGTTTCCGGCATTATGCTGAAAAAGACCAGAATGTTTGCGGGCGATCCGGCTCCGTTTGTCATGGAGCTTCCGGCATACCATCTTCCGACCGTAGGGAATGTACTTCGGTCTATGTGGGAGCGCGGCTGGTCCTTCATCAAAAAAGCCGGAACGATCATCCTCCTTTCTACGATCGTTGTTTGGTTTCTTTCTTTCTTCGGCGTTGTCGATGGGAC
>JAFZKG010000054.1 GCA_017553695.1 Lachnospiraceae bacterium
ATCGTCGGCATTTTGCTTCGGTTCATCGTTCCGTCCGGATTGACTGCTACAACACCGGAGGTATCCGGAACCTGTTTTACACATACATAGATCTTCATTGTTCGAATCCTCCTTTCTTATTTCAGCAGCATGCCGGAAATGACCATCTGCTGTACCTGACTGGTTCCTTCGTAGATTGGCACGATTCTTGCATCGCGATAGAACCGCTCTACTTTATATTCGCTGATATAGCCGTATCCGCCATGGATCTGCACTGCTTTATATGCTACATGGTTGGCTGCTTCTGCTGCGAAATATTTCGCCATGGAGCATGCCATGCCGGCATCTTTTCCGGCATCCTTCAGTTCTGCTGCATGATAGACCAGCTGTCTTGCTGCTTCCGTTTCGGTTGCCATATCTGCCAGCATGAAGCTGATCGCCTGGAAATTCGCGATCGGACGTCCGAACTGCTTTCTTTCTTTTGCGTATTTCACAGCTTCTTCCAAACAGCCCTGTGCGATGCCAACGCCCTGTGCTGCCATACCAAGGCGGCCTCCGTCCAGGGTCTGCATTGCATAGCCGAAGCCCTTATCTTTCTTTCCAACTAATGCGTCTGCTGGTACATGGACATCTTCCATGATCACATCACAAGTCGGATAGCCTTTGATGCCCATCTTATGCTCCGGCTTTCCTAATGAAACGCCCGGAAGATGCATATCCAGAACGAACATCGAGATACCGCGGCTTCCCTTCTGGGAAGGATCGGTCTTTGCAAACACGATGCAGTAGTCTGCCATTGGCGCACCACTGATAAATGTTTTTCTTCCGTTCAGGATAAAGCTGCCATCTTCCTGTTCCACGGCTCTTGTTGTCGTGCCGCCGGCATCCGATCCTGCACCTGGCTCTGTCAATGCAAACGCCATGATCTCTTCGCCTTTTGCAACCGGAGGAAGATATTTCTGCTTCTGCTCTTCACTTCCGGCAAGCATCAGTGGACCACCGCCAAGAGAATTGGATGTGTTCGCGTAAATGGACAGGACTGGTGATACACGCGCAAACTCTTCTACAAGAATTGCATAGGAAAGATAATCTCCGCCGGCTCCGCCGTATTCCTTCGGGATCTTTACGCCGCAGAAACCGTACTTCGCCATCTTCTTAAAAATGTCCCAGTCAAAGTCTCCGGTCTCTTCCAGTTTGTCCAGAAGCTCTTTGGTAAACTCTGTCTCGGCGAACTGTCTGCACAGCTTCTGAAATCTGGCATGTTTCTGATCTAAAATCATTTCAACCTCCTATTCTAATGTTAAGCCACCCCAGGTTTCGCGGAACATGCCTTCATCCATCAATTTCAGATCGTCTGCAATTGCCGGAACAAAATCCATGTTTGCAAGAATGTCTTTTTCAAGATCGATTCCCGGAGCAATTTCAATAAGTGTCAATTTACCATCAATCAATTTAAATACACACCGTTCGGTGACATAAAGTACGTTCTGGTCTTTCGGGGCCTTTTCTGCGGAGAATGTGATCTGCTCTACATTCTTCACAAACTTCCGAATCTTTCCTTCTTCCACGATCTCCAGTTTTCCGTCGCCGATCTTATATTTTCCTTTTGCCATAAACGTGCCGCAGAAAATAACCGTCTTGGTTGCACTGGTGATGTTGATGAATCCTCCCGGGCCTGTCAGCGACGGTCCGAATTTGGATACATTGTTATTTCCTTTTTCATCGATCTCGCCGATGCCCAGAACCGTAACATCCAGGTTACCTCCGTCGATCAGGTCAAACATATCGTTATGCGTCATGATCGCATCCGGATTGTATGCGCTGCCGAAGTTCGGAAGTGCAGCCGGAACACCACCGACCATACCAGACTCGGTACTTAAGACAATATCGTCAATGAAGCCTTCTTCCGCAACGATGGCGGCTGTATCCGCTGCCATACCGATTCCCAGATTGACGACGTTTCCTTTCTTTAAGGCAGCTGCACATCTTCTGCAGATGACCTTGCGCTCGGAAAGCGTCATCGGCTTGATCCGATCGACCGGTTTTTTGACATTTCCGCAAAATGCCGGTTCATAATAAACGCCTTCTGTCTGCCAGCAGGCATCTGTTGAGGTTGCCTGTACCACATAGTCTACAAGGATTCCCGGAATCTTGACATCCTTTGGATGCAGCGTTCCGGCTTTTGCAATGTATTCCACCTGAACGATCACGATGCCGCCGCAATGCTTAACGGCCTCTGCAATGGAAAGGCCCTCGTTCAGCACGGATTCATGCTCGAACGTAACGTTTCCGTTTTCATCTGCAGTCGTTCCTCTGAGGATCGCGACATCGACCTGGAAGGATTTATAGAACAGGTATTCTTCTCCTTCAAACTCGATCAGTTTGCAGATATCTTCTTTTGTGACGGCGTTCATTCTTCCGCCTTCCAGACGCGGATCAACAAACGTTCCGAGACCAACCTTGGTGATCATTCCCGGTCTGCCTGCCGCGATCTCTCTCCAGAGGTTGACAATGACGCCCTGCGGAAGGCACCAGCATTCCAGTTTGTTATCAACAGCAAGTTTATTCAGTGAAAACGCGCTGCCGATATGTGCCGCACTCCATTTTGTGACCAGTCCTTCTCCGCCTTCTCCAAGACGGGTAATGCCTCTGGTTTTCCAGTCACCCATGGCGCTACCCTGTTTGATATTGAGGTTACACGGATGTCCGGTCTCAATGAAACTGTCACGAATCGCGCAGCCGACTTCTTCTGCCCAGCCGGAAAGACCCATGCCACCGCAAGCAACCGTTGCTCCATCAGGAATCAGCTTCGCTGCTTCCTGTGCTGTAATGATCTTTGCCATAATACACCTTCTCTTTCTTTAATCACATTTGCTATTGAGATTAATTCTTCATTAGTATAAAGGATTCGTTCTGCTTTTAAAAGTGTCACCAATCATTATTTTTCTACCAGTTTTCCACAATAATAGAAGATTTTTTCTATTTTATCCCTTGTATGTCCCCAACATCTGTCTTATGATGAATACAGAAACAGGGGATATCCTTTTTCGGAGGTGAAATATGGCTGTCAATTTAACGATGAAAGAAAGTGCGTATATCTCGCAAGTGATCTACCGCATCAACCTGTGTGATAGTTTTTCTGATTTTTCCCGTATTCTTCTTTCGCAGATCCGGACCATCATTCCCTACAGCAAGGCAATGGCGATCAAGGTCTCTTCCCGCAATAATGAATTCATTTACGAAGAGCCTTATTTCGTTGGATCCGATAAAGAATCTTTTGATGAGTCCCGTTTTGTTGATGGAAATTACCGTTCCATCTGGTGGGAATACATGGAGGCTCCGTGGAGTTCTGTTTTCCGGGCTTCGGATTCCCGTGATGAAGAGGAATGGAACCGCTCTGCCCTATACCAGGAGGTCTACCGACCACAGAAGCTCTACTATGCTCTGCAGGCAACGTTTGTGCATAACGATATCAAGCTGGGGATGATCGGGCTGTACCGGCAGAAAGAAGACGGGGATTTTACCGAAAAAGAACTGTTTTTCTTAGAATTGCTGAAGATGCATATCGAATTGAAGCTGTATCGTCTGGTCACCCGCTACCGCGGATTTAAAGCAGACCCAAACGCTCCCGGTTTTTCGGTTCCGAAAGCACTGGTCAACGAATATTCTCTTACCCGCAGGGAAGAAGAGATCATTAATATGATGCTGAACGGATCTTCCGATCCTATGATCACGGAAGACCTTTGTATCACGAAATCGACGTTTGAAAAACATATTCACAATATTTATATTAAAACCGGCACCAAAAACCGTGTCGGGCTGTTTGGCATTTTCCGTGGTTGAATGAAAGCATGTACTTTTTTCTATACCATAATGAAATAATGTGTGATAGAATAGTCACATCCTAAAAAA